>PAZT01000011.1 GCA_002716165.1 Deltaproteobacteria bacterium | reverse complement strand
TTGGAAGCACACACATCACCAAATTTAAAAGCTATTATTATCTGTCCTTCAAATCCTTTTATCAGTATTGACCCTATACTTTCTGTTAAAGGAGTAAGAGAGGGATTAATTAATAGTCACGCTCCTGTAATTGCGGTTTCTCCAATCATCGGTAGTTCCGCTATCAAAGGTCCTCTCGCGAAACAACTAAATGAACTAGGATATCGGGTTTCTTCAATTTCAATTGCAAATTATTATAGTGATTTTATTGATGGATTTGTTATAGACAACGAAGACAGATTATCTGTAACTGAAGTTGAGGAAATGGACATTAAAGTAAAAGTTTGTAATATCCTTATGAATAATATGACTACAAAGATAGAACTTGCTAAAACAGTATTAAAATTTTCTTCTCAATGTTATAAATCTTCAAAAAAAAATCGAAAAAACAACTAATCATGTGGGTGGTCATCCCTGTAAAAAAAATTAATAATGCTAAATGCCGCTTAAAGTCAGTTCTTAGTCCTGTTCAACGAAGCGAATTTTTTGCAATGATGTTAGAGGATGTCTTGACAATACTAAAAGATGTACCAGCGATAGAAAATGTCTCTATAGCTACGGTATGTACAAAAGCAATTAAAATTGCAAAAAAATATGATGTTACAATTTTAAACACTCATAATGACGAGGGACAAACAAGTGCAATTTCAATATCAGCGAGAACACTAGAAAAAAATGGAGTCAAAAATATGTTAATGTTGCCTGGAGATATTCCTCTAGTTAACGAAAATGAAATTAGTAAGGTGATTAATGTCCATAAAAGTGAACCGACGATGACTATTGTTCCAGCTAGAGATAAGAAAGGTTCTAACTGTATAGCTTTATCACCGCCTACAGCGATGCCACTATCTTTTGGTCCAAACAGTTTCTTCCCGCACCTAGAAACAGCAAGGAGTTTGGGGCTTAAAATAAATTCTATCCCTCTTTCAGGAATTGGTTTGGATATAGATACTCCAGCAGATTTGAAAGAGCTTTGTAAAAAACCTATTCTTACAAAGGCTCAAAATTTCTTAAATGAGCAAAACATTTTGGAAAAAATTTTAAACAAAGTATAAGAAAAAATTAATATTTTTATTGTCAAAATTGTTTTATCTAATAAAAAAAATTCTTAAAAAACACTCATAATAGCATTAGAAAGCATTACTACTTTGGATAAATTCCTTAAAAAACGTCCTACTGAAGAAGAAGCTCTTGCGCTTTATAAAATCAAGGATATTAAAAAATTGACGGATATAGCATCTTCTCTTAGAGATGAAGGTCATCGAAATATTATCTCTTACTCACGCAAGATTTTTATTCCACTCACAAAACTNTGCAGAGATTTTTGTCATTACTGTACATTTGCAGAAAAACCAAAAAAGCAAAAAACAAATTATATGACAAAAGATGAGGTAATGGAATTNATAAAACAAGGTGAAAAATCNGGTTGCAAAGAAGCATTGTTCACTTTGGGAGAAAAACCAGAAAAACGATATCGATCAGCGCAAGAAGAGCTAGAAAGACTNGGACATAAGACGACCCTTTCATATTTGACAGAAATTGCGAAACTTGTAATTTCAGAAAGTAGTCTTTTACCTCATATTAACGCAGGAACGATGTCAAGAAGAGATTTAAAAAGATTACGAGAAGTTTCTGTTTCTCAAGGTCTGATGTTAGAAAGTTCTTCCAATAGACTTACTAGAAAAGGAGGCCCCCACTACGGTTCTAAAGATAAAATTCCAGCTATTCGTTTAGAAACCATTCGTCTCGCAGGTTTAGAGAAAATACCNTTAACTTCTGGGATATTAATAGGTATTGGAGAAACTCGAACCGAGCGTATTGAATCTTTGCTAGAATTAAGAAAATTAAACGAAAAATATGGGCATATTCAGGAAATAATCATNCAGAATTTTCGGGCAAAACCTGGGACAAAAATGCAGTTTGCTAATGAACCAGGAATCAATGAACTTGTATGGACTATTGCTATTGCTAGGATTATTTTTGGATCAACCATGAATATCCAAGCTCCTCCGAATCTTTATAGAGGAGAATTACCTGCATTAATAGATGCAGGTATTAATGACTGGGGAGGAATTTCTCCAGTAACCCCAGATTTTGTTAATCCTGAAGCACCTTGGCCAAATTTGTCCGATCTTGCTAGTTTAACTTCTAAAAGTAGTGGNGCCTCAGGCACAAAAAAAATACTTACCGAAAGGTTAGCTATTTATCCAGATTACGTCCTCAGAGGNAATACTTGGCTTGAAAGATCAATTTACCCAAATGTACTTCAACTATCAGATATGGAAGGATTTGCTAGAGAAAATTTTTGGTCAGCAGGAAAAGAGGTTTTGCCACCAGAAATTTTCACAAAAAAAATAGGTCGACAAAAGATTCCAATAGAAAATAAAGTTGATGAAATTCTTGGAAAAGTTTCAGTTAAAACAAATTGGTCAGAAAAAGAAATAGAAACGCTTCTTACATCAAGAGGAGATGATTTTTATAAAGTTTGCAATGCTGCTAATGAACTAAGAAAAAAAGTGATTGGAGATGTTATCACATATACTATAAACAGAAATATTAACTATACAAATATATGCACATATCGTTGCGGATTTTGTGCATTTTCTAAAGGGAAAATGTCAGAAAATTTACGTGGGAAACCTTATGATTTAAATATTAATGAAATAATTAGTCGTTCAGAAGAGGCTTGGGAACTTGGGGCAACAGAGGTCTGTTTGCAAGGTGGGATTCATCCTCATTACTCTGGTAAAACTTACCTTGAAATTTGTAAGGCAATAAAATCAAACGTCCCTGAAATACACATTCATGCATTTTCCCCTCTGGAAGTGTGGCAAGGAGCAAAAACACTCGGTATCACAGTTAAAGATTTTTTGTTAAATTTAAGAGATGCAGGTTTGGATTCATTNCCAGGAACAGCGGCGGAAGTTTTGGATGACGAAGTTCGAGCTATCATTTGTCCAGATAAATTAACCACTAAGCAATGGCTTTCTGTCATGAGAGATGCTCACAATTTGGGTTTTAAGACAACCTCAACTTTAATGTTCGGTCATGTCGAAAAACCTAAGCACGTAGCCAGACATTTTTTAAAACTTATTGAGCTACAAAGAGAAACTGGTGGTTTCACGGAATTTGTACCTTTACCTTTTGTTCACATGGAGGCTCCGATATTCTTAAAAGGAAAAGCTAGAAAAGGTCCAACTTTCCGTGAATCTGTATTGGTCCATGCTGTNGCACGTCTTATTTTGCATCCACACTTTAAAAACATTCAAACTTCTTGGGTAAAAATGGGTCCTGAAGGAGTAAAGGGGTGTCTCAATTCTGGTGCCAACGATTTAGGAGGGACACTAATGAATGAAAGTATTACTAGGGCGGCAGGGGCAATTCACGGTCAGGAAATGACGCNCGCAAGAATGGAAAAAATAATTAATAACGTTGATCGTACTCCAAAACAGCGAACTACAATTTATGGAAACCCTGTTTTGAAAAATTAGATTACTCATTCAATTAATTATTAGTTAAATTCTTANGNTTNTTNCCTTTTGAACAATTAACTTCCNATGATTTAATCAAGTTTNTATGATCATCTAAAATAGCATAATCTTTTTTTATGGGATATTGGTTATTATTAATTCATCTTCTACCCCANCCCAGATTGTATTCTTCTTAAGTATCCTAAAGCCAGNACTTAATTTTACGGAGATTACTGGNCTTTCNCCGGACCAGTAATTAAAACATTCCTTGCAGATTTCAAAGATATAAGAAATTTTATAGTNACAATTTAAATCTAGAAAAAAGTTAATCAAGNAAGAATNAAGAGTTTATAATGCTGTCCTAATCCTAGAAAAAGTGGCATACAAATTATGGNCTAACTTATATGAATGCTGATTGAGGGCCTTATTTTCATTTACGAAAAAAACTTAATGTAATGTTTAANAAAATACTAATAATTGCAAATCGNGGAGAGATAGCCTTAAGAATTATCNGCACATGTCNCCGTATGGGAATCAGGACTGTTGCAGTTTATTCAGAGGCAGATTCAGATGCACTCCACGTCAAAGAGGCAGATGAATCATGTTTTATTGGCGAGGCGGCACCAGCTATGTCTTACCTGCGGATCAATAAAATACTGGATGCAACTAAGGAAAAAGGTTGCGAAGCGATTCATCCTGGTTATGGTTTCCTGTCAGAAAACGCTGAATTTGCAAGTAAATGCTTAAATTCAGGCATAACATTTATCGGACCATCGGCTGAAGCAATAAGATTAATGGGGGAAAAACACAAAGCTAAGAGTGTGATGGAGAAGGCAGGTGTTCCAGTTGTTCCCGGATATTTTGGCGAAGAGCAAAGTAAGCAATGTCTTCTTACGGAAGCAGAAAAAATAGGCTACCCGCTGATGGTTAAAGCTGTTCTCGGCGGAGGTGGAAAAGGAATGAGAGTTGTACAAAAAAAAGAAGATTTCGGCGCGGCTCTAGCTTCTGTAGAAAATGAAGCAATTAAGGCCTTTGGTGATTCTCGTGTCATGCTGGAGTGTTTTGTTAAAAAGCCCCGCCATATAGAATTCCAGATACTTGGTGATCAGCATGGAAATATCGTGCACTTGTTTGAACGTGACTGTTCAGTCCAGCGCCGTCACCAGAAAATAGTTGAAGAATCCCCGTCACTACTGATTGATAATAAAATGCGAGAGCAAATGGCAGATGCTGCAGTTATAGCCGCAAAAACAGTCAAATACACTGGTGCTGGAACGATTGAGTTTATTATGGGNAATGACANTAGCTTTTACTTTATGGAAATGAACACNCGCTTGCAGGTGGAACATCCAGTTACAGAAATGATCACNGGNCTTGATCTTGTTGAATTACAGNTTCGGATTGCGGCCGGAGAAAAACTTAATCTGACTCAGTCAAAAATTAATAAAATCGGACATGCAATTGAGGTCAGAATTTATGCAGAAAATCCTGCAACAGGTTTCCTGCCAAGTACGGGTGAATTACTAAAAATAGCTATACCAGAAACTATACAATTAGAACAAGCTACATCCCAGAGGGCCGACAAAAGTTCATCTTCAAGATTAAGAATAGATTCAGGAGTAGAAGAGGGTGATTATATCAGTATTAACTATGACTCAATGATAGCGAAGTTGATAGTTCATGCTGATACGCGAAAAAAAGCTGTTATAGCGATGCAAAATGCTCTTGAACAAACTGCTGTAATTGGTGTAGACACTAATCTGGGTTTTTTACAGTCTATATTTCTTGATGAAGATTTTGAAGAAAGTCAACAAGACACTCTGTTTGTTGAGTCAAATCTTGATTCTCTGCTAGAGCGAGAAAAGTTTTCAAAAGAATGGATTGTTTGGACAGTTGCAGTTTACTGTTTTATTGAAGATTCAGCAAAGGCTGAAAATAATGCACTGACTTCATCCGACCCAACATCCCCCTGGGACAGCATGAGCAGTTGGCGAGCAGGGGTAAATGAGCCATTCCGAGTCCATTTAAAAAATCATAAAGGTGAGGTTAAAGAAATACAGATTTCTGCAAATGTAAATAGTTTCCAGATTTTGAATGCGAATAAAAAAATTTCTGTCTCAGTTTATCAAATTGGAAATTTGCTTGAACTTAAATGGGATGAACCAAAAAAGAGTGATTTTGGAAATAAAGTACTAGTACTTCACCATGAAAGTCAACTGGTGGCAGTTCATGGCCATGGGCGTGAAACTTTCAGACGAGTCGATTCACTATATTTTGAAAAGAAGGAAGAAAATCAAGAATTAAAACTTTTTGCGCCAATGCCTGGTAACTTAATTCGTGTACTTGTTGAAGAAGGTGAAAGGGTAAGCCGAGGCCAGAAGTTATTAGTAGTTGAAGCCATGAAAATGGAGCATGCTATTGTTGCTCCTTCAGATGGTATTGTATTAAAAATATTATTCCATCAAGGCGACCTTGTTCAAAAAGGATCAGAGTTGATTGAATTCGCTCCTTTGAAAAATACATAAGAAAAAATTTAAATTTCATGTTCAACCTTAATTTTGCAAGGCTCACCATTTAAGACCCATGTAATGCTATCTGAAACCTCTTTTAATTCCATGTTGAATGCAAGGGTCTCATTGCATATGAAATCAGAGTAGTTTCCCAATGCAGTTTTCAGTTCTGATGAAGCATTATATACTATGTGAATGCGATCCATCACATCAAGATCCATTTCTTTACGCATATTCTGGACTTTGTTCACGAATTCTCTGGCAAATCCTTCCTGTATTAAATCCGGACTCAATTTCGTATCTAAAGCTACTGTCATTAGGTTGTCAGTTTCAACGAGCAGTCCCTTTTTTTCTTCTCTATGTATTAAGATATCTTCCGAAGTTAATTCAAGCTTATCACCATCAATCATTATTGAAATATTTTCTCCATTCTGAATGCTCTTGATTTGTTCGAGATTCAGTTCTTCTATAGATTTAGCAGCTATTTTCATTTTACTTCCAAGTTTTCTTCCCAAAGTTTTATAATTAGCCTTGGATTTTAAATTGACTAATTCTTCTTCATTGGGAGTAATAGAGACTGCTTTTATATTAAGTTCGTCCATGATGAGTTCTGAAAGCTCATGCAAAACATTTTTTGCTTCTGAATCACGAGTTACTAGAAAAATTTTTGGCAGAGGTTGCCTTATTTTCAACTGATGCTTTGCCCTAAGTGCACGACCCATTGTAACAGCAGAAAGAACTAAGTCCATATGTTCTTCCAGATCAATGTCCCGGAATTTAGAATTCTCTTCAGGAAACAATGCAAGGTGGACACTTTCATGATCAACCTCATGGCGAAGTGTACGAAATATTCCCTCTGCTATATAAGGAATGAAGGGTGCGATCACTTTGCTGAAATCAAACAAGACCGTATAAAGTGTGGCGTATGCTTCTCTTTTATCTTCTCCATGTCCTGCTTTCCAGAAACGCCTTCTACTTCGGCGAATATACCAGTTCGTCAATAAGTCGATGAATCCAACAAATGGAGCAACTGAGCGGTTTAAATCGTAGCGGTCCATCTCTTTTTGTACTTCACCAAAAAGTTTATTTAAACGTGATAAAATCCATCGATCCAAAGGGTTGTTATTTTTTAGCTTTAGGTTCTCAGGACTAGGCTCCCATCCGTCAATTTTGGCATAGGTAGTTAGAAATACAAGAGAGTTCCAAAGCGGTAGGAGCAATTGTCTAGTTGTTTCAACTAAACCTTTTTCAGAAAAACGTAAATCTTCACCTCTTACAGCAGGGCTGTTGAGCATATAAAGTCTTACAGTATCAGCACCATATTTTTTCAACATTTCATTTGGGTCTGGATAGTTTTTTAGTCTTTTACTCATTTTCTTTCCATCTTCGGCCAGAACAAAACCGTTTACCACACAATTTTTGAATGCAGGAGTATCAAATAATGCTGACCCCAAAACTGCAAGAGTATAAAACCATCCTCGCGTTTGGTCCAGTCCCTCGCAAATAAAATCAGCAGGAAAGTTTTCTTCAAATCTCTCTTTGTTTTCGAAAGGATAATGTTCCTGTGCATAAGGCATTGAACCTGATTCAAACCAACAATCTAGTACTTCTGAGACTCGCCTATAAGTTTCACCTTTATGTTCAATTTCAAGGGAGTCAACAAAGTGCTTGTGGAGATCATTGACTTTTTCCCCAGTTAATTTTTGTAATTCATCAACACTACCAACACACAATACGCGGCCGTCTTCGCTCTTCCATACAGGAATAGGTGTCCCCCAGAATCTATTACGACTGATGGCCCAGTCTCGAGCATTTTCAAGCCATTTCCCAAATCTTCCGTCACGTATATGTCCGGGCACCCAGTGCACTGTTTTATTGTGTGAGTACATTTTTTCCTTGATAGCTTCAACATTAAGAAACCATGTTGAAATAGGCTTGTATATCAATGGTGTATCAGTTCTCCAACAGAAGGGATAACTGTGCTGAATCGTTTCATGCAAAAACATTTTACCTTCTTCCTTAAGCTTCTGGATGATGGATTTGTCGGCATCCTTAATATTTTTTCCGGCAATAAATCCCATGTAATTCTGAAAATTGCCCTCATTATTTACCGGATCAAAAATAGGTATATTTTCACGCCGAAAAATCCTAACATCGTCTTCACCAAAACAAGCAAGATGAACTATACCAGTGCCACTATTATCACTTACATAATCATCTAAATGAATGGTCCATTCATGATCTAAATCCAACTCCCTTTCAGCAAAATCAAACAAGGGGTTATATTTCATCCCCAGTAATTCTGAGCCTTTCATTTTTTTTATGATTTCATAATTATTTTGTTCGAAATAAGACTCGACACAGCTCTGAGTCAGTATATAACGATCACCGCTTTGTATTTCCTTCACAATACAATAAATCAGATCAGATCCTGCACAAAGTGCCATGTTAGAAGGCAAAGTCCAAGGAGTAGTAGTCCACGCTAGGAAATAAAGGTTTTCTTCACCCTTTACTTTGAATTTCAAGGTGATTGAGGGATCTTGTATATCTTTGTAATTTAGGTTAGCCTCAAAATTTGATAGAGGAGTAGAAACTCGCCAGGAATATGGAACAACCTTAACTCCTTCATAAATTAATTTCTTTTCCCATAAACTCTTAAAAACCCACCATACTGACTCCATAAAATCAATATCCATGGTTTTGTAATCATTTTTGAAATCAACCCAGCGAGCCATGCGATCAACTGTTTCACGCCATTCACTAGTATATCGCAAAACTATTGATCGGCATTCTTCATTAAATTTTTCTTCACCAAACAATTCAATTTCATGTCTTCCATTTAGTTTGAGTGTCTGTTCAACTTCATATTCCACAGGTAATCCATGTGTATCCCAACCAAAACGCCTTTCAACTCTAAATCCTCGCATGGTTTTGTAACGCGGTATCACATCTTTAATCGTTCCTGCCAGTAGGTGACCATAATGTGGAAGACCAGTCGCAAAAGGAGGTCCATCGTAAAAGCTGAAAGCGTTATCTTTTGGTCTTTCATCTATTGATTTCTGAAAAATATTTTTTGAACGCCAGAAATGAAGAATTTCTTCCTCCATCTGAGAAAAGCTTAGTCTGTTAGAGACCTCTTTCATAATTTTACAATTATCTTTGCTTTAAGGATTACTTGATGGATGGTTTTATGCTGCATTTAAATCATGTGGAATTAAACCCTTGGTATTTCTCGGGAGAAGTTTACGGCAAGATTGAAATATTCCATGGCCAGAGTACCTAGTTTATCATCCTCTCGGGCTACCTTAAGCTCACATGTTCTGACACCCTGCTTTAGTGCACAATAAGTTTGATACAATGGCAGCATTTTTTGCAAATCCAGATCGTTGGAAATTTCAAGATAATGATTCAAAAATGTTTCTGCGAGATCATCTTTCCCTAGTCTTGTCAGCTCTACAGTTAGAGATGAAATATCATTTGCCACATCTAAATCTGCTAGTTTCCTATGAACTTCTTGAGGACTTATAAAATGAACATTTTTTTCATTAACGAAAATATGTTCAGGCACAAAAGCACCATGTCCATGAACAATCCGATTTTTTTGATGCCTTTTACTGAATAGACGTTTATTCTGATCAATGAATTTTTCGAGGGGGTGTCTTATCATATCTAAAATAGGCTGAGTCATTGAGGCATCAAAATAGCGCTTCATCTGAAAAAGCATGTCGTCACACAATGCGCGGACCGACTCAGCTTTGCCTGATTCTGCAGCTTTGTCTCTTGCAGGATTACTAAAGTGAATTTCAGAAATTCTTCCGGCAATATTTTTCATATATTTTTTGGTCACAGCATCATTTCCCAAAAGGTCAGAAAGAAGCAAATTTTCAGGGAGTTTATTCATTTTTAGCGCGTATTCAACAGGCTCACCTTCTGTTCCTCCCATTTTTATACCACCATTATTTTCTAGAATAGTAAGGACTGTTGTATTCCAGTTAGGATTAAAACTATTGCTAAGCCTGCATTCTTCATGGCAATAAGCTTCCTTGACTGCAAGAGTCGGAAACTCATTCCCCTCTTTTTTGATTTTATACAACCATTCGTCGCATTCAAATAAATATGAAGAGTCAGTTTCTCGAAGTTTTATTAATTTAGGTTGAGTTGCATAAGACGCAGGATTTTTCAGCATCTCTGCTAATTCTGATTGTGGAAAAGTCATGGTCTGTTATGGACAATACTTAATTTTTGGTATTTACACCCTTTTTTTCTGTAGAATTCTGACTATAAATAAATATTTCTGAGTTTTATAAATTATGTACTAATAAAAAACTCGAATCAGTTTAATTTTTTTGCCTTATTCTAAACAAGGTTCAAATAGTTGTACAAAACATATATTTTAATTCTTTAAACATTTAATATATGACCAAGTTTAGATTTTTTTGTATGCAAGTAATTTTTATTTCTAGGATTGGATTCAATTTCAAGTGGGACTCTTTCAACAACTTCCAGTCCATGTCCCTGAAGTCCAACAATTTTTCGAGGATTATTGGTCATTAGTCTCATCCTACGGACTCCAAGCATGTAAAGCATTTGAGCTCCCATTCCATAATCACGCAAATCATCTTTAAATCCAAGTTTATGATTTGCTTCAACAGTATCAGCTCCATCTTCCTGAAGTCTGTAAGCATGAAGTTTGTTCATCAGTCCAATACCTCTACCTTCCTGTGGCAAGTAGAGGATTACTCCTTTTCCTTCACTTTCTACTAGTTCCATTGCCTTATGAAGCTGAGGACCGCAGTCACATCTAGATGAACCGAAGACATCTCCGGTCAAGCATTCTGAATGAACACGAACAAGTACAGGCTCATCTTCATCCCAATTTCCCTTGACAAGTGCGACATAATCACTTTCATCCAGAAGACTTTGAAACCCAATTACTTTAAAATCTCCATAAATCGAGGGCATAGAGGCCTCCGCTTCTCTGACTACCAGTGTTTCATTACGTTTCCTGTATTGAATTAAGTCTTTTATTGTTATAATCTTAATTCCATGATGTTCAGCGAATTTCATTAAATCAGGTACACGCGCCATAGTTCCGTCTTCATTCATAATCTCACAGATAACACCTGCTGGAAGCATATTTGCCATCTTTGCAAGATCGACTGCAGCCTCAGTATGTCCTGCCCTTCTTAAAACCCCACCCTCTAGGGCACTTAAAGGGAAAACATGGCCTGGACTGCGTATGTCTTTGGCACTCGAATTGGGATCTATAGCAGCTTTAATCGTCCGTGCACGATCTGCAGCAGAAATACCTGTTGTTACCCCAGTAGAAGCTTCAATACTGATTGTAAAATTTGTACCCACAGTAGCATTATTGTTGCTTACCATTAATGGAATGTTAAGACGTTTTACGATTTCTAAATCTAGTGGAAGACAGATTAAGCCCCTGCCGTGTTTTGCCATGAAATTGATTTTTTCTGGAGTAATTGCTTCAGCTGCGCAAACGAGATCCCCTTCGTTTTCTCTGTCTTCATCATCAACAACCACTAACATTTCGCCATTACCAAAAGCCTTAATAGCGCTCTCAATGGTATTAAAAAAGTTGTTTTTCTTTGGCATTTATTTATAAAAAATTTTATAAGAATTTATTATTTTGTTTGTAATAACAATAGCATATAACAGTAACAGATCAAGTTATTTTATTTTGCTATCTATTACCCAGTCTTCTCCTACTGCGTCAATTGAACTAATCTCAATTTGCATTGCCTTGTCAAGATGGTCAACTCCTAATTCTCCGCACCATGACAATGCATCTTGTCCGCCTATTATTTTGGGACTAATGAATAGTACTAATCTGTCCACAAAACTGCTTTTGAGAAAGCTTGCGTAAATAAAGCTGCCTCCCTCTACCAATAAACTCTTCAGACCAATTTTATGCAATTCAAAAAGTAACCAATCTATTTCAGGAGTTTCAGTTGGAGAGGTTAAAATTTTTATATCTGGTAAATTAGGCCATTTTCTGGATAAAGCCTTATTTCCAGTAACTATTATTACTGGAGTTCCATCACTTTTAAATATTTTGCTCTTCTCTGGAATTCTAGCCATTGAATCTAAAACAATCCGTACAGGTGATTTCCCGTTTATAATACCTCGCACTGTCAATTGAGGATCATCTGCAATGACTGTATTTATGCCCACTAAAACAGCGTCATTTTGGTTTCTCAATTCATGAACTTTCTTTCTTGCGGCTTCTCCTGTAATCCATTTTGAGTGGCCTGAGGCGGTTGCTATTTTACCATCAAGAGTAAGTGCGGCTTTTAGAGTGACTGTAATGACCGATTTTTTATTCATAGGTTTAAAAAAATAAAGCCACCATGGTTATATGTTAATATATTAATTTCTTTTCTGAATTTTATCGCCATTATCACAAAACAACAAGAATTATGACCATTAATTGAATATATTATGTTTTAAAATATACTCTAATTATTCAATTACCGTAAAGTTATCGTTCAACTTAATTTAAAATTTTTAAAAATTACAATGACAAACCCAAATTGATTTTAAAAAAAATCTGTGTAAATTTATTATAATAAATAATATTTTGATGAGTTTACTAAGCTTTCTAATCCCTTTATAATATTTCTGTTTATTCAAAAAACTTGATTTGAAAAAACTTACAATCAAGATTTTAGAAAAAGCTATAATTAAAGATTAAATCTAATGTTAGCAACAGGCCTTGGTATAGATACTACTTTTGACGATACTTCAGTTTCTATTTTGCGAGGGAAACATGAAATATTGGCAAACCTGACACTTTCGCAATATAAGGATCATGAAGAATTTGGAGGTGTAGTTCCTGAGAGAGCTTCCCGAAAACATCTGGAAGTTATTCATTTGCTGATTGATGAAGCTTTGAAAAAGGCTGATATTAATTTTACAGGAATTGATTATATAGCAGTATCAAATTATCCTGGACTGCTGGGTTCCCTGCTTGTAGGGCTAACTGTAGCAAAAAGCCTTGCTTATTCATTAGGTTGTCCAATAATTGGTATAAATCACGTTGAAGCTCATCCCTATGCAAATGTGCTAGAACATGGTGAAATGAATTTTCCCATACTTCACCTTGTTGTTGCTGGTGGACATACTTTGCTTATGAATGCACGCGATCATTTTGATTATGAAATCATTGGCAGTACTGTTGACGATGCTGCTGGCGAATGTGTTGACAAAGTTGCAAAATTATTTGGTTTCCCTATGCCTGGTGGACCAATAGTCGACAAGGCTGCAATTGAGTATTCAGGCTATGATTATGATTTCCCCCGTCCTTTACTTAACAAAAACAATCACAATTTTTCTTTCAGTGGACTAAAAACAGCAATGATGAGATTTAAAGAAAATTCCATGCTATTTGATTCTTCTGATCCAAAAAAAACAGATAAAATCGATGAAATTGGACCTATTCTCGCCTCTTTTTTTAAAAGTGTTACAGATGTCCTGATAAAAAAAACTTTTAAGGCAGCAGAAGAACATGGTCTTAGCAATATTTCTGTTTCGGGTGGGTTAGCCGCCAGTCGTAAGTTACGTAAGGAATTTGAAGAGGAATCATCTCGAAGAGCGGTCAAACTTTACTATCCAAAGTCCAGTCTTTGTACGGACAACGCTGCAATGGTTACTTGTCTAGCTGCTCATCGCTTCGAAGCAGGACTTGTTGATGACCTTTCACTAGATGCATTTCCGAACCTTCAATGATTGAAATTTTTTATCAAATTTAAACTAAAATTTCTATTCTAAATTTGTATGTAAATGATCAGATAGAAATGGCGCCCCGGTTTTCAGGAGTGCTTTCTGTAAATTATTGTACTTGCCCATGAAAGACCCACTCCAAATCCTGAGAGAACAGCAACTTTTATTTCCTCTTTATCAAACTCCCTTGAAAGAACCATTGGAACAGATGAAGAAACTGTATTCCCATATTCAGCTGAGTGAAATGGACAAAGCTCCCTTGATACACCGAGCGAATCCGCAATGGAATTTACAATGTGCAGACTTCCCTGATGAAGAATAAAGCAGTCAACACTTTCTATTGTGGCTTGGTTTTTTTTAAGCATATCTTTTATATTATCCGGAACAACTCTTACTGTGAAAGTGAAAACTGCTCTACCATTCATATGAAGTTTACCGTCTTCTTTCACAATAATTCCCTCTTTTTTGCATCCATCTGATCCAAAAACAAATTTACCACATTCAAAAACAGGTTTTTCACCCAGCAGAGTAACAGTCGCACCATCACCAAACAAGGTAGCTGTTTTTTTGTCATCTTGGTTAATAACTTTCGAATAGGGGTCCGCAGTGAAAAGCAGGCCGCACTTAAGATTATTTTCTTTCATGAAAGATTTTATTATAGAAAGTCCATACACATATCCTGAACATCCCAAGGATATATCGAATGCGGCACAATTTAGTTGAAGTGAAAGTTTTTCATGCAAAATAGCTGATGTATGAGGTAGTCCTTTCCCATCGGGGTTTTGAGTGCAGACAACAACGCAATCTATATCATCGGATGAAATAGAGTGATTTTTTTTAAGATCTTCCCATGCTCTAAAACAAAGATCAGAAGTTTCATGTTCAGGAGATTTGATGGCGACTTCTTTAAAACCAATTTTATGTTCTACAAATGACTCTGTCATGACGAACTTATTCATGCGGTCGAAATTTGATGTTCTAGCTTCAGGTAAATAAGTACCAATTGCTTTGATTCCAATCATTTGATTTTATTTTTCTTTAGAAAATGGCTGACCGATTGCTTTCGGAGCAACAGCTCTGCCTACAAAACCTGCCAAAATTATAACCGTTAGAATGTATGGAGACATTTCCAAAAAGCTTTCTATAAGATTTAGAGGGACCCAACCTTTCAGCATTTCAGATATTTCTGGTTTATCTTTTATGGCAAATAAAGTAGAAAAAAGGAGACAGGCAAACATTGCAGGGTATGGTTTCCACTTGCCAACAATCATTGCCGCCAGTGCTAAGTAACCTTTGCCTGCAGACATGTCTTTGACAAAGAATCCTAAATGTGCAGTAGAAAGATATGCCCCAGACATTCCACCCAGAATCCCGTTTAAGAGTAAAGCTTGGTAGCGTATTTTGTTAACAGAAATGCCAGTAGTATCTGCAGCAAGAGGATTTTCTCCGGTAGCACGCAATTTCAATCCGAAACTACTTTTAAACACAATCCAGGCAGTAGTAGGTACAGCTAGAAAAGCTAAGTAAACTAGAATATTGTGTCCACTAATTAATTCGTGATATATTTCTCCTATTACTGGAATATCCTGCAAAGCTTGAGCAAAAGGCAATTCTATGGAAAGGAAACGGGCTTCTTTTGGAAGCTGTGGAGTTTTACCCCCCATTCCAAACCAAGCATTCGCTAGTACAACTGTGAGTCCCATTGCAAATATATTTATTGCAACACATGAAACAACCTGATTACCCCGCTTGGTTACACTGGCAAAGCCATGAATCATTGAAAAAATTATTCCTATAAAGATTGAACCAAGTAGTCCTAACCATGCAGATTGTGTCCAGTGAGCCACTGTAGCTGCTACAAAGGCTCCACCAAGCATTTTCCCCTCTAGTCCAAAGTCTATTATTCCGGAACGTTCAGCAAAAATTCCTCCCATAGCTGCTAATAAAAAAGGAACGGAAATACGAAGGGTGCCATCCAAGATGAGTAATATATCATTCCACATTTGTTTTTTTAAGGGAAACAGCTCGTTTACAAAACTTGTGAATAAAAAAAGTAAATATTAATTTGTACCTCGCTCATAAGTTGCGCATAAATACCTGTTTTATAAATATTTCTATTTGAGGACGGAAAAGATTTTCTAGCGCTCCTGCAAAAAGTATAACTAGTCCTTGAATTAATACTACCATGTGGCGGTCAATAGTTTGAATCTCAAATGAAAGCTCCGCGCCTCCTTGGTAAAGTATTCCAAAGAGTAGGGCCGCCAAAAGTATTCCCATTGGATGATTTCGACCAATCAGAGAGACAGCAATACCAGTGAATCCTATTCCAGCCTGGAAGTTAAGCATAATGCGATGACTAGATCCCATTATTTCGTTAATTCCTACAAAACCCGACAATCCTCCGCAAACTACCATTGCAATTATGATATTTTTTGAGACATTTATTCCGGCATAAACTGCTGCGAACTCATTTGTGCCTACAGTCCTTAGCTCGTACCCCCAACGAGTGAACCATACAAAGCGCCACACCAAGAATAGGCAGAAAAGAGCAAAAAAGAATGTACCATTCAACGGAGTCTTTGTTATTTCAAATCCAAACCAGCTAAAAATTTCATGCATCTGGGGGATCCATACATTTTCAGCAAAATCACGGGATTCAGGTGACATTTCCTGTGGGGGTCTCAGAACATGAGATAGCAGATATACCATTATCACCGAAGCGATGAAGTTGAACATGATCGTTGTAACAACTTCATGACTACCATGTCTAGCTTTAAGATATCCTGGGATTGCACCCCAAATTCCTCCAAAGATGATCGATACAATTATTGCTAGGGGAAAAACAATTAAAATAGACCAGTTCTCAAGCCAGAGACAAAGTAAACCTACCGCAAGTCCTCCTATATATGCCTGTCCCTCGGCTCCGATGTTGAACAATCCGCAATGGAAACCTATCGCAAATCCCAAGGCTGTAAATATAAAGTTTGTTGTATAGTATAGCGTGTAGCCAAGTCCTTCGTCGTAACCAAATGCGCCGTAGAGCATTGTTTTAAGTGCAAACCAAGGATCTTCTCCAAGAGCCCATATTACGATACCAGAAATAAGAAACGCCATTAATAGGTTTGTCACTGTAACGAGAGTGACTACCAGATCATTAACTTGTCTTTCACTCAATCTGTCTCCTTGCTTATCCCTGCCATCAGCAAACCAATATCACGTTCGTTAGCATCTTTTGCTAACACTTGACCCATGATTTGACCTTCAAACATTACTAAAATTCTATCACTCAATGAAAGTATTTCATCAAGCTCTACTGATACCAAGAGTACAGCTTTATTTGCATCTCGCATGGCAATTATTTGGCGGTGTATAAATTCAATCGCCCCAATATCTACACCACGAGTAGGCTGCCCAACTAGCAACAAGTCTGTATTCCTTTCAATTTCCCTAGCAAGTACCATTTTTTGCTGGTTCCCTCCAGAAAAGAGAGAGGCTTTCAATAATGGGTTTAACGGACGCACGTCAAAATGTTCCATTTGTTTGAGGCAGGATTTAGAAATAGCATCGTTGTTCATTTCTATAAGGCCATTGTATTTAAGGTCTCTGTGATAACCTAAAATTATATTTTCACTTGCTGTAAATGATGTTACTAGGCCGATTCTTTGCCGGTCCTCTGGCACATGAGCAATACCGAGCCTACGCATGGAAGCAGCATCTACTCTCGATTCAGAAGTTATTTTATGATCGTTAATTCTTATTGATCCAATTTGTAGGTGGTTTATACCGGCAATGATATCAAGAAGTTCTGATTGACCATTTCCTGATACACCTGCAACGCCAACGATTTCACCAGAATGAACATCAAAGTTAATATCTTTTAATCTGCTAATTCCTGAATCATCTTTATAGTTTAGATTATCAACTGAAAGAATTTTCCTACCTGGATTTGCAGGTTTTTTTTCTACACGAAGTAGTACTTTTCGACCCACCATCAATTCAGCTAATTCTTCTCTGTTAGTTTCAGAAGTCTTGCGATGGGCAACCATTTCACCTTGCCGCATAACAGAAACATAATCAGTGATGTCCATTATTTCCCGAAGCTTATGTGTGATCAAAATTACTGTTTTTCCTTGTCCTCTTAGTTCATCTAGAATACGAAACAAATGATCCGCTTCCTGTGGTGTCAGCACACCAGTTGGCTCATCAAGAATAAGTATTTCTGCTCCACGATATAAAGCCTTAAGAATTTCAACCCTCTGCTGCAACCCTACTGGCAATTTGTTGATAGTCGAATTGATATTCACTTCAAGATGATATTCTTTTTCAAGTCTTTTCAGCTCTAACTTAGAAGCATGTAAGGATTCTCTGAGCGAAAAACTTGAATCGGTACCTAGTACTATGTTTTCAAGCACAGTGAATGTATCAACTAACATAAAATGTTGGTGTACCATACCGATTCCAGCCTGTATTGCGTCATGTGCGCTTCTTATGGTAGTTTGCTTTTCCAGTACGCCTATAGATCCTGAATCTGCTTTGTAAAATCCATAAAGAATACTCATTAAGGTTGATTTACCTGCACCATTTTCACCAACAATTCCATGAATGGTACCCGACTTTACTGTAAGAGAAACGTTCTTATTGGCACAAACATTTCCAAAATATTTATTTATATTAGTAAGTTGTATTGCCAAAATTGGCATAATTTCAGGAATTTAATGTTGATTTTGTTTGAAACTAATCTGGATGTTATAGCAGACTTAGCTTTATCTACAAGAGTGAAAGACGATCCAAAATTAATTGAAAAAAACTGTTTGAGTTGATTTGATTTTTATAGGTCACGTTTGGCTGACGACCAGTAACATTCCACCAATCTACAACCGTCATACCCATTGTCAGTTCAGAATGAATTTCTATTTCCACATTTACATCTCTTCCATCAAAAAGTTCGGGTTTGAGTAGGTAGGCAATTACCGTTGGATCATGAAGAGGACCACCGTTTGAACCATATTTTTCAAGATCAAAACGTTCATAAAAACTCATCATTCCATAGGCTGCATCTCCTACTGCAGATCCCAAGTCTCTCAGTCCTTCCAACCATTTGGGCTGCATAAGTGCTTTGTGAGTAACGTCAAGTGGCATCATGACTATAGGTCGGCCACATTTTAGAACCGCGTTTGCAGCATGAGGATCGACATATATGTTAAATTCGGCAGTAGGTGTTATATTTCCTCCTTCAAAGTATCCACCTCCCATCATTACAATCCTCTTAATTTTTGGAAGAATTTCTGGAGCCTTTATCATAGCCATTGCGACGTTGGTAAGCGGTGCAAAGCAGCATATTGTGATGGAATTGTCTTCGGATGAAAGCAAAGTTTCAATCGTCCAGTCTACTCCATGTTGTTTTTGAAGAGATATTGTTGGCTCTGGGAGATCTGCACCATCCAAACCTGTTTTTCCATGAACATGTTCAGCCGTAACAAGCTGGCGGACAAGCGGTTTTGAGCATCCTGCAAAAACTTTTGTATCAGGTTTTTTGGCAAGCTCACAAAGTATTAATGCATTTCGTGAGGTTAATTTTAATGGAACGTTACCAGCAACTGTTACTATGCCAAGGAGGTCTAGTTCCCTAGGAGACGCAAGTGCCAACAAAATACCAATTGCATCATCCTGTCCAGGGTCCGTATCAATTATTATTTTCTGAGCGGGCATGAAATTTTGTGGTAGGTTCTTCAGACCAAAGGTAGAGAGGTTGGCTGGCAATGGAAGATCAAATTATCATCCATTGCCAGAACTTATTTAATGAAAACCATTATAAAATTATTGTACAGGGCATTTGTTGTTACTCATGTAATCATGCACCTGAATGTTTCCTGAAATTATATCCTTGCGGATTTGAGTAACTTTATTCTTCATGTCACTTGTGATCAATTTTGAATTATGTTCATCAAGTGACCAGCCAACTCCCTCTTCTGCAAGTCCAAGAATTTTAAATCCAGGCTTCCATGACCCATCGTATCCTGTTTTAAAAACTTCATATGCAGCTACATCTACACGTTTGAGCATGGAAGTCAAAACAGATCCAGGCTGCAGGTGATTTTGATTACTATCAACACCAATTGAAAGTTTGTTATTGTCAGCTGCTGCCTGTAAAACCCCAAGTCCTGTTCCACCAGCCGCAGCATAGACAATATCTGCACCACTATCATACATTGCCTTCGCAAGTTGTGCTCCTCGTGCTGGATCATTCCATGCTGCTGGAGTAGTCCCAGTCATCTTTTGATATACAACTACACTAGGATTAATGTGCTTTACCCCCTGTACATATCCACAGGCAAATTTATGGATAAGAGGAATATCCATTCCACCTACGAACCCCACGGCTGAAGACTCACTTTTCATAGCTGCTAAAACACCTACTAAGAAAGAACCTTCGTGTTCTTTAAAAATAATGGACTGTACGTTTGGTAGGTCAACAACCATATCAATTATACTGAACCTAGTTTTTGGAAACTCTTTTGCGACTTTAGTTAATGCAGCAGCTTGAGCAAAACCAACTGCTATAACAGGATCAGAACCTCTTCGTGCAAGCTTTCGAAGGAACTGCTCTCGCTGGGCTTCCTGTGTAACTTCAAATTCACGGTATTTTATACCAGTTTCTTTGCGGAATTTCTCAAGTCCATTCCAGATTCCTTCGTTGAACGACTTGTCAAATTTCCCTCCCATGTCGAAAACCACGGCAGGCTTGTAAGCCAATACCTGCGACGCACTCCATAAAAACAATCCAGCAACCAGAAGTGCGGAAAGCATTCTATTCATAACATTCTCCTAAATAAACCGAAAAAAATATCCGGAATCAATTTTTGAAAAACCTCCCACACCTTATCGGGAGGAAATGGGACTTCCCCATAAACGCCAATACACCTCAGTATTAACGAACACTATGTATATTGTATATTTTCTGAAGATACAATAAAAAAACTTAAAGAATAATATTAATAAATTAAAAGCAGAGTTATTTGAAATTTAATTGACAAAAAAGGCCGTAAAAATTTTTTAGTAAAATTTTTTAATATTATAAAAGCTAATAAACTTTTTATGGATTATATATTTAGTCTAGGGAGACCATTTTGTAAGCGAGCTGCATTAACAGTATTCGCCATCAGCATTGCAATGGTCATAGGTCCAACTCCACCTGGGACTGGCGTAATTAATGAGGCTTTTCTTTGTGCCTCTTCAAAGGCAACATCTCCAACAAGTCGTGTACCACTTTTTTTGCTTTTATCTTCTATGCTATTAATTCCAACATCAATTACAACTGCTCCTTCTTTAATCATGTCAAAAGTAACAAATTCAGGAATGCCAATTGCGGCAATAAGTATGTCTGCTTGTGAAGTTATTACCGCTAAATTTTTAGTTCTTGAGTGACAAACAGTAACAGTTGAATCCCATCCCTTGCTAGAAAGTAGAGTCGCAATTGGTCTACCAACAAGATTACTTCTGCCAAGAACTACTGTATTTTTTCCAGAAGTAGATATATTACTTCTTTTCAGCATTTGCAGTACCCCATACGGCGTACATGAAATAAAAATTGGTTGACCCATTGCTATTAACCCAGCGTTTAAGGGATTCAGGCCATCCACATCTTTTTCAGGAGAAATTTTGCGAATTATCTTAGATTCATCTAAACCAATAGGTAAAGGAAACTGATTTAAAATTCCGTTTACAGATGGGTCATTATTCAGATCATGTATCAAATTTTCCAGTTGATACTGAGTTGTATTTTCTGGTAAATCATGACCAACAGACTTGATTCCCAGTTCATCACAGGTTCTTTTTTTATTGCGAACGTATACTGCAGACGCTGGATCATCTCCAACTAGAATAACTGCCAGACATGGTTCCACGCCTTTTTCTTTTAATTGAGTTACTTCATTGCGCAACTCCTTATTGATTTGCGCGCTTAGCATTTTTCCTGAAATTAGTTTACTCATGTTATTTAGAATTATGAAATTTATAGATGGTTACAAAATTTTAATTTTTTTGTAAGATGGTATCATCACACTTTAAAGTAAATCTTATGGAAATATACAAAAAAATTGATGAGCACCACTTAAAATTAAGTGCTAACATCCAAGAATTTGAAGCAGGTGCTGGCATGCCAATAAGCTATTCTGACAGATTATCAGAAGAAATCAATCTGCTCCTTAAAGGTTGTGGATTATTTGATCTTAAAGCTTGCTGGTTGATTTCATTAAGGGGCCCAGATGCTGGAATATTTTTACAAGGAATGGTTACAAGTAACGTTTTAGAGTTGAAAATTGGTAATATACATTCCAGTTTGATCTGCGGAAATAAAGGGAAAATCCTTCATCATTTACTGATTCTTCGGAGATACTCAGATGAGTGGATAGTAATTTGTGATCCAGGAGAAGGTCGCGCTGTTGGAACATTACTAGATAAATTTCATATCCGCGAAGACTTTAAGATATCTTTACTTAACAAGGAAATAATGTTGAGGCTGGATTTAATAGGACCTTTTGCGGGAGATATTTTAGAAAAAATGGGATTTGACAAAAAAAATTCTCAATGGGTGTTTGAAGATAATAAAATATTTTCTTCTAGATATAATTTAGGCAAATCATCAAGATTCATTAACCTGATTAATTTAAAAGACATACAAAGTTTTTTTCACAAGGCACTCAAATTTAAGAAAGTTGATCTGATTAGCTTAGAAGCATATGATAGTGTTAGAATAGCTGAGGGAATTCCGAGGGCAGGTGTTGATTACACCAGAGAAAATTTTCCTCAGGAAGCAGCCCTTGGGAATCATATATCTTATAACAAAGGGTGTTACATCGGCCAAGAACCGCATGCACGAATGTACCATCGTGGTCATCCAAACTGGCTTTCTGTCTGGTTAAAAATCCCATTTAAATCTTCTACAAACGCTGGGAGTCCATTATTTCAGAATGGGAAGTTGATAGGAAAAATCACAAGTTTTGGAGATGATATTAATGACGAAGGATTTCACCGTGGAATTGCAATGATAAGGTATGAAATTGCTAAAGGAGACCAACCACTCTCTCTGGATCCTAATCAGGATTCATTAATAAAACATGAACTTCTTCCAAACAATATTTAAAAAATACTCTTTTAAATGATGGAAGCTCTTCCTATAATCCCATTATTAATGTTAAGCTTCAAAGTCCTTTGTCTGATATCTTTTAAAACTTTGAATTTCTAAATCCTTTTTTTGCTTTCAGGGCATAAAACGGAAAACTCTATCATAATAAAAGTAACGGTTAAGTGGTAAATTGCGTGAAAGTCCGTAGAAATAATCATCTTCTGAATTATTGATTTTTTTGCGTCTGATGCTCCATTTTCTTGCAATGTCATTCATTTTCATCTGATATAATCCAAAATCGATGTTGGCTCTACGTTCTTTTTTGTTTAAATATAGTACTTCCGGAGCAAACTCAGTGCGTCGGGTTTCTGAAAGTACTTTGATTATATCGCCTTGAAACTTCAGCTTATAAGTTACAAGACGAGGAGGATTCCAAGGCGAAAGCTGTTTATCATCAGTCAATAAGACAGGACGGTGGTCTAATGTAGCTTTAATTTTTCTATAACCATTGCTATTTTTCCAGCCACTTACATTTAAAGGTGAAATCTCTCTGAAATTAACAAATCTTTTAAATTCTGTACGTAAGAATCCTTCTGATGACTTGCGTTTTATCTTCATTCCAATTGTATTGATTGAATATTCTGCAAGCTGTTCTGGCAAAGCTTTATAGACAACATCCTCTATAAAAAAAATCTTTGATTCACTTGAGATTTTACCTGTTAAGATTTTCCCTTTGGGGGAATTAATCAAAACCTGCATTTCCATTTCTTCTGCGAGTCTTAGATTAGAACTAAATCTTGAAAATTCCAATTCAACCTTACCTGTTATTAGAAGGTGCCACCAGTGATTCATTTCAGAAAGAGCATCACTGTGGCTAGGATTGAGCAATAATGTGTTTTCTAACCTTCGAAATGCTTTGTGATATTCCCTGTTTATTAAATATTGATTGTAAATTTTAAAATTTTCAGCAGCAACTTTGACATTCATTCTTTTTAAAGCTGCCCCTATTTCTTCGCTGTCTGGATCTTCAATGTAAGCTATTCTGTATTCAATTGCAGCTTCAGCCCAACGATTTTCTTGTTCAAGTTTCTGCCCCTGATCATAGTGAAAAGAGCAACTAATTAAAATCCAGGTAATAAAAAATAGGAATAGTTCTCGTCTTATAGTAAATTGCAAATAATTCATGATTTGACATTCATTTCAAAAATTAGCGGAAATTAAAGAATTAAAGATGTCATTTGCATTTTTGTCCCTTAATCAATTAGCTAATATTTATGTTCATATTAAGATATAAATTAGTTTTTCTAAAACTTAATTTTTTTACTTTCTCAGATCTACTTCCAGATCCATCCAGAAAACTTTATGATATTCTTTAACTATTCCCATTAAGTTATTTAGCTATATAATGTTGTATCGGAGGGTTTGTGTTATTCTGGTTTTTTTAGGAATATTCTTAAGACAAAATTTGGAATGTTCAATTAGAAGTAGCTAATCATATTTAAGTATTTTGTCTATTGCACCTTTAAGTAATATGTTTGTAGCTAATGAGATTTAAAGTATTTGTTGAGTAAGAATTTTTAACTTAGAACTAGAGTGCTGAAAATGGATTGGAATAAGTACTTGAGCTTACAATTTATTGCAAAACTTCTATCAGTTCAAAAATTTTGATACACTAACATTTTAACTTATAATAATTATACACGCGGCATCAAAAAAAACACTCTTAAATTGAAATTGTGAGAGCAAATAATGCTTATAGATATAAAGATAACATATGAGAAACATTAGAATATTGTCTTTTAACTTGTTCTCAAATTTGGATAAAGTTAGTATCTGCAAATATGTAGCTATGCTGTTATGGGTAAAATTTCTTTATAATATATTAAAATATGCAAAAAAAACATTATTGCTTTCTGTTCGTTATTATTATTTTGTTTCAAGATAGTGTTTTTGCAATTAGTTGTAAGGAGCTTGATTCTCCAGAAAAAATAAAATCATTCATGAATGAGTCGCATCTTTCAAGCCCTTTTCTACGAAAAAATGTCAGTGTGACTGTAATTTTAGATACATGTGAAGGAAAAACTTGCAAATCAAAATCAAAACGTGAAGCACAAAAAGAGACCCTCCGTATCCAAAGAATGGATAATAAAAGAAGAATATTTGCTGAGAAGGGGCCTAATGCACCAAGTTGTGTCATTCAAAGGGGGGCAAGACGCTTCGTTTGTTCCAGTTGTGGGACTATATCAAATGAAAGTTGTAGAAGTTTCCCATCTGATGAAAGCACTATCTTTCCAGGGACAAATATTGATTCAGCAGATTTTGAGTTTGTTACCAAGGATGTAAAAGATATTAAGTGTTCCAATCTCAAAAATCCGAAATATTTTAAAATTGAGACCTTAATTAACACTGATTCTGAAAACAGCGAAAAATCCTATGATCGAGTACTTAGTTTTTTTGACGAGGAAAAAGGTGTGCCAATAATGGCGAATTTTTTTGCTGAAAAAGTACTTAGAAAAGTTTACCGTTTCTTTCCGAAATATTATGTCAAAGTTGGAGGTAAATGGTTTTCAAGCGTAATGCGTGTCCGAACAACGCGGGGAAATGAAAAAAAATTTATATTTGAAACACTCGTGCATGTAGATAAGAAAAAAGGGAAACTAAAACTTTATCTTGATTTGACTGACGACCCGATCCTCAAAAATGTGCCTCCTGAATCATTGTTCAGCTCAGACTGAATTATCTGATATCTATCCACAAAAAAATGAAGTTTTTCCCGATCTGAATTCTAAAATCCTCGTGCAGAATTTCTTGCTTTCGGGACTAATATTAGTTACATCATTTTTTGTATTTCCCCCTGTTTTATCTCAAGAGATTACTGATAGTGAATTTAGCCAAAATTTTGAAGATAAATCTCTTCCAGATAGTGATCCGGAACTTAGTTTAGATGAAGATCCACTTTCAGATAGTGATCCAAAATTTGATTTAGATGAAGACCCACTTTCAGATAGTGATCCAGACCTTAGTTTAGATGAAGATCCGCTTTCAGATATTCTCCCTAAATTATCAACTGATGAAGGACCTCCTGTTAAAAAGAGTACTGAATTTTCTTCAGAGGCTAATCTAGTAAAAGAAGCTAGCCCAGTGCTTGGAATTGAAAAAGATCCGCTCGCTAGAACTGTCCCGAAAAAAGTCTTTAAGGAAGATCAATTTCAAAAAGACAGTCTTGAAAAAGTTTCTGCAGAAGATCCAATGTCAAAAAATGAAGGAGACGTAGTTTTAAAGGAAGACTCATTAAGCAGAGTTAATGACAAAAGTGATCTCCAAGAAGACTTTGAATTCGAAGAGGAAAAACCTGAGGATTATGACCAGTTTCTTGAGGAAGAAGAATTTAATGTTAAGGTAAATTTTTCNCATAAAGTTAAAACACTTTTAGGCGCCAGNGAAACTGTAGGATTGTCAGTCTTGGAACCTTTATTGAGTGAGGTAAAGGAACTTCGTTTTGTATCTACATATGATCAGTCTGTTAAAATTAACACATCTCCTAAAATGTATAATTTTTTCAGGCTTTCAATTAGTTTTTCCCAAAATTATGAAGTAAATAAAAAGCGACTTTTTGATGGTTATGCAACTTTGCGAGAAATTTATTCAAATTACAGAACAGGGCCTCATCAATTACGTTATGGAGCTCAGATTTTTAGTCTTGGTAAGGTAGATTTGGATAAAGTAATTGATGTCTTGCACATGAACAATGTAATGGGTTTATATACTTTTGACCCAGATGATACAAAAGACTCCCTTACATCTATTAGATACAATTGGTTTCGTGGGAGCCATACGGCCACAATGTACCTTGCACCTATACGTCAACAGTCTTTTGGTATGAGGTTTACAGATTTTCGAGAGGGGATTGAGGAAAATGCAACTGATTCTGAAGATAGTAAAGTTTCATTTTTAAGGGACTATTATGGTTTGCAATATCAGTGGACTGGGGACATCGTTGATACCCGTTTGGGTTTATTTCACTGGTTTGATGCTAATCCATATATAAAATTTGAATACGAGGGAGCATCAGAAACTGATTCTGCAGCAGTTCAAGAATCATTTGAAAATATGCTTGGTAATTATACTGAAAAAGAAACAAGATCTGATTTCATAACTTTTGAATTAGATGCTATCTGGACTGATATGGTATGGAAATTGGAATCTGGACTATTCAAGAAAAGAAACTTCTATTCATATGAAGTTCCAGAGGAAAGACAAGTGAAACTATCCACTTTTCAGTCACCTCACTTTGCATTTGCTACATCATTTGAAAGGACATTCCCGTATTTTTATTGGCTAATGATATATTCCCACCGCAAGTCTTATAATGTGCCTGAAAATACTCATGTTTTTCTATACGAAAATGAAGAATCTCTAATTCAGAGAACTAGAGAAGTTATACGAAATCAGGTTTCAGGGGTTGCAGTCTTAAAAACTCCAGACAACTCACTTCGCATAACTCTTTTGAATTATCAGACATGGCCTTTCGTTCAGAAAGGTTTTGCTTCCCTTTTCACATGGGAACATTACAAGGAAAACCTTGAATTAGAGCTTAAATTTTTTAGTTTGAAAACAGATAGGCAGAAAATGTTAAATAATCAGATTGCAACAAATCAGGTATTTTTGACATATACTCAAAAATTTGCAGCAAATTAGCTTTTGAATGTTAATACGATTTTTCAATACTGTTAACAAGTTTCCAAAAACAATTCTTCTAATTATTCTAGCGCTTAGTACGTTCTTTTTTTACCAAGCAAAGGAAGGGTTGTTTGACCATAAAACTGGAAAGATACGCATCAACAGTACAGTAGAGCCTTTCATTGAGCGAGATTCAGGAGCATACCAACAATTCCTCGAAGCCAGAGAGGCATTTGGAAGTGCGGAAGTTATTGTTGTTGCACTTCACAATATTGATAGAAAACCAGTTGATCTTAAATTCCTAATTACTCTTAGTATGCTTCAAAGAGAAATTGAGCAGATTGTTCCGGGGACCGCCAATGTTATGAGTATGCTGGATATTCCTCAGTCTTCTGGAATATGTGTTGGAAAATCCTATTTTCATCAAATGGACTATGGATCAGTTTGTCAATCACTACTGGATAAATATCAACATGATATTGCCTGTTTGAACAGTACAGCAGAAAAAATAGATTCTGAGAAGCAAGCAGATGAAGGGCTAGAGGACAGTCTTGAGGATTTCATTGAAGCTAGTTTGGAAGACAGTCCCGATGAAATTCTTGAAGAAAATGCAATAGAAAGTCCAGTTAATGAACAACAAGTCCTAGATGATACAGATTATTATACTGAGCCAACTTTAGAGTGCGGGTTGACTAGTAAAAAACAGAGTCCAGAAAAATTGCATGATAAAATTAATATTAAAATAAAAAAAATTGTAAGCAGATTAAAAAAACATCCTCTTTTTGAGGGAGATTTACTATCCAAAGATTCGAGTACTGCATCACTTATATTGACTTTCAAGCCTGGATCAAATCCTGAATCAGACAGTACTCAGAATATTTTGAAAGAACTGCTAACAAAACATCAAAAAAAATCTCAAATCGCAGACAAACTTCGAATAGCATATGCCGGACAGTCTCGACAAATAAACCAAGCTGGCTTGCTCATAAACGAGGATATGGAAAAAATTTTTCCACTCAGTATTCTGCTGATCGTTGTGATACTTTTATTTTCATTCCGTAGTTTTTTGGCTGTTATAGTGCCATTAGCTGTAGTCTTGTCAGGAATTATTTGGACGGCAGGAATAGTCGGTTTAATTGGGGGAGAGCTTAACTTAGTTACAATGGTCTGTGCACCTATCATTTTATGTGTTGGAAGTGCTTACGTTATTAAATTTCTTAATCAATACCAAACTGAGTCAATTCAACTGCGAGAAGCCAAAAATCCTGAAGACCTTGATACAACTATTCCAGAAATTATAAAAGCAACTATATCCTCTGTAACTGTTCCTGTAACGGTTACAGCAATCACTACTGTTGCAGGATTTATAGCACTTGTAGTAAGCCCAATCCCTGCAGTTCAAGAACTAGGTCTTTATTCAAGTATTGGAATAGTTATAATCAATCTATTTACGCTTACTTTGGCACCAGCATTACTAAATTTTATCCACCTGCCGGAGTTACCAGTCAGAAAAAGTCAAAGTGGATTAATGAGTAGCTTTTTCAATACAATTGTTGAATGGTTAAGGATCCATTCAAAAAGATTAATTTTTATATGGTTAGTAGTGGCTGCAACTGCATCTTTTGGAATGTTTGGACTCAGTATTAACAGTTCAACTAAGACGTTTCCTGCAAACAGTCTAATCGTAAAGGATTTAAATTTTATTGAAAATGAATTGGCTGGAACAGATTCGCTACGTTTATTGTTCAAGGCAAAATCGGGAGATATTCGTCAGAATGATAAGGTTCTTAATTCATTGAAAACAGCAAAAACTATTTATGGACTGAAAAAGCTTCAGGATTGGCTTTTTCAGGTAAATGGAGCTTCGGAAATTGCCAGTATTGAGGGATTAAAAATTGATAAAATTAATTCTCCTGTTGATGTTATTGATCATTATCGGATGGGACTTGATAAATTGACCGATGAAGAGGTAGTGAAATTTTTTTCTAAAACAGGTAAGAATGGACCTAAATTTTTAAGTGATGCAGAGGATATACTTCAAGTTACTCTGAGAATGAGCTCTAGCGGCTCTACATCTTTTCTTGCTTTAAGGGATTTACTATTAGAAAAAACTCCGTTGTTTTTGCCTGAACTTGATTTCAGTTATACTGGTGGAGGAGTACTTGCGAGTGAATCTGCAAATAATATAGCACAGGGACAGATTGACAGCGTAATTCTAGCACTTGCATTAGTCTTTGTAATGCTTTCATTACTTTTTCTTTCTTGGAAAATGGGAGTGATAGCTTTATTCCCTAATGTAATTACAATTCTGGTTTTTTTCGGTTCTTTGGGATGGCTTGACATTCCGATTGGAGTAACTATTTCAGTAATTGCAGCGATCGCTCTTGGTATTGGTGTTGATGACACAATTCACTTTCTGAGTCATTACAATGAATATGCTAATAAACTCCGTAATAAACGGAAAGCATCCATTAAAACTGTACCTGTTGTAGGACGCGCGATGCTATTTTCTACAATGGCTCTTTCAGCAGGATTCATTTTGTTTTCACAATCAGAGATGGAATCTGTAATTCTATTTGGAACTTTTACTGCGGTCACATTGCTAGTTTGTCTTGCAATAGATATGACTTTTCTACCTTCGGTAGTTATGGAAACTGGATTAATAACTGTGTGGGATTATGTTGGACTAAAATTCGACGAAGAATTTGTCAAAGATATCGATATGTTTGAAAACATGTCAGTAAGAGAAGCAAAAATGGCAAGCCTAATGGCCTACACAGTTGATATGGAACCCGGAAAGCAATTATTTTCTCAGGGAGAAATTGGAGAGGAAATGTATGTGGTATTAAGTGGTTCTATATCAATCTTCCTTGAAAATGATGAAAATAGAACAGACCTTGTACGTTTAGAAAAAGGAAATACTTTTGGAGAAATGGGCTTATTCAGGAATGCTGATCGAAGTGCCAGTGCTGAGGCTTATGAAAAAACCAGACTGCTAGTTATTAATAGAGATTGCCTTGAACCACTTAAAAAACGCCGACCTAGAATTGCTGCTAAACTGTTTTTGAACCTTGCCAATAATTTACAATCATCCTTAAAAGAGACAGATGAAAGGCTTCTTTCTCAAAAAGACTTTAATCTTTCTCTCCTTGAAACTAAGTTGCTTGAAGATGGGCAATTAGAGCAAAAAGAAATGTCTATTGATCCTAGTTTAGAATGGAAAAAGCTTGGTAAAAAAAGGCAAAGCAAGCTTCAACCATTCACCAAGCAGTATTCAGTTTTAAAAGGTAAAAAATTAACAAAAATTAATCCAGAAAGAGGGAATTTCATTTTCATTAAATCAGGAGAAGTAGCAGTTGAATCAAAAGTTTCTTCAGAAAGTAATGCATTTTCTGTGGGCTATTGCTGGACAAGAAAGGGGTTTGATTTGGCTGGGGAATTCGTTCTTTGTGAAGGAAAGGCTGATTCTATTGCTCAAGCAACTGCGCGCAAAGATTCAGAACTTATGCATTTCACAAGTGAAAGTCTATTATCTCTCACCCAAAAAGAGCCGCGTCTTGCAGTACAATTCTTAGAAAATCTTGTTTGTATGCTCTCTGATCAACTTGCAATTGCTGATAAACGACTGCAAAACTGCTAAAAATATTTAAAAATTTACAAAAATTAGTATCATTTGTAGATTTTTTTACACATTTTTTAAATATCTGCTTACAGACATTAGAATTAAAAAAAAATTGATCAAATTAATTATTTATGTCGACTGAAAAGAATTTAAAAATTATGGTAGTTGATAATTTTTCTCCCACAAGAATTATTTTAATTAATCAACTGCGAAATCTTGGTTACGTTAATACCGTTGAATCAATGGATGGATTTTCCGCATTAGCAAGATTGAAGTCAGCTTTATTTGATCTAGTTATTACAGACTGGAGTCTGTCTAGCATGAGTGGGTTAGACTTGTTAAAAAAAATTAGGGGAGATTCTGAGTTGATGCATATTCCAGTTCTTATGATTACTCCAGAGGATTTTAAGGGAAATATGATTACTGCGATCAAAGCAGGTTTGAACGATTATATAGTTAGGCCATATGAGTATCACAAATTCAAAAACAAACTGGAGAAAATATTTCATTGAGTTGCACTTCATCAACATCAAATATCAATCAATTTTGAATTCATCTAATATATAACTATAAATCCATTGAAATCTTCTGTTTGCCCTTTGACTTTATCAATTTTTCTTACTATGGCTCCTTTAGGTCCTTTGTAACACCATTTTAAAAAGTTTCCCATTGCTTCATTTCCCCCCTGTGCAGTCACAAGAACTGTCCCATCTCGCATGTTTTTTACACTCCCTGTAATAGACAGTGAGTCGGCTTTCTTTTTTGTAAAATCCCGGTAACCCACCCCCTGCACTCTTCCTACAATGATTAAATCAAGCCTCAGTTCAGATTCCATTTATGCCTCCTAAAATTTTAATTTGTCTTGGATTAAACTTTTTTGTGTTTGTTTGAATTATATTTGAATTGTTAATTAATGGCTTTGTAATAACATGCTCATTCCGCTCATTAATCAGTTAAAGATGATCTGGCAAAAATGAAATGTTATTTGTTTTACTGACAAAATTTCTTTTCATTTAGAACAAATTACTGTAAAATAGGCTACAATTTTTTAATACAATTTTAAGATATTGATTGTAATTTAGGGATTATTTTATGAGTAAAAAAACAAATCCAAAAACAGAGGTTCATGAATACCAGGCAGAGATGCAGAAACTTCTCGAAATTCTGGTACATTCTCTTTATACAGAACGTGAAATTTTTCTTCGTGAACTTGTCTCCAATGCTTCAGATGCAATGAGCAAGGTACAGCTTACAACCCTTACTGAAGGGAATGTTCTGGATAAAGATGCTGAGCTTCAAATAAAAATTACCTTTGATGAAAATAAACACAAGCTCGAGATTGAAGACTCAGGATGTGGTATGACTAAGGAAGAACTTGTTTCAAACCTTGGTACAATTGCAAATTCTGGTACACTTAAATTTCTGCAGCAGGCACAGGCTGAAAACAAATCTGCAGAAAATTTGATTGGTCAATTTGGAGTAGGATTCTACTCAGTATTCATGGTTGCCGAACGTGTAGAATTAACCACTAGATCATGGGAAGTTGACAGTCAAGCTTGGGAATGGACCTCCTCGGGAGGAGGACAGTATGAAATAACTCCGGCAGAATATAATCAGAGGGGCACTAGAGTAACAATCTTTTTGAAGGAAGATGCAAAAGAGTTTTGCAGCAAATGGAAACTAGAATCTGTAATAAAAAAATATTCAAATTATTTACCTTTCCCAGTAAAGGTAAATGAAGAGACTGTAAATCAGGTAAAGGCGATTTGGACACAGTCCAAATCTGAGTTGAAAGAGGATCAATATATAGATTTCTTCAAACAGATTTCTCATAGTACTGAGGAACCTTTGCACCATATGCATTTTAGTATTGATGCGCCAATTCAATACTATGCACTTTTGTATTTCCCTGAATCTGTTGGAAATGAAGTAGTATATGCAAGGGAAAGCAAGGATATTGCGCTTTATGCACAGAAGGTTTTAATCCAATCCGGAAATACCGACTTACTACCTTCATACCTACGTTTTGTTCAGGGTGTTGTTGATTCAGAAGATTTGCCACTTAATGTTTCAAGAGAAAGCGTTCAGAAAAACGTTTTGATTGAAAAAATTAAAGGAAGTTTAAGCCTAAGAGTGCTCAAAGAATTGGAGTTTCTTTCTGAACAGAATGTTGAAAAGTACGAAAAATTTTGGAAACAATACGGAATCCTTCTCAAAGAGGGAATTTCTTCAGACTTTAAGAACAAGAACAGGTTGATGGATTTACTTCGTTTTAACTCTTCCCTATCTAAAGACGACTCTCCTGATGTATCCCTTAGGAATTATTTGGAACGAATGAGAGAAGAACAAAAAGAAATATTTTATGTAACAGGGGCCTCTAGAGAGTCAATCCTGCATAATCCAAATTTGGAATACTTCAAAAATAAAGGCATTGAAGTCCTTTATTTGACTGATCAAATCGATGATTTCATGGTTACTGATATGCGTGAATATGATGGGAAAACTTTAAAAAATATTTCCCAAGGCGACATCGATGGAATAAGTGACAATGATATTTCAGCTCCTGAAACATCACTTTCTAAAGAAGAACAAAGTGATATCTTAGCTTTTTTCAAAAGTCAGCTTAAAGACCGTGTGAGTGAAGTTTCTGAGTCCAAGCGCTTAGTAGACAGTCCATGTTCTTTGGTTACACCAAAAGATGGTATGACAGTTCAGATGGAAAAGATGATGAAAATGATGGATAAGAAATTCGAGGGAGAAAAACGTAATCTGGAAGTTAATATGGGGCATCCA
>PAZT01000010.1 GCA_002716165.1 Deltaproteobacteria bacterium | reverse complement strand
AGAAAACTCCTCTAGGGCTTTTGAAAGTTGCTGAAGCTGCCGACCCATCCGCGTGACCTGAGTTGCTCGTTCCTGCCAGTGTGGTAACGTTCCCTTGAGGGTCGATCATGCGGACCTTGTTATTACTTTGGTCTGCAACAAAAATATTACCTACCGTGTCAACATTTAAACCAATCGGCCAGTTAAATGAGGCTGATGTACCCTGTCCGTTTGCACTCCCGTATGAACCGGTGCCGGCAAAGGTGGTGACATCCAAGTCAACATTTAAGTTAATATTATATTTCTGGTTGCCGTCAGAAGCTGAATCATTTTTTCCTGTAACAGTTACAGTCTGCGGTGTGTTCCAGTTTGCATTTGTGAAGGTAAGTGTTGCTGGGCTTACTGTCCCTTCAGAAGTATTACTGCTACTGACATTAACTTTAACTGAAGTTGCAGGATTCCAGACATAGAGATACATGCTGGTTGCAAGTCTCTGCATTGGTCCAGGAATCGCGCCAGCATGTCTGCCTACAGCCCCGGCACAGTTCCACCAATCACCTGTAGCCCCATTACCATCGATCACACAACTGTTACTTTCTGAATTTCCGAGACCCTTTAGAGCACTAGCTGATGTTGCATAGCCTGATGTGCCAATCTCCTGGAATCCGGTTATTGTTCCATCAGTGAGCCATGAGGTCTGGGTCCAGGTAGCTTCCTTCTTAATACCATCTTCATCTACTTCTCTACCTCCCCAGACTTGCTTGAATTTATATTTTCCATCTGAATCGGAATAATTGTTTTTGTTCAGGTTGCCGATCGACATGAAGGTTGACTCGCTAGAGTCATTTGCATTTTCAAGGAAAGTCGTTCTGGCGTTTGCTGAAAAAAGATTCTCATCACTGTTAGCCTGCTTGGCAATCAGTTCCCAACTTCCACCCTCTGGTGCATTTTTAAGAGAGATATTGAATGTTGAAGTTGTTCCTGATTCAGATGTGTGACCTGATGGAGTACTTATGTTATAGAACTCACTTGAAGGTGCTGTTGGTGCCGCTGGAGTAGGAGCAGGATTTTTAAGCAGGGCAACATTGAATGTAGAAGTTGTTCCTGCTTCCGTAGTGTGACCTGTTGGGTTGCTTATATTATAGAAATCACTTTCTGGTGATGATTGTACTGATGGTGCTGTTGCTGCTGGAGATTCTTTGAGGGCAACCTTAAAGGTTGCTGCATTACCGCCTTCTTTAGTATTACCAGAAATGTTAGTTATCTCATAGAAATCACTTCCTGATACAGAGGGTGCTGAAGGTGCTGAAGGTGCTGGAGATCCACTAAGAGAAACTTTGAAAGTTGCTGCATTGCCTCCTTCTGACGTGTTACCAGAAATACTAGAAATACTATAGAAATCACTTCCTGATACAGAGGGTGCTAAAGGAGTCGGATGATTCGGAGATTCGCTCAGGGCAATTTTGAAAGTTGCTGCATTGCCTCCTTCTGACGTGTTACCAGAAATACTAGTTATCTCATAGAAATCATTTCCTGATACAGAAGGTGCTAAAGGAGCTGTTTCTGCTGGAGATCCACTAAGGGTAACTTTGAAAGTTGCTGCATTGCCACCTTCTACTGTGTTACCGGAAATGTTACTGACCTCAAATAAGTCACTACCAGACACGAAAGGTGCTGAAGGTTCTGAAGGTGCTGGAGATTCTTTCAGTGCAACCTTGAATGTTGCTGTGCTTCCGTCTTCAACAGTGTTACCAGAAATATTGGTTATGTTATAGAAATCACTTCCTGAAGCAACAGGGACTGAGGGCTCTGGTCCAGCAGGAGATCTATCCAGTTTAACATTGAAAGTAGCATTGGTTCCGTCTTCCTCTGTATGTCCAGAGATATTACTTACATCAAAAAATTCACTTTCCGATGCAGAGGGTGTTGGTGGAACGGGAGGTTTAGGATTTGCATCAAGAGCTACATTGAATGTTGCTGTGCTTCCATCTTCTTCAGTGTGACCAGATATATTTGTGATGTTATAGAAGTCACTGTCTGGTGCTGCAGGAGCTTCTGGTGCAGACTGAGGCTTTACTGCTATTGAACCTGCATTGGTAAGAGAGCTTTCAAAATTTGCGCTTCCAGTAATTTCTAATTCAGCACCACTACTAACCACTATTGATCCAGTTATATCTCCTTCAAATCCGCTCCAAGAAACTGACGTTCCCTCACCAATAATGTAGTCTAGAGCCAAATTGGATCCACATCCTGATTGGGTAACACCCTGGTATTGACCAAACGTGGACTGTTCAGAAAGATCTCCGTCGGTAGTTGAGACGCACTGGTCTGGATTAGACTGCAGTACAGGAACCATAGTTACTCCTGCAATCACCAAAAATGCAAAAAGATAGCGCGGATTCAGTATTTTTTTAACTATTCCCATAAAAATGGCTTAAAATTCTAAAACTCTTTCATTTGTTAAGTCTTACTCCACAACTGTATTTTGAAGAGGACCGGTCCACTGTAGAAGGGTTGATGAGAGATTATCACCAAGACTGACCGTGTCTGATCTAACGATTGAGTTATTTTGTACCTGAACAAAAAATATAGACTGTGGGTTCGCAGCTTCAGTTGTTGAAGCATCATAGTCATTCTTAAAGTCATAAGGGCCGTAAGTTTGATTATCTATCCCCGGACCAGACAATACTAGTTTGAAATTCTGTACGTCAACATCAGTAACATCTTCTACATAAACCAAATAAGTCCCGTCTCCGACTTCCTCATTGTCTGTTGCCCAAACTTGAACTTCATTGTCACTAGAGGTACTACCGTCTTCCAGTTGGATAAGATCTCCAGTAACCGAATATGTTTTATTGGCAGAATTACTATAAACCCAATATCTAAGTCCTCTGGAAGAATTATCAAAAGTGCCTGTTTCTTCCTGGTAGGTCCAGTCAGGGAAATAATATGAGTGTAGGTCAGGATCTAGACCATCAGTCCATGTAAGTGTAAAGCACATTGTTTCTGAATTTGCACATGCATCATAAGTAATATATCCCAAAGTCGTTGTGCTGGTTTCTTCATTTACTGAGAGTTTTAACTGCAACTCATTGGAACCATGAGTAAGAGGGATCTGGGTAGCAGTAGAGAATAATGAAGTGTAAGTTACATTGTCCTCTCCTTCTGATATCATCCAGCTTTGAATGTCTATAGGTGGAGTAACATCAACAATAGTTGACCCTCCAACACTGTTTACCTGCATAATGGAAATTACCTGCGTAATGTTGTCTTTGTATTCATTTGGAACATTAAGGACTACCGTACCGGCAGCAGTTGCATAAGCGCTTGTTTCAACCTGAGAAATTGTGAGGTTGTCGAAACTAAACCATTCAAGTTCCACTAGGTTTGGTTCTAATTGTACGTCAATCAATTCTGAAGGACTGTTTACGTTAAATGCCTCATTTGAAGGAATAAATCCCTGAAGATCAATATCGTAACTGTACGTATCATAGGCCACGTCTGTAAACTCTATATTTTTGCTGCTGTTATCATCATCACCAATAGTGAAATCCTGGGTTTCTATTACATATCCAGCTGCGGAATTCAGGTTGGCAGAACCTGTACTTCCAGCAACCATTCCAGCACTGCTACTGCTACTGATTTGAAAGGTGACGTCAGAGAAAGAGATCGCCCAGAATTCAACTGAAACTGTTTTGGAATTTGTTTCGGAGTCAATTGTAAAAATTCCAGATTGACCAAAGCCATCAGGCGTAATAGCACCTCCAGTAAAGTCATTCAAATTATATTCGTCCCGAAAAAAATATAGGCAGAGTTTAATATTTGTGTCCAGTGGTACCAAAAATTGTGCGCTTTTAGTTGTAATATCAACTAATGACCTACTATATTCCATACCTGTAGTTGCTGTACGAGATTCACAGGGAATGGATGGTACAAGTACAGCTAAGATAGAACTAGCATCACTGCTCGTCATGGTTGAAGTGGCTAACCTTGAGTGCGAGGTTCTTCGATGTGAAGAATCGTCAAGATTAATCCTCATATTCGCATATCCACTGTTCTCAATTTCAATATCGGAACAAGAAACAGTAAATAAGATCGTGATTATTAAAACGATAAAGATGTATATGTTGGTCAGCCTCATCTTATTTCAGCTTTATTAAATACTTTTTGTAATTAAAGGTAATTTAAAAGGCACAATTTTCAGTAATTTAAATTTCCTTTTTAAATTTTTTTTTATCATTAATAGTTTCAGCTTCATAATCAGAAATACTAACGGTTTGTAAAAGTCATGCTCAGCGTCAGTGTTTTTGATTTTATTGCATCAATAGCGTTTTCTGCAGCACCAATCAGTTCGTTTGTTTCTTCAATGCGGTCAAGCCAGTCGTCATCTAGGCCTCTTTCAGTTCTCTGTGATAAATCATCTATTGGTTTTGCAGGTCCTGGAATGATTCCATCCATGCTTCCTCCTGGACCAAGCGAAGTAACCTCTGATGGATACGAGCCTTCCTTTACCTGGGAATATTGTCCAGCTGAAACAGTTGTAATGGAATCTGGAGCTTCAACTGATGAAAACTCAACTTGTCCGTCCGTTGTTCCCAATTCAGTAATAGGATCAGGCAGGTTTGGATTAGTCCTGCATTTCCCGTCAGTTCCACGTACACCAATAAGAGCAGAAACGGTTCGCAGTTCAAATCTCCTTTTTTTGGGACGAAGTTTTGATTTTTCAAGTTTTGCCAGTTTCCCTTTAAGTTTTGCTGTCAGATCTCCAGTGTTTTTTTCAACCTTTCCTTTTTCTTTTTCAGTGTTGGCTGCCAATCCCTCCTCAGTTTCTGAAGTTTCTGAAAGAGGCTTCACACTAAAATTTAACCTCCCAATCAATAATGCCACGCTATTACCCTCTTCTGAACTATCGTCCATCTTGAAGAAGCTGTTGGAATATAATTTAACGGTATCTTCTCCGTTCCTCAGGTAAAGCGAAACGTCAGTTTTTGCTCCAGTTTGAAGCCTATCATTGGCGAAAAGCTTAAGCTTTTCACCAGATTTTCTTATGATTCTACTTTTTCCTTCCCTTATAAGCTTTACAGAACCTGAATGCAGTTCCAACGAATTCTGAGCTCCAAATGTAAATGTTTGAAGTGAAAGCAAACATATCCCTATAGCAAAGTGAAGGGTCATTATCTTCTTAAAATATAAAATAATACTCATAATTAATTTAGCTTTTTCAAAATAACCACATGTATTGAAGCAAAATCTGATTTTCGCTGTAAGTACGCAATGCGTCGTTGGAGGACTGTTTGATTTGACTATAGTCTAATCCAAAGATGTTAGAAAGATTGTATGCATATTTGCTATTTACTGTTATTTCATCTTTTTTATTCTTAACAACCAAGTTTGTTGACAGATCAGGATTCTTGTAATTCTGGTTGCTGTTATTAAAATCAAGTCCAAACACCCATGGTGACCAAGAAAATGTAACACCAGCTTTAATGCTTGTAGTCTGGTAATTTTTTGAGGGCTCACTGAATCCAGTCGACTGTGAATCTAAACTTGCAAGAAACCTGAAATCCTCCCAACGAGTTTTACTTGATAAAGATGCCTGAGTTAGAGTTCCGTCTTCAGTGTCAGTTTTAACTTTATCCTGAATATCAACCTGCAGCTTTACTGACATGACAGTTGAACGGCCCAATTTAAATTTTCCTGCAGCATTAAGGAAGAGCGATGTAACATCTTCTCTGAATTCTCCTGCTTTTGTTGGATCAGAAGGATTTGCGTCCTTTACGCTTATAACGGTCTGACCTAAAGCGCTCCTGAAATTCATCCCCAGAAGTTTTTTGTGACTATACTCAGAGCTAAACTGTCTATACAATACTTCTTCAGATGCTAAGCTCCGATTTTGATGACGATCAAATTTTATGAACCCACTCAATGAGACATCGGAATTTTCCGTAATTCCAAATGCATAAGAAGCTGAGACCAGCAAATCGTTTTTTGACGCGCTTGTTGCAGTGCTTCCTTCGTAGGCCTGTAAAATATTATCGCTTTCAATCTGTCCGATCATAATCATTCCCTTGAGCGGAGGAGGTTCAACCTCTTTTTTTTGTATTGGTTCATAAGTAACTATGAATTCCTCTTGGATTTCTCCTTTTTTTGTCTGGACAAAAATCTCAAAAAGGTTCTTTCCCGGTTTAAGAAAATAAGGCAACTTAAATTCTGCCCAATCTGCATTTTCAGTAACCATCTGAGCGAAACCGTTTACCTTGACAACAAGTATCGGACTGAACGTACTGACCTGAAAACTGAACATACCCTCAGCAAAAGTTGATAGCGCAGGTGATGTTCTAAAAATAAGTATTTCTTCCTGAATTCCATCATCATCAAATGTTTGTCCCTTTACCAATTCAAAACTTACAAAAAACAGAAAAAAACTGAAAAAAAAATTTGCCCACAAACGCATAAAATTCATGCATTCCCTAGCCTGCGTTTGGTTCAGGGAAAAATCTTCTGGTCCTTTCTTTCTGTGCAGGCCTAGTAAAAATAAGTTCCACCCTCCTATTAGCCTTGCGTGCATTTAATAAATCCTTACCGCTTTTGCGGATTCCATCATTTCCAAGATAAGGTGTTTTTGGTCGAGTATCAGCGTATCCTGATATTGCAATCCTCTCAGGCTTAAAACCTACTTTTTCCATCATAAGGGTTGCCACTGTTGTGGCCCTAACAGTACTCAACTCCCAGTTATTTCTGAATCTAGCTTTTTTATTCAGCGGCACATCATCTGTATGCCCGTCAACTCTGATAGCGTCCCCCTCTAATTCATAACGATCCCTAATTTCACCCAGAAAAGTTTCCAACTTCTGTTCAATTCCTTTCTTGATAGTTGCACCTCCACTTGGAAACAAAAACCCTGAAGGAAGTGAAAGAATGCAACGTGATTTGCTGGCATTCAGTTCAAAGGAAGAGAAAGACTGATTTTCACGAAGAAAGCGGTTTATTCCGCTGCAGTCCTTCATTTCCTGAGCACCTATAATGGTATTGATCTGCCTGGAAATCCCTCCTATTTCAGCGTTTTTAATAGAGTCATCCTCCATTTGTACTACCAGTGTCCTGGTTGCGTACATGGGAATATCATCCTGAATTATCTCTAGTTCTACAGTGCCTTTCTCAGTGTAAGGATAAATGTTGATTATTCCTCCTTCTCTGAATTTAAAATCCATATTTTCTTTTGCTGTTCCTGCAACCCTCAGTGGTATTTCAGTTCTTACGCCACTAATTGGAGAAATTGAAGCAGTTACGTTTGAAATACCTTTGAATAAATCCCTGCGCTCTATCTCAAAGCTGACTGTAGGCAAAGGTTCATCATCCTGGATAAATATACTACGAGTGACGAAGTTACCTCTTTCCACATCTCCACGAAGCTTACCTATCTGCACCATGATTTCTTCAGAAGATTCATAAAGATCATCATTTATCAAACATATTGGGAAAAATGATTTTTGTTCACCTTCGGTGATCATGGCCACTTCTGTTCCTGTTATATAATCAAATTCCTGAATTTCTTCAGGATTACTGGTTAAACCATCTTCAGTGCAAAGTTTAGGATCAACAGGACCACGCCTTGCGTTTCCTGCAAAGAAAAGAGGTATTCTCAAATCTGCCTCTACCTTTTCATTGATCATAAGCTCTACTTTCATCACATTCTTAGATTCATCAACTTTCCCCGCTGCCACACTTTCAATAAGTATTGGTGTTTTGTATAGTGAGGTATTTTTTTGTCCAATAAGTTCTTCAAGTCGATCTTCAAAAGGTTCTCTAAATTCATAGAATTCTCCTTTCATTGAGTCCAGACTGCTTACTAAATCATCGGGCAGCCTACCAGTTAATGCTTTAGTTGATTTTTCCGTAAGAATGAAACCTGTTTTAATATCAACCTGCGGTTTATTAAATAAAGAAAGATACACAAAAAAACAGAAAAGCAGAGTTATAAGGTCAGCAAATGTGACAATCCACTTAACATTATTGGTTTTATTTTTCTTTTGTCCAAACATTGTTTCTTCTTAACAAAACCAACTTTCAAAATTTTGTTATTATAATAAATATAATGTAGTTTAAAAAAAGTGATTTATATAAATCACTAACCATACTGCTCATCAAATTCATCCCTCTTGTGAGGAAGGAAATTGTGAAGTTCCTGAAGAATTGTATAAGGCGCCTCGCGTCGTGCTATTCGATTAACGCTTTCACGAACCATTTCCAGCAGTATAAGATTAGATTCCTTAAGCTGTTTGCGTTTTGATGCAATTGGCAATAAAATCATGTTTGACAGAATTACTCCATAAAGAGTTGTCAGCATCGCAATTGACATAGCCTGCATAACTGCACGAATACTTCCGGTTTCGGCAAGCATAAGTACCAGGCCGACGATAGTTCCAACCATACCAAATGCTGGCGCGGCGGTCCCCATAAAATCAAAAATTTCAATTTCCTCATCTGCACGCTGTTCATACATCTGCACTTCCGCATGTAGTATCTGCTCCAGTGATTCTTGCTCAACTTGTTCCCGGACAATCAATCCCTCAATCCAGCGACGCATAAATGGATTCTGCAAACTGCTGATATCATCATTGGTAATCCTCTTACCACTAAACCTTTTTTCCGCGATTAACTTAGATTGATCATATATTTCCTGAGTTGCTTCTTCTGCCAAATCTGCCGCAAACACCTTCGGAACGCTTTTAAAACACCTGATTGTTTTTGTGTACGGGAAAGCAACAAAAGTCGCTGAGAGTGTTCCACCAAAAACTATTAAAAAAGATTTGATATCAAAAAACCGTAAAATTTGCACAATGTATTTATTGATGTTTTCCGCAGCACCTGTACTCTCCAAAAAGAGTGCAACATTAGAAAATTCTGCTGGGAACAGTATCCCTACAAGAATGAAAAATGCTCCGGAAATAAAGCCGATTAATGTACCTAATCTGTCTGCGCTTGATTGTTTCATGCCTCTACTTCTTGTTTTTCCCAAATTTTGCCAAGTTCAACGTGAACATGGCGCATAAACACATTTCTATGAAGATCCCTTATTTGTTCGATTCTAGTTTTGGACTCCTCGTCTTCATTTCGTTCTTTTTCAAAGCCTTCTAATTGTTCATTATAATATTTCTTCGTATCTTCTGGATATTCTTTCATTATTTTGTCAATTACTGACGTATGAGAGTCAAGGAGTATGTAGGGAACCGAAACTTTTGCTCCTGTAACCAATCTTGATCTCTCAAACTTTTCCATCACCCTACTAACAAGTGCTTCATCTATGAACTCACTATTTTCTAAATCTTCAAAAGAAAGACTCCTCTCTCTAATTAGTTCAACTGCATCTTTTGCCAAGGCAGCAAGCTCCGGATTTTTCTTTTTAAGTTCATCTGCACTTCCAAGGATATCTTTCCACTGATCGGAACTTATCTGACCGGAAAGTTCTCCAACTCGTCCTAGTCCATCAAACGGCATGGGTAATTTCTTTGCCAACTCTGCGAGTTCATCCGCCAATTCTTGTAACTCATTTGGAGTTACTTTTATGTCCTTCATAGTTAAGACAATCCCTAGGGCATCTTCCTCTGGCAAAGCTTTAAGGATATCAGCCATATCACCAGGTTCCATTTGACTGAAAACAATAGCCTGACTATGAGGTTTAACTTCTTTAAGTAAATCAATACGTACCCGTTTTGGCATCCTATTGATAAATCCAAAGTAATCAATTTTTTCCTCGTCTTCATCTCCTTCTGCTTCTTCTTCAGGCAGTGCAAGCTCTTCCTCCTCCTCTTCTTCTTCTGGCGCCATGGCCTCAATGGCTGTAGCTACTTTTCCTAAAGTATCTTGAAGCGGATGTTCTTCTTCCTCTTTTTCACGTGTACTGCGCGAAACAAAGAAAAACAAAACCAAAGTCAGAAGAAGTAGAATCGCCAGTGTCCCCAATATAGCCCATTGAGCAGGAGTGATTGCATCTGTACCTTCAGGTTCAAATTCTGGAATTAATTCTTCAACCCCCAGCATTTCATAACCGGGTGGGAAAGCTGAACTAATGTCTACAGCTCGCTTAAGTTTCTCCTGTGCCGAAGCTGGTTCGTCCTTATTCAAGTCAGAACGAGCATCAACCAGCAAGTTAACATACTCTACAAGTTTGGATGAAAAATCAGGTCGCTCAATCGTTAACTTTTCGAGAACAACAGATTGCTCGAAGCGGTCTTGAGATTTTAATTCTGAAACTTCAGAACGGACACGCTGTTCAATCTGGTCCAAATCTATGGAATTGTTCACAGTCAAAATTATTGTTCGGTAATTTAGTATTGTTTGAACATCCTTATCTTCAGTAGCTATTTTAACTCCCGGAACAAGATCACTTTCTTTTTTTACAGGCTCATTATCCAAGAATGAGTGAAGGACAACGGATACGTCAATATATTCTTCCCGTAGAGCTTTACGTAATATTTTGTGAATACGTTCCCGTAATTCGGGCTCAGGTCGACTACGACTGAGGTATTCAGCATCCAATAACTCAAATTTCAGGATCATCAGCAGAATTAGAATGCTAATGTATTTAAAAAAAGTCCTTTTATTGAACATGAAATTATTCATAAAAAAATCATGAATACTGCTTAAAAAAAATTTTTACAGAAAATGTTAATAAAATTAAAAAAATGTTAACCTTTATTACTATCTTTTTATTGCAAAAAAGTCAAGTAAATATACCCTCTAAAAAATACGTTTTTTTAACGTTTCAAATCTAATAGAAAAAAACCCATACTACCAGACTTTGCAATGAATTTATATAATCCACTTCAAAGGATTCCCACTATTAAATTTGATATATAAAGTAATTTTTTGCTGACTACTTTATTTAGTGAAATGGAACAAGAATAAGTACATGTTTTGAAGCCCATTCTTTTTTGCATTAGATGGCAATTTATTTGATAATTAATCTTACCCTTTTAACTGAGTTTATTTTTTTTGTAAAAACGAAATTGATATTCATTGCAATAGTAAAATACTTGAGTTAGTCTAGTTCCTAAAAATCGCTTGCAAAAGAGTTTTATTTGCTTTAATTGTTGTAACCACCAAACTTTAAAAACTGGAAAGTTTTATCTAAGCATTTCAAAATGATGATGAGAATTTTTGCTCTTAACTTTGTTTTTCTATCCATAATCATGTCTGGATGCGCTGCTATTACTTCAGGGGATTTTTCAACAGAAGATCAAGAAAAAAATTTACAGGAAGAAGCAATAAAGGATCAGGAACATAAAAAAAATATTGAAGAGCTTGAGTTGCAGCAAAGCGAATTACTGGAAGGCCTTCTTGAAGAAGAGACTTCTCCCGAATCAATTTCTGAAGTCCCTGATAGTGGCGAACAATATACAAATGAAGTGGCGGATAACTATGAAAGGGATGAAGATCAGTTATTAGCAAAGAATGAAATGGAACCTGAGGAAACTATTGAAACTGAGCCTGAAGTAAATGAAATTCCAGAGGAAAAGATAGAACAAGAACCTTCTTTGATGGAACTTTTAAATGAATCTTTCGAAAAAGATAATTCTGATGATACGACAAAAATTACTGCTCAACAGGAACCGCAGCTTCCTCCTACACCCACATTGCCAAGGGAGTTAAATGGGACAGGTTCACCTAAGCAAGAGAGTGATACAACATTATTTGAGTCAGAATCTCCGCTGGCTATATCATCCGCTCGGAAGCTTGTTTCTTGCAACATGATTCCTGAGTTAATGAATGAAATTCATAAGCGTCTTCAGAAAACAAAGGACATAACTATAGCCGATAGTAGGCTAAGGGACAGTAATAATGACCGTCTAATGCCTGTTGTCCATTTTGACTTTGATCAGATAAAAATAAAACCAGATTACAGAAAAATGCTTCGGCAGCAAAGTTCTTGTGTTATGAATGAACTAGAGGCTCGTGGTGATATGATTTTACAAATTGCAGGTCATGCAGATGAAAGAGGAAGCGATGAATACAACATCGCTCTNGGTCATCGACGNGCAAATGCNATAGCTAANTCGATNATNGCCTACCTTACNAANCCGGAACTTACTCAAATAATTAGTTATGGTGAGGAATTTCCACTCGTCCCCCAATCCAACAAGAACGCTTGGGCCAGAAACAGAAGAGTAGAATTCAGTTTGCTGCTTAAGTGATAGATATGTAAATGGATTTTTTTTCACTCCCATTTACTACAGATTTTAGCAGCATAGCTTTCGGAGTTCTTGCTGTGCTTCTGTTTGCTTCAATTGTTGTCTGGGTTACACTTTTCATGAAAATCATAAGCCTTTTAAGGACTAAGTACCTGCAGGCTCGTGCTCTTAGGCTGCTTGAAACTACTAACAGGGTAGATGAACTTTGGCTACGTTTCAGTAAGATGCCTAAAAACCCCCTCCAAGAAATGTTTACCCTTACCCACAGCGAAGTAATAAAATTCCTTGAAGCTAATCCAGAATCTGACTATGGTCACCGTAGGGAACTTATGGACAGGCTGGAACGGATGCTTGAAGGGAGAATTCTGCTAGCTGAAAAAGACATGAATGCTGGTCAAGCACTTCTGGCAACTATAGGAGTTACTTCGCCTTTTATAGGTTTATTTGGAACAGTTATTGGAGTAATAAATACATTCATGAGCATATCTGAGCTCAATTCTGTAGAACTTTCTGTAATAAGTCCCGGCATAGCAGAAGCCCTAGTAGCTACAGCTGCAGGACTGTTTGCAGCAATTCCAGCTACTCTTGGATATAATCTGTTTCGCGCTACAATACGTGGAATGACTGAAATTATGGATTATTTCGCCCTACAACTGCTTCATTACCTTCAACAGCAACTCCTCCCCAAACAATGAGAAAATTCAGACACGCGCGACGATTGCGTGGAGAACTGATGTCAGATATAAACATTACTCCCTTTGTTGACGTGCTATTAGTACTGCTAGTATCTTTCCTAATTTCTGCACCTTTAATGACACTCGCTCTCCCGATTCAACTTCCTCAAGGCAAACTAAAAGAACGTGCCCCAGATTATGAAAATTCAATTTTGGCAGTAGTCAATAAAAATAATCAAATTTCAATTAATAATGAATTATATTCTCTAAAAAGCCTTGCTGTTTCTCTAAAAAGTAAAGTAACAGTATGGGAAAATAAACTACCTGTTTACCTACAAATGGATGAACAGGTGCCTTATAGTATTTTGATCGATGTAATGCTTCTTTTTAAAAATGCTGGATTTAGGCAGGTTGGACTTGTAATAAAGCAGGACTTCTGAAACTAAAAAACTCTTCGTTATTATACTAATATAGTAAAACCTGATGAAATTGATGATGATTGCCGGTGAAGCCTCTGGAGATATTCACGGGGAAGGATTGATTCGTAGTTTGCGTCAAAATCATAATGATGCCGATTTGTTCGGCATTGGCGGCAAAAAGATGCTTAGTGAAGGTTTTCGTCCTTATTTTATGCTTGACACATTACAAGCACACGGATTTGTCGAGTTAGCATGGCATCTCCCAAGACTATACAAAACTCTCTGGAGAATGCGTGATGCTCTGATAGAGGAAAGCCCCGATGCACTTATTTTAATCGACTATCCCGGATTCAATCTTAAACTTGCTTCATATGCAAGAGAAAAAGGCATACCCGTAATATTTTTTAACAGTCCTCAAATTTGGGCGTGGAGAAAGGGGAGACTGAATACAATCAAACGTGTTGTTGACAAAATGATTGTGCTGTTTTCTTTTGAAGAAAAAATTTATAAAGAGGCTGGTGTTGATGTTAGCTGGGTTGGCCACCCACTGCTTGATGAAATCGATCTGGAGAAAGATTCCTCCAAATTCCGTGAAAATTTAGGATTACGAAATGATATACCGCTTTTGGTAATTGCTCCCGGGAGTCGTCCAAGTGAAATGGAGAAACACCTGCCAACAATGTTGGAAGCACTACCAGAAATTGAAAAAAAAATTGGCGAATTTCAGTGTATTATTCCTGTAGCAGAGTCTCTAGATTTTGACGAAGTCCAGAGGAAAGCCCTAACTTCATCTGTCAACTTGAAGGTAGTTCCCGAACAGTTCATCGAATCAGTAAAGGCCTGTGACGCTGCTATAATTTCTTCTGGAACTGCCTCATTACAAACAGGACTTGCCCTTAAACCCTTTGTCATTGTTTACAGGGTTTCACCGCTTACATACATGATTGCTCAGACCCTTGCTCAGACAAAATATATAGGCATGGTAAATATTCTGGCAGATAAAGAAATTGTTCCTGAATTGATTCAAAATAAATTCAATGTAAGTAGTATTACTGATAACGCTGTTCGTCTCTTGCAGGATCATGATTATCGTGGAACAATGATTGGAGAACTAAAAAAGATTGGTGGAAAGCTTGGTGAACCTGGAGCATACAAGAGAGCTGCATTGTGTATTGAAGATTTCATAAATTAATGAAGATTTATTTGTGTTAATCTTAATATTAAAAAATTCAGTAAAATCACTACTAAATAAAGATACAAAAAAGAGGTTATAAATAAATGGGAACTTCAAAAATATCATTTGAAACTGAAAATATTGCTCGCAAACTTACCAAAGCTTTATCAGGAGATGAAGCTGTAAAACAATTGTTTGAGTCAGAAATGGGAATCGACCATACTGTGGTTCACAAGTTATTAAGCGAAGCATTAAGGAACGGTGGGGATTTTGCTGACCTACACTTTGAGTACAGCACACGAAATTCTGTAGTAATGGAAGACGGAATAATCAAAAATTCTGCTGTTGCTGTAGTTTCTGGAGTGGGCATCAGAGTAGTAAAGAATGACCAGACAGGTTATGCATACAGTGAGGATTTTGACTTGAAGCCTATGATGCGAGCTGCAAGAACTGCGGCATCTATTGCTGCAAGTGGAGATGTTTCACTTGACAAGGCTTTCAGATTTAATGAGTTAGTTCCAAAAAATTATTATCCTGTACTTGAAACAGTTACAGATATGAAGCTTGCTCAAAAAATTAAAATTATACAGCGCACAGAGGCTATTGCAAAAAATTACGACCAAAGGGTTAATAGAGTTACTGTCGCTATGATGGATGCAATCAATCTGACTCAGGTTGTAACTTCAGAAGGACAAATTATGCGTGATACAAGACCAATGTTCCGCATGAATGTACACTGTATATCTCAAGAAGGCAAAAATGTACAGAATGGCACTTCTGGAATCGGAGGGCGTGTGGGTCTAGATTACCTGAAACAAGCTGATTACTCTTTAATTTTAGGCGAACAGGCAGCTTCTGAAGCAATTCTTCTTTTAGGGGCAAAACAGGCTCCCTCAGGATTGATGCCAGTTATTTTGGGCCCCGCACAATCTGGAATTCTCCTTCATGAAGCAGTAGGACACCCTTTGGAAGCTGACTTTAACCGTAAAGGAACATCTGCTTACAGCGGTCGTATAGGAGAAAAAGTTGCTTCAGATTTATGTACAATCTATGATGCCGGAACCATTCCACATGAAAGAGGTGCAATTAATTTTGATGATGAGGGCATCCCTTCCTCAGAAAACCTGTTAATAGAAAACGGTGTTTTACGAAGCTACATGCACGATCGTATCAGTGCAAGACACTTCCGCACTAATCCAACAGGAAATGGACGCCGAGAATCCTATGCTCATTACCCTTTACCTCGGATGACTTCAACGTATCTTGCAAAAGGTAATTCTCATCCAGAGGAAATAATAGGATCAATAAAAAAAGGGGTTTTCTGTCAGGAATTTAGTGGCGGTCAAGTAGATATTTCAAATGGAGATTTTGTTTTTGTCCCTACAGTTGCTTGGCTTGTGGAGAACGGTGAAAAAACCACTCCAATAAAAAATTTCACTCTAATCGGGAATGGTCCGGATGCAATGTCGAAAGTCAGCATGGTTGGAAATGATTTTGCCATGAGTGAAGGCATTTGGACATGTGGAAAAGAAGGACAGAATGTTCCTGTTGGGGTTGGACTGCCAACGGTACTAGTTTCAGAAATGACAGTTGGAGGTATGTAAATCGTTAAAATTCCAGTCCGTATTTGTTTTACAGTATTTAATTTTATTACTTTTCATCGTAGTAGTTTGCTATTTCACAGCTCAAAACAGCAAGTTCCATTCGATCAAGAATATGCTCATCCAGCAGAGGCTGATAATTAATTTTGTTGTTTGAACGAGTACCTGCGATACTTGCAGAAAGCTTGTGTTTTTCCACAAACTGATCTAATTGTTCTGCTAGCCGAGATGATTCTGAAGAAATTTTCTTTGATTGGTTGGAGGCTTTTATCCAATCTTTTGAAAAATTTGCCATTTCATAAAGTTTGTTAAAGCTGAAGCGTTTTTCAGTCTCAACATTCTTTCCAAATAAATTACCCAGTCCCATCGATCCTGCTTTGTCTCCCATCCGATGTAAAAAAGACTGTTTGCTTTTAAAAATCTCAAACAAATCAAATGTGATTATTTTTTCCTCTCCAGCTTCTTTTACTGGGCGTTTCAGCTCTTTTATCCTTATCTCACGTCTCTTGATATCTTTCAATAATCTTCTTCTGGAATTGTTCAGATTTTGATATTCATCTTCATCTTCCAAATGTGATTTTTCAATTTTATTTATTTCACGCATTAATTCATTTAATTTATTTTTGACGTCCTCCAAGGATTTTTCTTCGTTAGCAATTTTTGATTTATTATAATCATGCTGCTTAACCTGTCTTTCTTCCTTTTTGCTTATGAGTGTTTTTTTACGTAAGGCAACTCTTACTGGGAATGAATCTTCAGTGAATTTCCATGAATTAAAAAAGACAATATCCACCTTCTCAAAGTCAGGTGAATTGAAAATCAAATCGCCAACGCTAGCATCTTTAAATTCATCTGATTTCTCTTCCCGAAAAGATTTTAATTTTTTTGCAATCTCACTTGTAGACATATAGGAAAGAAACTTCCGGCTAAAATCTATTTTAACAAGACCGTCAATAGTTCTTTTTTCCAGGTCGTCAATTATCATAATATAAATTAGACCTTTCATAAGTTTGTCTAATACCGCTACACCTGTTATTTTCTCAATTGCTTCGGTAAGAATATATCCTATTCCCTGATAGTAAGGAATTTCAACATCAATAATTTTTTTATCTAAACTAACCATCAGTTTCTCATAGTTTAAAATCATCTCCTTTTTTTTTCGCAAAATAGCATCAGTTATTGCTAGCTTTACAAAAGCAGGATTTTTTTCGCGTTCCTGACATATTTGCTGAATTTTTTTGAACCGTTCAACGATTTTTTTTAGTTTTTCTGAGCTATTTGCATTAATTTTTTCTGCCTGCAAAACAGGTTTACCAAGTACTCGAAAAATTAACTTTGCAGTATTCATATCCGGTGTTTTTCCCATAGGAATATCTCCAGGAAATTTTAATATCCAGTGAAATTTTTTCTGCTTTTCTTCAGGATAATTTATTTCATCAATTGCAGCTATAACATCCAATTCATGCAAACGGTCCACCAAGGGTTTCATATAGGTTTTACGCAAATCCTTACTTAGAAGCATTAATATAAGCTTGCTATTCTTGCTTCCTAAGTTTGAATGGACATTAGGACTATGGGATTGATCTTGAAAATTTAAATCACTCATCATCATCTAAATGAAAATGTTTCAGCTTCTCCTTTGTAAGAATTTCTCTGTCGTCAAATGTTGCTTTCATTTTTGCTGAACTTACTTTTAGTTCCTTATACTCTTCCGTACCTTCTGCAAGTTTTCCTTCTGTGTCATAATTGTCCATGAATTTCATGAATTTTGCAGCGGATTGCAAATCATTAAAGTAGATTTTTATCTGAAACAACAAAACACATGCATGAAGAATAACAGCTCCTTCTAAGCTTTCAAATATAGACTCTAAAACTTCAACAACTTTTTTCAAATTAGCCTCTGCAGCCTTTCTGTCTTCGTTTTCCATAAGAAGTTCAGACTGGACCATAAGCATTGAAACTTTCCTACGAAGATGCTCACGCTTCTTTCGAACATCCGTTTCTATGTTTGCCATATGTTCAAAGGTAGCGGCAGCCAAATCATAAGAAAGAATTCCTTGGTCTGCATCTCGTTCTTCCCCAAAATATTTCTCACCATATTCCTGAGTTTTTTTGAGTAATGGGGCAATTTTATCTGACCATTCTTCTGAAAATTTTACACTATCAAAATGAGGATTATCTGTTTCTAATCTTTTAAAATCATCCTTATGATTGCTTGAGAATCCACATTTAGGACATGAAGCTACATCGATCAAACTATAATTGCAGAAATCCAATTCACCTGCAGAACCTACATACGATGGAATTCCGAATATATTTGTTTTTGTTTTCATGCTTTTTGACTGCAACACATAAAAAGGCACTTCAGGGTTGTCACAGATATAGCAGTGTAAATTACTTCCATGCAAAGAGTTCTTTTTTGTCTCAATAATTCCACCTTTTGAAATCACAGCAAAGTTTTCAGGATGAATTATTTGCAAAACTCCATGCTCATATGCAATTTTCTGCTCAAAATTTACTCGAATCATGTAGGAGCCATCATCATATTTTAGCTGGTGCTGCTTAAACATCTTACAAGCAATTACATTCCAGTATTCTTCATCACTTTCAGCGGTTTGTTGAAAATGATGTATTTTGCTAACTCGTAACATTACTTTTACCTTAGGCATCAAGGGTTTACTTAGGCGAAATGTAAAACCGCTTTCATCTACATTCGTCAGAGTTACTTTTACCTTTAATTTTCCAGTCTCAATCATTCCCATAGGCAGATCTCTTTCAAGGAGTGACCGTGCACTTTTCCAAAATTTAGAAGGTATCTCATCACTGAACCCAAGAAATTTTCCAACTAAGAGAAAAAACTCAATTTCTTTTGATGATAGATCAGAATCAGCAACCATTAGCTGAGCAAGATACTTAAGCATTAGAAAAGCTTGCTTGGAATCTATTTCAAGAGGACTTAAATTTGGGAGGGTACCATTTTTTACAATGGCCATTATCTGACTTATCTCATCTTTGTTATCAAGAAAATTGATTGCTTCTTTCAAAAATTCAAGTTCTGTCTGGTCTGCACGTCCATCTGCTACAATCATTCCAGCTATTGAACTGGCAAACCAGTTTTTTTCTGCAGATGACATATGCTCGACATCAGGTAGCTGCATTTTAATTATCCCCTTTAAAGTTTTTTCTTCAAAACAAGCAGGCTATATCCCGTAGCTTACTCCAATAAGGTAACTTGAAGAACCCAGACGCTGATCATCAGTACCATTACCGCCGGAACCGTCAATTGTCAGAAAGCCTCCTTCAGTCCAAGTTCCTGGAAAAATTTCTATTCCAATCCTGAACTCTGAGACTAAAGATCTCCCATATTTTCGTTGATTATTAAGTACAAATTCTGTGTTAGATAAACCAATTCCCGCGCTTATTTTCATATCAACTTTTAAAGAATGCTGAAACTTAGCAAGAAAACCAAGGTGCCTAGAATTAGATTCAGGCTGGCTTCCAGTGTTGTCAAACATGCTGAATGTTTGTTCTGAATGCATGACCTTAAATCCTAGAAGATCACTATTCCACCACTCTCCCCAAAACACATAATTTCCCAGTTTCATCCTAGTCCTATTGGCGCTGTAATGAGGATTTGCTAGTACTATGAGGTCTAAACCAAACAGCCAAGTTGGTAATTTCCTGCCTACACCACCAAATACTGTTGGAGTTAATATTTCATTTTCTTGAGTCATCGGTTCAGAAACAGAATCTATGGAATTAAAGTTTTGCTGAGCAAATGCACCAATAACACTTTCAAGCATCATACACATTGCAGCAAAAACTATTCTGAAAGTTTTTGCTTTGAAATAATTAAACATTTCTAATTATGTTTTGTTTAATTATTAACTCCATTTAGAACTACGTTTACTAAAAAATGCTTCAATTCCCTTTTTTACTGATTCAGTTTCCCACGCATCGGCAAGCTTTTCAATTGTATATTCTCGAATAGCATGCGGTTCCCTTCCGCGAACTTCTGAAATTAAGTTTTTAGTCGAAGAAACAGCTTCAGGAGAACAACGCAGAAGCTCATTAGTTTCATTATCAATTTCCTCTTCCAAGGATTGAATGGATACAGCTTTAGAAACTAAACCAAAACTAACAGCTTCTTTTGCTGAAAATCGATGAGCATTAAGCATAATACGCCTAGCATTAGACGCTCCAATTTTTCTTATAACAAAAGGCGAGATTGTAGCCGGCAGGAGGCCTAATAGTACCTCAGTAAGTGAAAATTCAGCATCTTCTATAGCCAAAGCATAATCACAGCATGATATCAAGCCTATTGCTCCTCCAAAAGAATTACCATTTATCTTCCCTATTAAAGGCTTATTAAGTTGGTCTAACTCATTCAGCATTTCAGATAGTTCAGTTGCCTCTGAAATTCTTTTTGCACGGTTTTGTGTAGATATTTTCTGCATCCAGCGTAGGTCCATTCCAGCGCAAAAAGTTTGTCCTGCACCGGTTAGAATAACTCCACGGGGTTCAGGATCTGAATTTAGTTCTGCAATAATTTTGCGCAATTCACGGATCATCTCAAGACTTACCGCATTATGTACTTCAGGACGGTTAAGAGTGAGAGTTACTATGTTACGCTTATCAATAGTTATTTCAATTGATTGACTGCTCATTGTATTTAGTGAGGCAATAATAATAAAACGATGCCATTATCCACTATACAAAAATAACGGCAAGTTTTTGGTAATGTATAGTTTTTTTGAGGTAAATCCTTAATTTTCATAACTTCCTTTAAAACAAAGCAAAATAAATTTGGAAAATTTAAGTACTTTTCATTTAACGGATTCCAATCTTGATTAAAGCAGTACTTGAATAAAATTAATAACTTTTTTTAGCTGTAGACTAATGATTTTTTGTGTAAATTAAAATTTTTTGGGTTTTCCTTCATCTTGAATCAAAAAGGTTAATTGACGATCTGAATTTTTTAAATAATTATTAGAAAACATATAGATGGTAATTTTTTGAATTCATCATATGATACTAAAATAGGATAACCCTTTAACTAAAAAAAAGAGTTTAAAACTTCAATTTGCAAACTTTAACCCAGTTATACTCATATTAAAAAATTTTAACTAGAAAAAATGTGAATAGTAGTTTTTTTTAATGTTAAATTTCATGGTAGATTTTAAGGGAAAAAATAACTTCTTAAAATTCTGTACTATTTCTATAAATGAGAAATCAACTTTCAGCGAACTTAAAACTTAAATTACTCAATGTTGCTAGGGAATCACTAGAAAATTTTCTAGAAAATGAGGAATATATTAAATTTCACACTATGATCCCTGAATTACTTGAAAAGCGAGCTGTTTTCATTACACTAAAAAAAAGGAGCACTGGAAATCTTCGTGGATGTATTGGTCAGTCAAATCCTCGTTATCCTTTAATTGAAGCAGTTGCAAAAACAGCAATATCATCAGCCGTGGATGATACTCGGTTTCCTACACTAAAAATAAGTGAATTACCTGATGTGCTGATTGAAATAAATTTACTTTCACCTCTGGCACCATCAAAAGCTGAAGATGTAGAAATTGGTAAACACGGTATAATGATAAAAAAAGGGTCAAAGGGAGCACTTTTTTTACCGGAAGTTGCAGTTTCAAATGACTGGGACATTCATACCTTTTTTGGTGAACTATGTCGCAAGGCAGATCTACCTCAAGGAAGCTGTCTGGACCGTGAGGCAGAACTATACGTTTTTGAGTCTGAAGCATGGGATGAAGATGAATTACCAAACTGATTTTATCTTCCATTATCTTCGACCTCTTTTTTTCTCTTGTGATGCTGAATTATCACATGAAAGGATGCTATCTTGGGTTGAGATTGTTTCAAAATTTCCTGGTGTAATCCCTTTTTTGAGATGGAAATTCCAGGAAGAATCTCAAGAATTACGTACAAATCTTTTTGGAAAAATAATTAATAATCCAGTAGGTCTTGCAGCAGGGTTTGACAAAGACGGTCGTATATATCCTTCCTTATTCGCCCTAGGTTTCGGTTTTATTGAAATAGGCACAGTAACTCCGCTTCCTCAATCAGGTAATCCCAAACCGCGCATTTTCCGTCTTACCAAGGACAAGGCTCTAGTAAACCGCTTAGGATTTAACAGCCAAGGCATCAAAGAAATGGTGGAAAAGATTGATTATAATACAAAAATAAATTATCTCAAAAAGACAAAAAAATTCAATTATTCCTTAGAAAAACATAAAAATGTTTCATTTGGCATGCTTGGTATTAACATTGGAAAAAATAAAGATACCCCTCTGGAAAAATCCTGGAAAGACTATGTCTCCGCACTCAATGATCTATATCCATTTGCAGATTATTTTACTATCAATATCAGCTCTCCAAATACAGATGGTCTACAAAAACTTCAGGGGGGGCAAATGCTTTATGAATTGCTAGAGTCTGTTTGTTTAATAAGGGAAAAACTTGAACAAAAGAACAACCATAAAACTCCTTTGCTTTTAAAAATCTCTCCTGACCTAGATGATAATCAGTTGCAAAACTTTACTAGTGTTATAAAAGGGTTTCCAATAGAGGGCTTAATTGCCACAAACACTACATTAGATAGACAAAATTTAAAAAGTGGAGAGAAAATTGAGCAAGGTGGACTGAGTGGTAAACCTCTCTTGGATAATAGCACCGAAGTGGTCAAGTTTCTATTTCAGGAATTGGGGAATAAAGTAACTATAATTGGCACCGGTGGAGTATTTAGCGGTGCGGATGCTTATAAAAAAATCAGGGCTGGTGCCACTGCAGTACAGATTTATACTGCACTAATTTATGAAGGACCTGGACTGGTTAGGAGAATTAAAAAGGAACTTACAGAATTACTTAGAAGGGACGGGATTACCTGTGTGAAAGATGTGGTTGGAATTGACAGTTGATAGACTTACTTCCTCTTTTTTTCCTGAATTATTTCCAGTATTCTTTCGATTGATGTAACTTTAATTCTTGGTCTATCTTGAGAATTACCATTATTTATTTCGTATTCATCAAGGAGTTTCCAGTCTTCAAAAGATACAAAATCCACATTCCGTTCTTTCAACAGAGATTCGAAAACAGAATTGTCATTTTGTTCCATAGGTTTTAATTTTTCCTGAATAATAGTTTTTAACATACGATTAACAGTTTCTACCGCATCCTGCTTATTTGTACCAATAACTCCTGTCGGCCCACGCTTAATCCAACCAGTTACATATTCTCGAGTCCGAAGCAATTTATCCTTACGCTTATCTATTATTTGTCCACATTCATTAGGAATAGTTCCAGAATTCTGGTCAAAAGGGATTTCAGGCAGTGGATTCCCATGATATCCAATTGAGCGAAAAATCAAATCAGCATTTTCTTCCATGAAGTCCCCAGTTGCCTTAGGATAAATTGTTCCATCATCTCGTTTGACAAGCACATTTCTTACCAACCTAATTTTTTCTACACACTTACTGCCTAATATTTCAATCGGAGATGACAAAAAAAGGAAATGGACTCGTTTCTTTTTTTTATATTTATTATTTTTTGAAATCTCCTTTAGAATTTCATAATTTTTTTTTGTGTCTTTGCTTGCAGTAGTTTCAATAAAACGCTGACTTTCAACGTCAAGCTGAAGTGTGCCTCCCTCCACCATCACATCCGCATTTTTAAGTTCAAGGAATTCCCTAACCTCAACTGGTGTAAAAGCCGCCTGAAGTGGTCCCCTTCTTCCAACAAGCCAAATATTCTCAATCTTGCTTTCATAAAATTTCTCCAGAGCATAGTCTGCAATATCTGTTTTAGATAGTTCGTCAGGAGTCTTTGCCAGAATACGCGCCACATCAAGTGCCACATTTCCCATACCAATTACAAATACATTTTTTGCAGAAAGGTTAAACTTATGCTCACTAAAATCTGGATGACCATTGTACCAAGCCACAAACTCAGTTGCAGAATGGCTGCCTGGCAATTCCTCCCCAGGTATCTTAAGAGAACGATCAGATGGACTTCCAACTGCATAGATAACTAAGTCATAAAATTCAAGTATATCTGACCTGAAAATATCTTTTCCAAATTCAACATTTCCAAAAAATCTAAAGTCCTTGTTTTCAGCAATACGGTTGTAAATTTTTGCCACGGATTTGATTTTCTGGTGATCCGGAGCAACTCCCCCTCTTACAAGCCCATAGGGGGTTGGGAGCCGGTCAAACATATCCACTTTAAAGGACCATGATTGCTGACGAAAAAGCTCTCCGGTAGCGTAAAATCCTGCAGGCCCGGAACCAATTACCGCAATTTTCCAGAAAGCGCTCATTTTTTAGCAAATGCTACTGAGTTAGATGGTAAAAATTTTTTTTAGGTTAACTCATTTTAATGCAGTTAATGACTTTTGTAAAATTTGTTTACCACCATTTTTTAGAAGCCATTCTGCTGATTTTTTTCCTAGACTTATCGCATTCTGCGGTAGGGCTCTTGCTTCATAAAATATCATTGATTTACCTTCATGGTCACAAAGCGCAGACTTTAAACTCAATTCCTTCACTTTGTTAATACAATAGCCTGCTAATGGAATTTGGCAATTTCCCTCTAGTTCCAGAAGCAAAGATCTTTCTGCACCCAAACAGCCATTAGTAACAGGATCATTAATATGCTTTAGAAAACTAAGAGTATGATAATCACCTTTCCTTGTTTCAATTCCAATTGCCCCTTGCCCAATTGCTGGAAGCATCCATTTCATTGGAATAATTTCAGTGATACGATTTTCTAGATTTATTCGCTTCAGTCCAGATACAGCTAAGATTATGGCATCAACTTCTCCTCCATCAAGTTTACTCAGCCGAGTAGTCACATTCCCACGAAGACTGCGAACGTTTATATCAGGTCGATGATATTTTATGAACGCAGTCCTACGTAATGAACTTGTACCTACAGTTGCTCCTTTAGGGAAGTTATCAATACTTCCGTATTTTGGGCAAATCCAAGCATCCCGAGGATCATCTCTTTTAGCAATAACAGATATTTCTAATCCTTCTGGTAAAATACAAGTCACATCTTTCATACTATGTACTGCCAAGTCAGCCTTCCCCTGAAGCAAGGAAGTTTCAAGTTCTTTGACAAAAAGCCCTTTTCCTCCAATTTTTGCCAAAGGCTGAAGTTGATTAATGTCACCGGCCGTTTTTATGGGCAATAATTCAACTGTAATTTCAGAATACTTTTCAAGAATTTTTTTCCTTACCCATTTTGCCTGCCAAAGCGCAAGTTTACTCTCTCTAGTTGCAATTGTTAAGGTAGGATTTTTTTTGCCGCTTATGGATAAAGCGTTGGGCATGCGTTATGATTTTATGATTTTAAGCCTAGGCTTTTGTTGAACGGTATTTTCTAAAGGAGAAGAACTTAAATCAAATAATTTTGTAATTGATTCTATATGGAGGTGAAAGTCCTCTTCCTGTGCTAACATTTTAAGGTTTCTCGTAGGCTCATGCAAAAGTTTGTTTACTAACCTGTGAACAAATTGCTCAATTTCTTTACGCTCACAATCGGGCAATTTATTAATTCGTTTAAAAACTTTTTCAAGTTCAACTTCAGCAGTGGACTGGAATGTCTTTCGCAAGCTTCTAATTGTTGGGACCGCGGAAAGCGATCTGAACCATATTTCTAATTTGGATAATTCATCTTCAATTATTTCTTCAGCCTTTATGGATTGTTTTTTTCGTTCCTCCTGATTTTGTAAAACAATTGATTGTAAATCATCAATGTCGTAGCAGAAAGTTCCATGCAGATTATTTATTTCAGGATCAATATCTCTTGGAACAGCAATATCAATAAAAAACATAGGATTACCCTTGCGGGAAAGCAAACACTTTTTTACTAGTTCTTTTGTAATGATATAGTTTCGTGCTCCTGTTGAACTTATTACAATATCTGCCTGATGGAGGTGACGGTTAAGATGTTCAAAAGGCACTGCAAGTCCCTGATATTTTTCTGCTAGCTCTGCTGCACTAGCAAAAGTCCTATTGGTTAAAAATAACTGTGAAATGCCGTTCCTCATTAGGTGCTGAACAGCCAGTTCAGCCATTTCTCCTGCTCCAATCACAATTACACTTTGTTTGGATAAATCTTCGAAAATATGCCTTGCCAATTCTACTGCTGCGTAACTTACAGAAACTGCGTTACTAGCTATAGTTGTTTCTGTACGAACCCTTTTTGCCGTGGAAAATGCCTTCGTGAAAAGCGGGTGGAGGAATTTGCCTATGAGTTCTACGTCACTGAAAAAATGAAATGTTTCTTTCAGCTGTCCTAAAATCTGTGGTTCTCCAAGTACCATTGAATCTAAACTAGAAGCAACCTTGAACAAATGCCTTGAAGCTTCGAGGTTTTGTAAAATATAAATACTTTCAAGAAGATCAGGAATATTCCAATATCTTTGCAGCATTTCAATTATTGGATCTAGCTGCTGCTCAGCATTGGCAAAGAAAAATTCTGTCCTATTACATGTACTTAGTATTAAAATTCCACCTAGCTTAAAGTTTTCTTTCAGCCTGCCCGCCAGCTCAATTTGCTGATCTTGGGTCAAGGTTAGTCTCTCTCGAACTTCAATTGGAGTTTTTTTATAATTCCAACCAATTAAGGTAAAATGCATAATTAATCAAAATAATCTTTACTATTTATTTAGTAATCAAAAAATATTCTTCAAAAAAATTCAGAACGTAACAATGGTAAATTGCTTTTTTTACTGAATCGACGCATCATAACTTGACTGCTAAAATAACTCAAGACAGGAATTTGATGGTTGCTTTTTTTTCAAAATGGCTTACAGCGAATCACTTGACCACTCTCCGCATGGCATTGGTCCCATTTATTTATACGGGAATAGTTATCGGGGAAGACGATCAATGGATTCTCTTAGGAACATGGTTAGTTTTTTTTATTGCCTGTATGACTGACTATTGGGATGGCGTGATTGCAAGACATCAGGGAAAAGCAACTAAGATAGGAAAACTGCTAGATCCTGTCGCAGACAAAATATTAATTTGTTCTTTACTGATTCTACTGGTTGCAATGGAAAGAGCCCCTGCTTATTTGACAGTGATCATAATAGCTAGAGAATTGGTAATTAACGGATTAAGGTCAATTGCATCTGCAGAAGGAGTAGTAATTGAAGCTAGCAGTGGAGGAAAAAGTAAAACAATAATCCAGATGTTAGCAGTTGGGTTTCTAATCATTCATTACAAAACAATCGGACTACCTTGTCATGAAATAGGGATTGTGATGCTTTGGATTGCGACCGGTATATCTCTTTGGAGCGGTTATAAATATATTATTTCTTATTTGCATAATTAACAAAATATTTAATTGACCGATAGTCATCTAGCATTTGCTTGGAACGCATCTCTCGTCTGGACAATACCTTTCCAACTGGTAAAATAGTATTTCGCAAAATTAGTGAACTTTATGAAATTTATTTTATGACAACAATTCTAAGCGTACGCAAAGGTAATTCGGTTGTAATGGCAGGAGACGGACAGGTATCTATGCATAATACTGTAATGAAGCCGTCTGCCCGAAAATTGCGTAACACATTTGACGGCAAGGTTATAGCAGGTTTTGCCGGATCCACAGCAGATGCTTTTACACTTTTTGAAAAATTTGATGAAAAACTCGAGCAATACAATGGTAAATTGCTGCGCTCAGCAGTTGAACTTGCAAAAGAATGGCGAACTGACAAAATGCTGCGAAATCTTGAAGCATTACTCGCTGTTTCAAGTTCAGAAGCCTCTCTTATAATTTCTGGAAACGGAGATGTGATTGAACCAGATGACGGACTTATTGGAATTGGTTCTGGTGGAATGTACGCTCTAGCTGCAGCCAGAGCTTTAATTGATACTAAACTAAGTCCGAAGGAAATTGCAGAAAAATCAATGAAAATAGCTGCTGATATTTGTATCTATACCAATGACAAAATAACCTTTGAAGAATTGAAATTCTAAAATCATGATAACACCAACCGAAAATAATATGACACCGCAGGAGACAGTTGATGCACTTGATAGATATATCATTGGTCAAACTGATGCAAAGAAAGCTGTTGCAATTGCTTTACGCAATCGCTGGAGAAGACTGCAACTAGGGGAAGACTTAAAAGATGAAATTTTGCCAAAAAATATAATCATGATTGGTGCAACTGGTATAGGTAAAACTGAAATTGCTAGGCGTATTTCCAGACTTGTAAATGCTCCATTTATAAAAGTAGAAGCATCAAAATTTACTGAAGTTGGTTACGTGGGACGAGATGTTGAATCGATGATTCGAGATTTAACGGATAACTCTGTTAACATGGTTCGACAGGAACAAATGGAACGTAAACAGGAGGCTGCAAGAGAGATGGTCGAAGAGAGGCTCCTTAATCTATTACTTCCTCCTGTAGGAGACAAAGAGGATAATTCTGAGGCGGGGGGGACACCAAATCCTACAAGAGAAAAATTCCGTAAAAAACTTCGTTCCGGTGAATTAGATCAAAGAATTGTTGAACTAGATGTTACTGAGAGACCTTCTGGTGCAGTCATGGAATTCATGCCTATTTCTATGAATGACAATATGGATTTAAACATTCGTGATATGCTTACTAACATGATGCCAAAGCAATCTAAGCGACGCCGTGTTAGCATTGAAGACGCACGTAATATCTTACAAAAGGAGGAAGTAGGAAAGCTTATAGATATGGAGGAAGTTTCTAGGGAAGCTGTAAAGCGAGTTGAACAAAGCGGAATTATATTTTTGGATGAGGTTGATAAGATTGCATCACGTCGAAGCCATTCTCAAGGTCCCGATGTTTCTAGAGAAGGAGTGCAGCGTGATCTGTTACCAATTGTAGAAGGGTCCACAGTAAACACAAAATATGGACCGGTTCAAACTGACCATATTCTATTTATTGCCGCAGGTGCTTTCCATTTAACAAAACCGTCTGATATGATACCAGAACTGCAGGGACGGTTTCCTATAAGAGTGGAACTACTTTCGCTAAACAAAAAAGATTTCGTTCGTATCCTTACTGAACCAAAAAATGCGCTGATAGTTCAATATACTGCCCTTATGAAAACTGAAGGAGTAAAACTAGAATTTACTAAAGACGCAATTGACAAAATAGCTGAAATTGCTTGTCAAATAAATGAGGATTCTGAAAATATTGGTGCCCGAAGACTTCACACAGTTATGGAGCAATTGCTAGAAGAAGTAAGTTTTACAGCTCCTGATTTGATGGATCAAAAAATTTCAGTTACTCCAAAATATATTCAAAGCCGACTCTCAAACTTGTTGAAAAATCAGGATTTGAGCAGATACATATTGTAGTCTTAAATCTGCATAATTTAATTCATATTATAATTTGACTATATTAATTTGAAATATTTTGAAGAAAATTTTAGTAAATCTTCAATCAGTTGATATAGTAACACTTCACTAGATATTAATTTGGATTATTCAGCTTTACTGATTCAAATTGCAAATCAGTTGTATTTTCTGAATCAGAAAGGAATAAAATACCTTAATATTAAAGCACTACCTGGCTTAGAGGTAAAAAGTGTAATCAATGGTTTAGAAGAAATAATCTCTAAAGAAAATGTAATTTCTAGTGAACCACGCGAAAATATAACAACTAAAAAACTTCAAAAGTATAAAGAAAATATAGAAGAGCTTCCTGAAATAGATTTGATTACTGAAAAATCAGTTAAGGTTGATAAAAATAGTATTCATAATTTAAAACAAAAAAACATAAACCATAATTTTGATCAAACAACGAATCTGGAGGATTCTCAAATAAAATCCGTATCACTTTCTAAAATTCTTGAAAAGTATAGATCATGCCAAAATTGTGCTTTAGGAGTAACCAGAAAGAAACTAGTTTTTGGCAGTGGTCTTTCAAATCCTCCAGTAATTTTCATTGGCGAAGGACCCGGAGCAGATGAGGATGTTCAGGGCGAACCTTTTGTGGGACGGGCTGGGAAGTTACTTACAAAAATGATAAGCGCTATAGGGATAGAACGTGATGATGTATATATCACAAATATTGTAAAATGTCGTCCTCCTGGTAACAGAAATCCCACTCCAGCAGAAATTTCCTGCTGCCTGCCAATTATCAAACAGCAAATAGAAATTTTGAATCCAAAATTAATTGTAACTCTTGGTAACATCCCAACAAAAACATTCATTCCTGACGCACCCGGCATCACCAAAGCACGCGGAAAGATGAAACAGTATGAAAAATGGAAAATAATTCCAACATTTCATCCTTCTTATCTCTTGCGTAATCGTACAGCAATGCCTCTAGCATGGGATGATTTTAAAATGATTATGGAATTCACTTTTAAAATTACACAGAGTTGAATGAAAAAAAATTTAAATGAGAAATTAATTAAAAGATATGACTGATTTGCAGCCTGTTAAGGGTACTCGGGACTTCTTTCCGGAAGATATGCGATTACGTAACTGGTTATTTGAAATCTGGCGAAGAGCGTCAGTTCAGGCTGGTTTTGAAGAATATGATACTTGTGTTCTAGAACATGAGAATCTCTATATTCGTAAAGCAGGTGATGAAATCAGCAAGCAGCTATTTAGTTTTGAGGACAAGAGTGGAAGAAGATTAGCCTTGCGGCCAGAAATGACTCCTTCACTTGCAAGGCTTATTCTTCAGCATAATAAATCATTATCCTTCCCGATAAAGTGGTTTTCAATACCTCAATGTTTTCGTTATGAAAGAATGACAAAAGGTAGACGGCGTGAGCACTTTCAGTGGAACGCTGACATTATAGGTCAACCAGATATTTTGGCAGAGGCAGAAATTTTATTACTCCTGATTTCAGCCTGTGAATCTTTAGGACTTACAAAAAAAGAATTTAATATTTTTATCAGTGATCGTCGGATCGTAAATGCGATTTTAAACCAAATTAATGTTCCTGATGATCTTCATAGCAAAGTTATGGTCATACTAGATAAACGTGATAAAATTTCTTCAGAAGCATTACTAGATATGTTGGAGAATTTGGGGATGTCTGAGAAACAAGTTGGAATGCTAAATGATTATCTTTCTAACACAGATTTAAAGGATCTTGAAAAAAACTTGAACGATACTACTGGAGTTGAGCAGTTGCATAGATTGATAGATATTATGGATGCTGCAGGATACTCAGCATATCTGAAATTTGATATCTCTATTGTAAGAGGACTTTCTTATTACACAGGAGCAGTTTTTGAAGTTAATAGCCCAGATAAAAAGCATCGTGCAATTTGTGGTGGGGGACGATACGATTCTTTGCTGTCTGCATTCGGAGGTGAAACAGTACCTGCAGTAGGATTTGGATTTGGTGATGTTGTTGCTTTGGACGTATTAAGAGATTTGGGACGTTTACCAGAACTTCCTAGAAAATTAGACTATACTATTATACCTTTCGCCAGTGAACAGGTAGGAATAGCATTAAAGATAGCGGCTGATTTACGAATGCAAGGATATGTTGTTGACTGCAATTTCACCATGAAGAAAATGAAAAAGACCATGCGGCACGCTAATGAATCTGGTGCTGAAAAAGCGATTCTGCTCTTTCCAGAGGAATTAACTGAAGATAAGGTTGTAATTAGGGATATGATTCTTCATGAACAGAAACCAGTTAAAATTACTGACTTAATTTCTATAGCAGAGTAATCAATTGAGTTTTTTTAAGAAAATTAAATCACCTTCGTTCAGGATGTGTTTATTAGTTATGATTGTTTTTTTGACTTTAGATCTTGTTGCAAAAATTTGGGTTAGGAGCAATATACCTTTATATGAAACTAGCAGGCTGTTAAAAAATTTTTTGGATCTAACCCATGTTCAGAACAGGGGTGTAAGCTTTAGTTTCTTAGCAGATTATCCAGACGCTATTAGAATCCCATTGTTAGTTGGAGTTTCATTAGTAGCAACGGTGGCTATGCTTTACTACCTAACCAGATACTGGTTTGAACTAGATTTTTTCACACGGTCAGGGTTGACCTGTGTAATTCCTGGGGCTGCAGGAAATTTAATTGATCGTGTAGTGTACGGATACGTAACAGATTTCTTCCACTTTCGCTGGTACGAAACGAGTTTTTTTGTCAACAACTTTGCTGATTGTTTCATTAGTGTTGGGGTAGTATTCTTTATCATTCCATTAATATTCAATAAAAAAATTGGTGAATCTTCCAAGTCGATTTGATTCAAATATGAAGATCATAAATAATTCAGAAAAATTTTGCTGCAATGATTACCATTATTTTTTCAAAGCTATATCAGACCTGTAGATTCATAGTAAAACAAAATTTAAATATTCTTTACAGAACTTTTAACTAAAATATTTAATTTTATTTCAATTGAAAGCCAAAGTATTTAAAATTTTCCGCTAATTTTTTATACAAATTAAAAGAAAATTCATTCTACGAATTCACCATTTCTAAAACATCTATATACAAGATAATCCACAAAAATATCAGGTTTGTAAATAGACTTTCCTAATAGAACCCGTATACATTCTTGTATTCCTTCAATAATTGACGGGTGTGGGTGAATCAATTCTGCCAATTCTTCTATGCCTTTATTTGTAGCAATCAACAAAGCAACGGCTTGAATTGCACTGGATGCGTGTTCTCCAACTGCTCTCATTCCAAGCACTTGCATCTTTTCATCATCTGTAACTAGGATTTTGAAAAAACCCTCAGTATTGCGCATTGCCACTGCCCTTGGTATACAGCGAAAATCAAAAATTGCAACACGGTAGTTGATTCCAGATTTTTGTGCTTGCTGTTCGTTCATTCCTACTCCTGCTACTTCAGGATTGAGAAACATAATAGTTGAAATATTTTTGTAAATTATTGGTCTTTTAGGCTCACCGAAGATTTTTTCAACTGCATGTCGCCCTTCCAGTTCTCCCACATTTACCAATGCGATATCTGCCGTAATATCACCAACAGCGTAAATATTTGAACAACTAGTTTGTGTATCATTATCAATAATATGACCAGATTTACTGAGTTCAATCCCAATTTCTAGCAAACCCGTGTTTTCTATATTTGGTATCCTTCCCACTGAAACAAGAGCTTTTTCAGCGTGAAAACTTTCTCTTTCTCCATCAGGGTGTTCTATTAAATACTCAACCTGCCCATCAACAATTTCCATTTTGTCCAGCTTTGAAGACCTATGAATCAATACTCCATTAGCCTCCAGATTTTTTTCAATTGCCAGAGCCATATCTGCGTCTTCGAACGGAAGTATACGTTCGTCTTTTGAGATAAGATGGACATTCGTTTTACCAAAATTTGAAAAAATCGTGGCAAACTCGCACCCGATAACTCCTGCCCCAAGAATCACAAGACTTTCAGGAAATTCCTTGAGTGAACTAATCCCGTCACTAGTCATTATTATTTCTTCATCAAAAGGGATAGTATCAATTTTTCGTGGGCGACTCCCGGTAGCAATAATTATATTTTCTGCAATTACTTTTTGACAACCATTATCAGTTTTTACCACAATCTCATTTTTGTTCAACAAACTGGCATTCCCTTTTAAATAATAGAAATGGTCTGGACGCTGATGTATTATCTTTTGGAGGTGTTCATTCAATTGATTAGACCTTTCCAAAACTGCATCATTTACTTCCTGTAAAACATTATTAAAATTTACATTTGGTTCACTCAAACCATAATGGCGCATTTTTTTGCAGAATGAGGCAAATTCTTTTGAAATTTCCCAAAAGGTTTTTGAAGAAAGAGCTCCATCGAATATTCCTGCTCCTCCAATTCGGTCTTTCTCTACAAGCAAAACTGATTTTTCAAAGTCTACAGCACGCATTGCTGCAGCATATCCAGATGGTCCGCCACCGATCACACAAAGATTATACTTTTCAATCAAAGCAATTTTATAATTTATAGTATTTATATTTTTTGACTGCGATCCTTAATTTCATGATTCAAAATACGATCGTTTTCAGAATAATCCACTGGAAGTTCAATCAGATGAACTCCTGGTGTATTATTACATTTTTTAATCAACGGCACAAAATCATCAGTTTTTTCCACTCGATATCCCATAGCACCATGGCATTCTGCAAACTTGACAAAATCAGGATTTTTGAATTCAAGACCAAAATCTTCAAAACCCATGTTTGCCTGTTTCCATCGTATCATTCCATATGAATCATCCCTTAATATAAGGCATATTAAATTCATTTTAAGGCGGACGGCTGTTTCAAGTTCCTGAGCATTCATCATGAATCCTCCATCTCCACAAATTGCCATTACTTTTCGTTCAGGGTAAACCATATGTGCTCCCATTGCGGAAGGTAGACCTGCACCCATAGTAGCAAGAGCATTATCTAGTAAAACAGTATTTGGCTCATAAGCCGTGTAGTTTCGTGCAAACCAGATTTTATATACACCATTATCCAATGCAATAATTCCATTAGCAGGCATAACTTTTCTCACGTCTGCAACAAGTCTCTGAGGCAGCATAGGGAATCTAGGGTCATCTGCACCTTCAAGCAAATGGGATTCAACCGCTTTTTTTACTTTCATGGAATATGAAAAATCCAAATATTAGCGCTAACACATAAGAAATAGACATAAATGGAAGGGCAAATGAAACTGAGGCCTTACTCATAACTAACATCCATGACAAGCCAGCAAACAAAGTAAATATTATCGAAACACAAACC
>PAZT01000009.1 GCA_002716165.1 Deltaproteobacteria bacterium | reverse complement strand
CAAACTGGTTCAAAAGTATCGATACTTTTTCTGATATTGGAGAGAACATCATTGCCAATTTGATTAATTCAATGGACGATCTTTTTTTCAATAAAGATGAATTCGTAATCAAACAAGGAGAGACGGGCAAATCGATGTTCGTTATCTATTCGGGAGAGGTCGAGATTCTTATTGGAGGTAAAGCAATCGCTTTACTAGGGTCAGGTAATATCTTTGGTGAGCGTTCTGTGCTTATTTCAGAACCTAGAGAGGCAAGTGTAAGAACTACCCAAGATTCCAGAATTTTTTGCTTGGAACAGGAAGTCCTTTTCATGTGTTTTAAAGAAAATATTGAATTGGCAAAAAAACTTTTAGCAGCACTTTTTAAAGAACTTGAATCTCACAGGTAATTCATGTCAGACCGAATATTTCTTTTAAGAGACTTCCCTCTGTTTAAGGATTTAAACTGGGAGATGATTTCTGTTATAGAAAAGTATATTGATCAGGTGTTTTACGGAGAAGGTGAAGAAGTCCATCGAAAAGGAGAAATTTCTTCATCAATTGGAATCATCGCATATGGAGAGATTGAGCTGAAGGATGATGAGGGAATTATTATAATCATTGGGAAAGGTCAGCCGATTAGCAGCGGAACCGGCTTAACGCCTGAAGCCCACAAGGAAACGGCCATAGCAAAAGCAGATACAATGATATTTAAAATAGAACAGGATATCTTATTTAATATTATGTCCAAAAATAGCGATATTACTAAAATTGTTATCAGAAATGCGGTTCATTTGGTGGAGACTCAAAAAGACCGCCGGTAAAAAGCAGTACCGTCTTGTTTTCTTTGCTTATCTGATTTCGTTTAATTTTCTCCTGCAACGCTATCCATACTACTGAACTAGAAGCTTCAAGCCTTATACCAGAAACATCCTCTATTTCTGATTGAGCCTTAGGGATTCCTTGTTCGGAAACACTCATAATTTCTCCCCGTCCTGGATTGCGGGAAATCCAATTTATAATTTTCTTGCCATACAGCGGATTGCCAATTGCGATTGCATCAGCAGAAGTTTGTGGCACAATTGGTTGAATTTGATCAGTGCCGTCTTGGAAGGATTTGTAAATTGGATTTGCTCCGTCCACTTGAACTCCAACAAGACTAGGTAATCTTTTTCGATGACCAAGATAGCCTTTTTCAATAAGGTAATTAAATCCTAATAAGAATCCGTAATATTGAGCACCGTCCCCAACAGGTATGAAAAGGAAGTCAGGATAATCTTCTAGCTGATCGACCATTATTTTAGCAAGAAGTGTGTTTCCACAAAGGCGCAGAACAGTTTCACCACCATAGATAAGTTTTTTATTATCTTCCACAAATGCCCTCGCCTTTAGAACAGCTTGATCATAGTTCCCTTTTACAACATGTACCTTGCCACCATATTTTTCTATTTTTGCTATTTTCCATTCAGGAGTCGATTCTGGTAAAAAAATATGGGCTTTTTTTTCAATAAATGTCATTCCTGCAGCTTCAGATGCCCCCATATTCCCTGTAGACGCTAGAACAAGTCCATCTATATGATCTTGAGCTTTCACAAAACTAGCTACTAATTCAGTAGCATGATCCTTAATAGACCCAGTGTAAGAAACAGTGGAGTCGAAGGCAAAAATATTTTTATACTTTTCGCAATTATTTGGAACAATCTTAACTAGCTTTGATTTAGCAAATTTTACCATTTTCAGATTATCTTTCAGTGGTAAAATATTTGAAGAATCTGGAGAAATTACTCTGTCCGAAATAGGAGGTGCAATTTCAAAACATTGATCAGCATTCTCCAAAGCATATTCAATGGTATGGATTTCACCCTTAAGATTTTTATAAAGTGTATTTATATTAATCTCAGAAAATGTACTTTGTTTGATTTCCTTACAAAAATATTCACTGCGGCGAATATTCTTGTTTTTATTTTTTTTGAGAATCAGAAGTGCACTGTTTTCTTCGGATTCTGAGTCTAGGAATCTTTCAGGAACCAATGAAATCCCATCATAATATTTATCATTAAGATAAATACTTAGATTTTTTATAAGATTGTTATTTTCTGAGAAGGTTTTTTTTTGACTAACCAGTTTTATATATTTATATTCTCCCCAATCTTCAACATGGTCACCGGTAACTAACTTTTCATCTCTTAGAAGCTTTATATAATAGCTTCGCTTCTGATACCAATCTGGCTTCTTATTTTTTTCTAAAACCATTTGAAACCGGTGTTCGCCTGTTCCAAACATATTAGGAACGAAACTGCAAATTCTGAATCCACTTTTTCCATGAAATGACAATCCCATTAGGTTCCATGGAGAGACAGAGGTGCGTAGTCCGCGTTTTTCTTTTTCACAAACTTGCATGCGAGTCACTTCAGCAATTATGTTAGCAACCTCACCATTTCTATAATTTGGATGCACAACAGTATGATTAGAATAAAAATAATTTTCGTGGGCTTGAAAAAATGGTTTATCCAGAGGGTTACTTTGTTTCCAATCAAAAAGGAATGAACGAAAGGCTATCATTTCATTTAACTCATTGAATACACCAAAACTTACTCCTTTTTCAATCATACGAATATGGTCAACGTATAATAAAGGGAGCTTCTCCCCAAAGCCAATTTTATACAAGCGATCAATATCACGACATATTTTTGATGTTGGGGCAAGTTTTGCTAACAAAAAAAATCTGCCATCGCTATCATGAAAACTTTTTTTCGGAGTAAAATCCATTTCTAATTCTGAAAAATAATTAAACAGAGAGCAGGAAAAAATTAACTATTAAAAAATCCATTTACTATTTTTTTGATTGTTTTTGTTGTTCACAAAGTGCTTTAATTAGATTTTCAAAATCCTGAATTGAAGGACGAAGCTTAACAATCCAGCCCAAACTTTCTACAGATTTTTCAGTCGTCTTTCCAATACAGGCAATTTTAGGCTTCACCACCAATTCATCCCAGAATCCATCAGGCAGAACCTTATGAAAGTTTTGTGCGGCAGACGGACTTGCAAATATTACCCAATCAAGATTTGCTTGCTCAAGCTCTAAAAGTAAAAAAGAAGTATCCTTCCCGGAAGGTTCAGATCTGTAAACTGGAGTTAAAATAATTTTTGCTCCTTTATTTTTCAAAGCTATACTTAAATTTTTTCGAGGTGATTCTGCTTGAATGAGCCAGAATCTTTTGTTTTCTAAATCGTATTTACTAAAAGAATCAATAAGTCCTTCACTTTGAAAATGATCCGGTATAATCTCTGCTATAATTCCATGATTGTAAAGAGCAGAAGAAGTCGCCTTTCCAACACATGCAATTTTGATTTTTGAAAAAAATAATTTTGGGTTTATTTGCAAATACTTTAAGCGTGAAACACAGCATGAGACACCATTGCTACTGGTAAATACTGCCCAATCAATCTTTAAAGAACTTGTTACAGTTTCATCAAAAAAATGCCACGATTCTGGTGGCATGATTTTAGTCATGGCAGCAGAGACAACTGCTCCCCCCTGTGATTGAAGCATTAAAGAGAGTGATGATTCAGGGGTGTCATGTCTGGTNACCAAAAATCTAAGACCTGAAAGGGGTAATTTTTTTGAATGTTTTTCTATTNCAGGACTCATGATGATTTATGAACTGAAATATTAGCTTTGAATTTTTAAAATTTTGTATTTTGCGCTTTGGAATCATTTCGGGGATTGGGACTCTGTTTATGGAAATACCAGCAATAGATAATATAAAAAAATTNTTACAAAAGAGGTATTTTGTATAATCTAAATAAACTTGCAGCAAAAAATAATTTTGTCAGGCTAAATTTATAAATTGGCCCCATATTCAAGGAACCAAATTTTTATTTAGTAATGTTATGGAAGTATCGCCCTTTCTATAAAGATTACTCAATTGATGATAAAAAAGGAAGGTACCTATTAAAGTAGGCATATTTAGAAATAGAAAGTATTATAATATGGAGAGATAAAAAACTTTAATTAAACACCATCTACTATTTGACGGTAAGCTTTACGAAACCCTCTCATTAGAAGTTCTTCTCTAGAATGATTATATTTAATAGAAATTTCTTCCAAGAGGTGATAAAAATCTTTTTTCTCGGCTATAGAGTTTTGCAATATTATTTTCTCCAATATTATTAGCAAATGTTCAAAATTTAACTTTGTATTAAACTTTGGATTCATAGAATTTATTCTTACTCTACAAAAATGTAACGAGATCCACCACTTATTGTAACAAGTAACAGTATGCCCTTTCCCGTATGCAAATCATCTACAATTTTTTTGAAAATCTCAAAATTACTGACTGCTTTTCGCTCAACTTCTTGAATAATCATATTTTTACGCAGTCCCGCATTCTCTGCAGGACTTCCAGGAATTACCTTGCTGATCAATACACCATTTCCTGGTTTAACTCCAAGCTTTTTTGCTTTTTCATCTGTTAATGATTCAACAGTCATCCCAAGAAATTCTAACTGTTCCACAACAGGAGTCTTTTGTGGTTTAATTTTAACTCTGCTAACTTTCTGAGGACGTTCATCCAATTTGAGCTTTATTTTTAAAGATCTTCCTTCTCTTATCAGTTCCAAATCTATTTCAGTAAAAGCGCCTGCACTGGCAATTTCATTGCGTAAATGATTACTGTTTTGAATGAGCTTTTCGTTAATACTAACCACCACATCTCCCTTAAGCATACCCGCTTTTTGTGCAGGAGTGTTTTCCATTACAGCAGTAATCAAGCATCCTTTAGTATTTTTCAATTTAAAGGCTTTCACAAGATCCTGACTTACATCTTGGATTCCAACTCCAAGCCATCCTCTTGAAACAGAACCTTTATCTATTAGATCCCTCATTATTTTGCTTGCCATATTGATTGGGACAGCAAAACCTATTCCCTGATATCCTCCACTTTGACTGAAAATTGCACTGTTAACTCCTACAATTTCACCCTTTAGATTAACTAGCGGGCCCCCACTGTTGCCAGGATTAATAGCAGCATCAGTTTGGATAAAATTTTCGTATTCATTAATTCCCACATTAGAGCGTCCTTTCGCACTAACAATCCCATAGGTTACAGTTTGGATTAACCCAAAGGGATTTCCTACTGCAATCACATCTTCTCCTACAAGCGTTGTTTCTGAATCTCCCATAGGAAGAACTGGCAAACCGTCACCTTCAATTTTTATTACTGCAATGTCAGATTCAGGATCTGTCCCAACAATCTTAGCATCTTTTTCTTCTCCATCGTACATTACTACAATTATCCTATCTGCTAAACCAACAACATGGTGATTAGTGAGAATATAACCTTGAGAATCAATTATAGAACCAGAGCCCATGCCTTTTTGTCTAAATTCACGATTTGGTTGATTCTGTTTTTCATTATTTTTTGGTGGATTGAGCTCTGGGAAAAAGCGTCGAAAAAATTCATCATTATACAAATCCATAGGATTGTTAAAGGATCGACTCTCCGATCCTCGAACAATTTTTTCCACTTTAATATGAACTACTGCTTTTTGTACATTTTTAACAAGAGCAGCTCGCGTTTTTGAACTTTTAATCATCTGCTCCAAATCATCAATGTTTTGTGCAACTGAATGAGCAGAAAAATAAATATATATAACTAAAAAGGGTAACAAAAATTTATTGTAAAATTTCATTTTTATATTTCTAAAATTGTATAAGATAATATACTGCATTTTTTGATATTATTATTATAACCTGCAATTCATAGATCTACCAGAATTATTTAATTCATAAGCATAAAATAATAAATGAAGTGTTTTTTGCTGGACAAATATCATTCTATGGATAGATTAATGGAATCTTATTGTGAAATTTGGAATAATTCAGTACTAAAAGCTGACATTTCCTAAACTAAATTCTTAAAATTTAAAGAGGGAGAATGAGTGATATACCAAATGAAAATTTTTATACACGTGAACACGAATGGGTAAGAATTGAAGGGAATAAGGCTGAAGTTGGTATTACTAACCATGCCCAGAAAGCATTGGGTGATATAGTTTTTGTAGACTTGCCTAAAATTGATGATGAAATAGACAGCGGCGATGAGTTCGGCTCAGTTGAATCTGTAAAAGCGGTTTCTTCACTGTTCATGCCGGTGAGTGGACGTATCAAGGCAGTTAACACTGAATTGAAGGACAGCCCAGAATTAATTAACGAGGAGTGTTATGATGATGGATGGATGATACGTTTGGAACTAATTAATCCAGAAGAGTCAGCAGATTTGTTATCAGCTCAAGAATATGAAGAGTTCTTGTTAGAGGAAGAATAATGATGGGAAAAAATGATGAAAGAACGAGCAAGCCTCAGCATTCTTTGAAAAAAAAACGTAAAAACGTATTATTCATTACTGCAGATCAATGGCGTGGTGATAGCCTTAGATGTGTAGGTCACCCTGTAGTGGAAACACCAAATTTAGACGAGCTTGCAAAAGATGGTGTCCTTTTTCGCAAACATTTCACTCAAAGTGTACCATGTGGTCCAGCCCGGGCCTCATTATTTACCGGACTTTACGCAATGAATCACCGTTCAGTCAACAATGGGACTCCATTGAATAGCCGTTTTAAAAATATTGCGTTGGAAGTTAGAAAATTAGGCTATGATCCAACGCTGTTTGGGTATACGGACACTTCTGCTGATCCTCGAGGATTACACCATATGGACCCTCTACTAACCACATACGAAGGAGTAATTCCAGGAATGAGTAGTGGTGTAACTCTAACCGATAACCAGCGCCCTTGGCTTTCTTGGTTAAAATCGAAAGGCTATCCCCACAGTCTGAATCATCAAACAATATACGATCCGATACCTGGCTACCTCAAACCTGATGGGCGTGGAGCATCATATTCACCACCCGTTTACTCCGATAAAGAGAGCAGTGTCGCCTTTTTAACTGAAGAAGTCCTAAAATGGCTTAGAGAACGTGAAGAAGAGAACTGGTTTTTACATCTTTCATACCTGCGACCTCATCCTCCCTGGATTGCACCAGAACCATTTAATTCAATGTATGATCCCAAAAGTATGCCTAAACCTGTGCGGAAAAAATCTTTAGAAGATGAAGGTATGCAGCACCCGATACTAAAAACTTTGCATGAGTTACTTCCACGTAGTAATTTTATTAGGGATTATCTTGATCAGCCAGCATCAAAAATGAATGATTTGGATTTGTTGCAGGTAAGGGCAACATACTATGGCCTGATGAGTGAAGTGGATCAGCATTTAGGAAGAATAATAAAGTATCTTAAGGAATCAAATCAGTATGATTCAACACTAATTTTATTTACAAGTGACCATGGAGAGCATCTTGGAGATCATTATTTGTTTGGCAAACTAGGTTATTTCGATCAGGGGTATCATATCCCTTTGATAGTAATGGATCCTATGATATCAAAGAAAAACAAAGGACAGCAGTTAGAAGTGTTTACAGAGGCCATTGACTTAATGCCAACTATACTAGATTGGCTAGATGCTGAAATTCCTGAAGAATGTGATGGCAGCTCACTGCTTCCACTGATGTACGGAACTATTCCGGATAATTGGCGTAAAGAGGTACATTGGGAATATGACTTTCGCTTGATAGGTACCATTCAGCCAATGATTAAACAAAAATTAGGTTTATCTCCAGATCAATGTTCTTTATGCGTCATCCGTGATAATTATTTTAAATATGTGCACATGACTGCCCTTCCTCCCCTTTTATTTGATTTAGAAAATGATCCTGAAGAATTTGTAAATCTTGCCTCAGATCCTAGCTTTCAGAAAATTATTGTTGAATATTCTGGAAAGATGCTTTCGTGGAACATGCTACACAGAGACCGTAGCTTAGTTAATATGAACATGGAATCAGGTACCCTAGTTCACTGGAAAGGTCCTCGTATTTTCGATCAAATAGACCTATAAAGTTTTTTTTAGAAGATCTAAAATTTAATTATTCGTAACAAAATCATGAAATTTTGCTGGTTTTGTGATATCATCCTAGTCGATTATTTGATAATTACTTAGATTTGTAATCTGCTTCCACTAGCTTAAAATATTTCATTTAATTATGCCTTGTTCCATTGTACGAGATGAAATTGATCTTGAAGAAATGCGTAGACGCGCACAAGATCCACAAGCTGGGGCAGTACTAATTTTTTGTGGAGATGTTCGTAATCATAGTCAAAAACAAGAGGTTTCTTTTCTGGAATACGAGGCACATGAAAGAATGGCTCTTAAGCAAATCAAAATAATTATTAAACAAGCACAGCAAAAATGGGAGATGCATAAAGTTGAAGTTATTCACCGACTGGGCAAACTTAAAGTTACAGATTGTTCCATAGCAATCGCAGTATCAACTTCACATCGTGATGAGGCTTATGAAGCAAGCCGTTACATAATTGATACAATCAAACATTCTGTACCTATTTGGAAGAAAGAACATTTTATAAATGGGTTTTCAAATTGGAGTGAAGGCTGCGAGGCATCAAGTATTATAGAAAATTCTCCAAAGCCTCCTTCAAGAGTCATAAAAAAGCGATAAATATGCAATTACAAGTGATTCGTCCTGATAATTCAAAGCATCGTTTCATGAGAGGTATGTTGGCACATAAACTGATACAAAGAGGTTTATCATTTGACCAAGCATATCAAATTTCCAAAGATGCAAGGTCATATTTCCAACAACAGTCCGAAGTTACCACTGAGTCTCTAATGAGTTCAGTTGACGAACTAATAGTTGCTAGATATGGACAGGAAGTACTGAAGGGGCTAAATTCAGAACTTTTTCCATCAGGTAAGCAAATTAGTGTATATCGAAGAAACACATCTGCTCCATTTTCAAAAGGATTATTAACACAATCAATTACATCATCAGGTGTTAAGCCGGAAGAAGCATACCAAATTGCTTTTAATATGGAAACAGATTTAATGAAACAAGGCATATTTCGTATAAGTAAAAAGAAACTTTTTGAGGAGGTGTATAAAACAATTTCAAAAAAATATAATCCAAAAATTGCTCAATTATACAAATTGGCCAGTCGAATCAATGAACTTGACAAGCCCCTGATTATTTATATTGGAGGAGCTTCCGGAACGGGGAAATCTGTAATCGCTACTTTTCTAGCAGGGAGAATGGGAATAAATAAAATAACTGGAACAGATACCATTCGTGAAATCATGCGTCTTGTTTTTAAAAAGGACTTGCTTCCCACCCTTCATAATTCCTCAGCAAAAGCGGGTGTAGCCATGCCAAAAACTCTTGATAGAAGCGACAGATTGATTGGAGGTTTTTGCTTACAGTCACAACAGGTAAGTGTAGGTGTTAAAGCAGTGGTTGACCGAGCTGTAAAAGAAAATACTAGCATGATAATAGAAGGTGTACATTTACTGCCATATATGCAACAAATACAAAAAGAAGGAACGAAAAGGGCATATCATATTCCAATCACACTTTCACTTTTAAACGAAAAACACCATAAAGATAGATTTTTCGAGCGAGGAAAAAATAATGAATTAAGAAAAATAGATCCACTTTTACGTAGCTTTGAAAATATAAGGATTATTCATGAATTTTGGACATCAGAAAGCGAGAATTTTGAAATTGAAGTTGTTGATAATGAAGATTTAGATGAAACAACCAATACTATGACGCAACTAATAATTAACACATTACAGGAGCAGGTTAAGTCAACTCTGCCTTCCAAATCCTGATAATTTTTGTGTCTAATCTCTCTTGACTGCTTTTGATAATAGACGGTATGGGGGATCTTCCAGTTTTAGAACTGGACCACAAAACACCTCTTCAGGATGCCAAAATAACTAAAATAAATCAACTTGCCAAGGACGGACAATGTGGGATCGCAGATCCTATAAAACTTGGGATTGTTGCCTCTATAGTCTCAGAAACTTTAGCTATTTTGGGTTATGACTCATGAGAGAAAACTGTTTCACGAGGAGTTGTTGAGGCATTGGGTTGTGGTATGAAAATCAATATTGGCGATGTAGCCTTTAGAGCTAATTGGACCACCGTGAACGGAAAAGGTTTAATTGTCGACCGCAGAATAGGTCGCATTAGAGAGGGAACAAATTAACTTTCATTAAGTATTACTGGACAAAAGATTAATAATGTTCGCTTTGATGTCGTCGCAGTGACTGAGCAACGTATTGCTTTAATTATGCGAGGATCAGGACTTCAAGACTTTATTACTGGAAGTGACCCTGGGGACCACTACCATTACGGTATAAATCCTAAGCTCATTAAGCCGATTAATAAAAAATGACCCAAAATGCCCACGAACTGCTGAATTACTAAATATTTTTGAATTGAAAGTAAAAAAAATTTTAGCTAAACATACTATTAGTCTTAAAAGAGTTTCTTATAATCTTTTGCCTGCAAATTCCATTTTAACTATAGAGCCTGGACAGTCTCATTATTTCTCAGAAATCAAACACCCTTCAGGAAAGGGATTATCAGGAATGTGCTATAACCGGAGATGATACAATCTCGGGGATTGCTCGTCTCACTGGCTTAATGATTTTAAATACTAAAGAAATGACTGCAAACCTTGACACCAATTTAATAGAAAAATTCAAATTAACCGTTAAAATGCTTGATAAACATGAAATTGTTATATTGCGCATAAAAGGATGTGATATTGCCGCTTACAATAGAGAACCTATTAAAAAGAAAAAATTCCTAGAAAAAATAGATTTTGAACTTTGAAATTTTCTAAAAAAAAGAACAGATGATTTACTTCGAGCAATTACTGCAGATCACTCAACTTGGAGTAAAGAAGGTACTCACATTGATGATCCTGTCCGGGTTTTGCTGCATGGCTATGATATCAAGCCTGATTCTGTAGATGAATTTGATGAACATTAGGGTTTAAATGGAGATCTTAGAAGATTTAGAATGTATCAAATTTGGGACAAATTTTTCACTTAAGTAAATAACAATTTATTCTTAAATTATAAATACCTTTTAGCTCCCCTTTTTTGATCAAGCCAAAATAGGTGACTAAAAATTATTTTTAAACCATTTAGTCACTAATTTTTTAAGTTTTCCTCAACAGGATACCAAAATAATTTCCACTTATTATTAATGTAATTTAAATAATTCTCGAATCATGAGTTCTATTTACTTTAAAAAAAACAGTTCATGGCAATCAGAATTCACATTTGATCATGTGAATTGTCTGATTGTCTGCAGGGGACCTATTCGATTGGAAACCATGAAAGTCCTTAAGGAACTGGGGGCAAACTACGGTATTCTACTTTCAGAAAAAGACAGCATTGTTTATCCTCATGCAATTGCCCCAGAATTACGTGCAATCAGCAATAGAAAAAGACAAGTACATCATATACAAGATTACGTAGGTACTTCTAGGGAGGAAAGACTTGACCGAATTTTTCAAATAATTAAAATTTGCAAAAAAAATGATTATACCCATTTATTCGCAGGTTATGGCTTTATGGCAGAAGATTCAGAATTCGTGAAGCTTATTGAGAATGAAGGTATTTCTTTTGTTGGACCAAATTCCAGTGTGATAAAGCAGGCGGGCTCAAAAGATGAGGCAAAAAAACTTGCCCGACTACTGAATGTGCCTGTTACTCCTGGAGAAGACCAGATCGCAGCAAAAACTTTATTAAAAACTGCAGGTAATACACCTGTAGAGTATTTTCGTAAACAAATCAAAAAACATGGGTTGTTAGTAGATGATAATTGGGAAGATTTAAAATCCCTCGAACAGTCAGAGATTATCTTACAGGCCTCTTATGCAAAAAATGTCGATTTATTCACAATTTCAGCATTGCAAGATGAAACATTGAACACAGTTGAATCATTGTGGCAGAAATTTCCCGGAAAGCGTATTCGTTTAAAGCACGTCAGTGGTGGAGGTGGAAAAGGTCAGCGGGTTGTATCAAAAATTGATGAAGTAGCAGATGCAGTAATGTCTGTTTTATTAGAATCAAATGCTTCTAGACCCGGAGACAACAAGAATTTTTTGATTGAACTTAACTTTGAAAACACTAGACACAATGAAATTCAGTTAATAGGAAATGGAGAGTGGTGCATTGAGCTTGGTGGACGTGACTGTTCACTGCAGATGCATGAACAAAAACTGCTTGAGGTTTCACTCACGGAGGAAATGCTAGAAGCCGTAGCTAATGAATATGAATCTGCAGGTAAACAAGAGCAGGCAAAAGTAATTTACAAAGATCTAAAAATTTTACATTCAATGTGCAAACACGCTGAAAGATTTGGCAAGGCACTAAAGCTTGATTCTGTCTCAACTTTTGAATGCATTGTCGAAGGTTATAATCATTATTTCATGGAAGTCAATACTCGAATACAGGTAGAGCACAGAGTAACTGAAATGGTTTATCAGCTAGAATTTTCTAACCCTGACAATCCTGAAGACAAATTCACGGTTGAATCATTGGTTGCTTTGATGATTCTGCTAAACTGTTATGGCAAGAAGCTTAATTGTCCAAAAAAAATACCCCGCTTTATTTCTGGAATTGAAGCTCGTTTGAATGCCACAAATGAAGCACTTAAACCTCATGCTGGTGGAATTATAAGTTCTTGGACTCTACCTGATGAAAACGAACAACGAGATGATCAAGGCATAGGGATCTCCAATCCTGATACAGGCATACTTCAACCTTATAAGCTTGCAGGAGCGTACGATTCAAATGTTGCTCTTTCAATAACACATGGCGATTCAAGAAAAGAAAGTTTTGAAAAACTCGCAGAGATATTGCGGTGCATGGAATTTAAAGGGTCAGACCTTTATCTGAATGTAGACTTTCAATATAGCTTACTTCACTGGATGCTTTCTAATGATCCAATGGTGAAACCAAATACACGTTTTGTTTCATCTTATCTGGCTCTTTCAGGGAAACTGAAAATATTATGTGATAAAGTTAATCTGGATTTTGCTTGGAATATTCACAGAGAAAAAATTCAGTCTGATTTCGGTGCCGAAGGTCTCCAAATTTGTGACCAAAAATTTACACTAATTTTGCGACCATTAAAAATTTTGTTTGAAAGACCACATTTACTTATGGGATGGCTTGCTTTTATTAAGTCAAAATCCTATGAATCCATACTTTCAAACAAAGTTAACCTTATTAAGATATTGCTTGAGTTGTATAATTTTCTGCACCTAGAGCAACGTTCAGGTTTTCCATCAAGTGAGCAGATTTGGAGTAATGATCAAACATTGATTGATTCTGCAAATTCTTTCTACAAAATCTTAGAATCTCAACTTAACAAAAATATTAAAACATGGCCACAATTGACAAAATTGCTCAAAGAAACCAAATCTACAGTGCCATCTGGTTTTTTGAAAGACCAAGAATGCTGGGAAAGAACGATCAGGGGACACTATGCCCATCAAATGTCTTTAGAACTTTTACAGCTTCCAGAGATAATTGGAAATGAGGCCGGATATTATGAACTTAAAGGAGATAATTCACTCGAAATAGATGTCCCAGAAATGCTAAATCTTCCAAACAAAATTGAAGAATTTGTTGCTGGACTTGATCCAACTCCTTCTACCAGAAAAAATGAAATTTTAGCATGGACTGGTGGGACATTTTATTCTCGTGAAACACCTGAAGCAAAAGAATATGTGCTTGAAGGGCAGCATGTTGAGAAAGGAGATGTCATTGGCATACTCGAAGTTATGAAAATGTTTAACCAAATCCGTGCAGAATTTTCAGGAACAATACAAAAAATTTGTGTTTCTGCAAATTCAGGAATTATTGTTTCCCGTGGTCAGAAACTTTTTGAAATTGATCCTGATGTGCCTGCAGTATCTGAACCTGAAGAGGAAAAATTCATAAAACAAAAAGAATATACAGTTATGCTAATGAAGAGAATTGTACCCCTAATCTGAACTGTTTTATGATTCAATACGAAATTGAAGCCCAAAGCGATAATTCCCGTGCAGGGACATTACACACTCCAGATGGATCAATTAAAACACCTATTTTTATGCCTGTAGGCACACTTGCAACCGTAAAGGGCATGACTACTGGCGAAATAAAAGAACTTGGAGCAGAAATAATTTTGGGGAACACTTACCATTTGCATCTTCGCCCAGGTGATTTAATAATAAAAAAGATGGGTGGTCTGCAAAAGTTCATGAATTGGGACAGGCCTGTTTTAACTGACAGTGGTGGCTTTCAGATTTTTTCATTGGCGAAACTTCTTAAACTTAATGAAGAAGGTGCGATAATTCGCAGTCATATTGATGGTACAAAATTAAAACTAACTCCTGAAATTTCAATTGATATTCAGAAAAATCTTGGGTCTACAATCATGATGTGTCTAGATGAATGTTTGAAACTTCCTGCATCACGTCAGGAGGTGGAACGCTCAACAGACTTAACGGAAAAATGGGCTAGGCGATGCAAAGAAGCCAGCATTAGTAAATCTGATGTATTTAAAGAACAGGCTCTTTTTGGTATCATACAAGGAGGTCATGATCTTGATCTACGTGAAAAATCAATGAATCAAATTGTTGAAATAGGTTTTGATGGATATGCTATTGGTGGTTTGAGCGTAGGGGAATCAAAGGAAGAAATGTATAATGTGACCCATCATATAACACCAAAAATGCCTGCTGGAAAACCCCGTTACCTTATGGGTGTTGGAGATCCTTCAGACTTGCTGGAAGGAATTGAAGCAGGAATTGATATGTTTGACTGCGTAATGCCAACCAGAAATGCTCGTAATGGAATGCTGTTTACTTCACATGGTAAGATCATCATTAAGCAAAGTAGATTCAAGCAGGATCCGGAGCCTCTTGATCCTGAATGTGAATGTCCCACTTGTAAAAACTATTCCAGAGCTTATCTTCAACATCTTTTCAAATCAGGCGAAATACTGGGAGTACGTCTGAATACCTACCACAATCTTTTCTTCTTCATTTCCTTAGTAAAAAAGGCAAGAAAAGCTATAATAGAAAGGCGCTTCATCGAGTTTAAAAAAGATTTCCTTAAAAAGTTTAACCGTTAATTAAAAACTTTTATATGTGCGGAAGATTTGCATTTATAGACAATGAAGAAAAAGTAATAAAGGACTTCCAGATTGAACATTCAGAAGTGTTTTTGAAACCTCGTTATAACATCAGCCCATATCAGGATATTCCTGTGATTATCCAGCAGAATGGAATGCGTAGACTTGAAACACGGCGGTGGGGGCTTATCCCTTTTTGGTCTAAAATTACAAAGGCCATGATCAATGCACGTTCAGAGTCTGCTTCAGAAAAACCTGCTTTCAAACAAGCTTTTAGAAAAAAAAGGTGTCTAATTCCTGCATCTGGCTTTTTTGAATGGGCAAAAAAAAGCAAGAAAAAACAGCCTTATTTTATATGTTTGAAAAACAAAAGTCCGATGTCATTTGCCGGATTATGGGATGAATGGTCCGCCCCAGACGGAAAGATTATTAAAACATGTGCTATCTTGACAATTGAAGCTAATTCTTATTTACAGTCTATACATCATCGAATGCCAGTAATTTTAGATCCAGAAAAAGGAATTAATTGGCTGGATGAATCAGGAAATGAAGCTTCGCTAAAAAATTTACTTTTGGCATTCGATTCTGAATTTATGGAAGCATGGAGAGTTACAAGTAAAGTAAATGTCCCGTCTTTTGACAACCCAAATTGCATTGAAAGACTTGATGAGTCATAAAAAGAAAAAATTTAAATCTTTGTCCTTTGCCCGGTAAAGAAATAAGATTAGAGTTCTTCGACAATTTTAATAAAGTCTGAATGAGTAATTCTTAGCAGATTGTTCTTTCCTAGACCTTTTGGTTTTGCATGAAACTCATAAATCTTTTTTTGCCTTAATGGACGAAATTTGACACTTAATGAAGAAATTTTTTCAATATCCATAGTTGCTCTAGGATCTCCTACTTTTACAAATAAAAAGTTTGGTGTGTTTGACTGTACTTCAGCCTCATACTTTAAAGACGTTTCTTGTCCTAAAATATTTCCATTTATCTGTAGTATAGTACCAATCGCAATCTGACGACTATTAGATACTACAAGTAAAGGATTCTCTGAGTGAAAATTAAGCTTCTTTCTCAACGAAATCAATGCTTCCAGACGAGAGTCATCAATATTTTCCAGCTCGCTAAGAACTAACTCAAAATTTTCAGAATTCAAACTAATCTGCTCAAGTTCATTTTCTTTAGTTTTTCTTGACATTTCCCAAAGTAAATCCATTTCTATGTCTGTAAGCTGATACTTTCTTGTTGTTTGATTTCTCAAGTGAGACTCTACTAATTCATGTAGAAGCTTTTTAAAACTATCAATTTGATCCTTGTAAGGGGTAAAGAAGATATTAACGTTACCGCGGTCAGTATCCTCCCAGAAGGTAGGACCAGCAAATCGCATAAGTCCTTCGGTCATTCCCAGAACACGATAGAAAGTTGATTCTCCAAGATAATCTAGGTCATCAAGAATATCCTTACCAATCATTTCAACAAAATCATCTACACCTTCATGCAGATAGAATAATGCAAGACCGTACTGGATATTGCGAACAACATTGTTTATCTGGATTCCCTGATCCAAATCTTCTTTGTTGAAATCCGGTGGATTATCAACCTGTAAGATTTCGTTGAGCAAAGTTTTTTGAATCTCCTTGTCCCATTTAGCATGATGGATTAATTCCAATAGTTTCTTCATTTCAAAAGCAATAACAGCTACATCAAAATATACTGACGGAACTTTAGGAAATGCTTTCGCAATTTCTACTCCGTAAAAACGAAGGTAGCCAAAACTTTGCTTAACCTGATCAACTTTTTTTTGCTCAACCAGATGAGTAATAAATTGACCATAGAAGAAACTGAGGTTGTAAATATTACGTGCTTCATTACTCCCAATGGCATGCTTAAACGCCATCCTAAAAAAGGTATTGAATCTTATTATAACGAGTTCAATCAGGTTATCATTACCACTCTCAATAGCTTTTACACCTATTTTTACAAGTTCTCCAGTGACCATGGAAGATAAATCAAATTCTCCTTGTTCCATCAATTTAATATAATTATTACTCAATAGACGAAAGCATTTTAATTCATATAAACTTTTGTTTCGTTCCATTTCTTCAAACTGGCCCACCATAGTTTTGAAAGAAATATCGGTACGTACTTTTGGCGATACTTTAAAAAAATCACTGTGTATTTCTGGTTTTAAAATAATATAGTTTTGTATAGTACGACTCATATCAGAAATGATGTCAGCTTTTACTTCCTTAAAATCTATGAATTCAAGTATATCGTCCAATTGGTTCAGCGATTCAAACATACTGTGCTGCTGTTGTTCAATTACTTCAGGAATATGAGCCAGAGAGTGACTTCTTGCCGAAGTAAGGAACCTGATCTTTTTCATATTTTCTTTATATATACGGTCAATGATGTTGGTCGGTTTTGTGTAGCGAAGGATGTAAAAAATATATGGGAATGCGATGATTGAGCAAATTGACAAAAGAAAGTGCGTATTAAATACTCTGCTTGGTTCTCGAACCAAACCGATTTCACCATATATTTTTATAATTAAAGCATGCCCACCTGAAATGATTAAAAACCATATGTAAAGCAAACTTCTGATATCCTTCATGTAAAAGTCGATTAGCTTAGGAATGCTTTGGGAGGCAATTGAAATTACCAAAATAAGAGTCCCCAAGACCATCCCAAGTAGTGCTTGCCAGACTTCTGGTGCAAATCCTACATCAAGTTCAGCAAAACCTCCTGGTTGTACACCTGACAATTTCTCCACTAGACTGACATAAGGCTCAAAAAGCAAATTGTTGAACAGATTATCGCTTATTACAACTAACATTAGAATTGAGATAAATGCAGCTATAGACCGCCGAGCGTCAGCGTAAGCAATCAAACGGTATATGAAAAAACTTAGAGAAACATTCCTACTTACCTCATTATGAACTACATTCTCATTCAATTGATGAGAATTAGAAGTTTCATTTTCCAATTGAACAGCCTTATTCATAGTTTTTCTTAATATGCTCCTTTAAAATAAAAAAAAGAATTAAGTCAAATAAATTATTTTGATTCATGAATGGCACTTAATCCTGGAAGTTCCTTACCTTCCAGAAATTCAAGTGATGCTCCACCTCCTGTAGAGACATGAGTAATTCTACCGATCAGTCCAGATTTTTTAATTGCGGCGGCAGAATCTCCCCCACCGATTATTGTCACGCTACCATTTTCAGTCGCAACATCAAGGCATTTAGCAATAGCATAAGTCCCCTTGGAAAAATTTTCCATTTCAAAAACACCCATTGGACCATTCCACAAAACAGTGCCAGAAGCAAAAATTGAGTTACGGAAAATTTCTATGCTCTTTGGTCCAACATCCATAATTAGCCAGTTTTCAGGGACACCTTCCTCTATAGAAATTACTCTTTTTGAGGCATTATTATCAAACTTTTCTGCGATAACTAAATCGACTGGAAGCAAAAACTCTACTCCCCTTTCTTTTGCCTCTTCAATCAATTTTTTTGCTAAATTTAGTGAATCCTCATCAAGCATAGAAGCACCAATTTTATATCCTTGAGATTTTAAAAAGGTACAGGCCATACCACCTCCGATAATCATAGACTGAACTTTTTCTAAAAGTTTTCCAATCACCTTAATTTTTTCTGAGACTTTTGCTCCACCAAGAATCGCGACAAATGGCCTTGCAGGCTGAGCAACAGCTTCCCCCAGAAACTTTAGTTCTCTACGCATCAAATGTCCAACAGCACTGTCAGGAATGTATGAGACCACTCCACTAGTTGATGCATGAGCTCTATGGACTGTTGCAAACGCATCGTTTATATAAACATCTCCATTAACAGCCAAAGCTTCGCAAAACCAAGGTTCATTTTTCATTTCAGCTTTATGAAATCGTAAATTTTCTAAAAGTAACACCTCTCCGTTCTTCATACCTCGCACTAAATACTCAACTTCTTCTCCAATGCAATCTGGAGCTAATTTAATGGGCCGACCTAACAATTCAGACAATTTCATAGAGACTGGTTTTAAACTCATACTCTCTATTCGCTTTCCTCCAGGACGGCCAAGATGAGACATAAGAACAGCCCTTCCACCATTTTCAATGATATAATTAATTGTAGGCAATGTTGCTTTTATACGTCCATTATCAGTTATTTCCAGCTTATCATTCAAAGGGACATTATAATCAACACGTGTCAGCACACGCTTCCCTTCAAGATTAAGATCTTCAATAAATTTTTTTCTTTTCATTAATAAAAAAACCTTGTAAAAAATTTAACTTATATTTTTGAATACTCTAAGGTACATAGATATATGGGTATAATAATTTATACACCATTAATTAGTTCTAGAAACTATATTCGTTTTGCCTTTTCTCGCAAGACAGATTTACGTATTTTCCCTGTTGAAGTTTTAGGAAGCTTACTGAATACAATTTTTTTTGGGACCTTAAATCCAGCCATTTTGGAACGGCAAAATTCAACTAATTCTTTTTCATGAACTGTGACACCTGATTTCAAAACCACAAATGCACAAGGGGTTTCTCCCCATTTGTCATCTGGTCGAGCTACCACTGCTGCCTCAAGAATATTAGGATGTTCATATAGCACATTTTCGATTTCCACACTACTAATGTTTTCTCCACCGGAAATAATTATATCTTTGCTTCTGTCTTTCAGTTCAATATAGCCATCAGGATGTAGCACACCCAGATCTCCAGAGTGAAACCATCCTCCTGCAAATGCTTCCATAGTTCCTTCAGGATTCTTTAGATAGCCTTTCATTACAGTATTCCCTCTCATTAGTACCTCACCCATAGTCTGGCCATCATTCGGAACCGGCTTCAGCGTTTCTGGGTTCCCAACCATTAAACCTTCCAGCATATGGTAACGGACTCCTTGTCTTCCTTTGATCTGGGCTTGTGTTATTTTATCTTTTTCAGCCCATGACTCCTGCCATTGACAAACAACTGCTGGGCCATAAACTTCTGTTAGTCCGTATACATGAGTCACATTGAAACCTGCTTCTTCCATACTAGCTATCACAGTTGGAGGAGGAGGAGCCGCAGCAGTCATGATTTCAACTTTCTGTGTTAGTTCATAGCGATCTTCCTTAGATGCATTGCAGATCGTATTCATGACAACAGGGGCACCACATAAATGTGTGATGCCATGATCAGCAATTGATTTATAAATATTTTTTGCAGTTACTTTTCTTAGGCATACATTAGTACCTCCTAACATCGTAATTGTCCAAGGGAAACACCAACCGTTACAATGAAACATTGGAAGAGTCCAAAGATATAATGGGCGGTGAGGCATTTCCCAAGCTAAAACATTTCCTGTCGCGAGTAGATAAGCACCACGACTGTGGTAAACAACTCCTTTGGGCCTCCCCGTGGTACCGGAAGTATAATTAAGGGAAATTGAATCCCAATCATCTTGCGGCAAAACATATTCAAATTCTGGGTCTCCCTCTTTAAGAAATGCTTCATACTCAATTTCTCCCAGAAATTCACCAGACTCAATTTCTGGGTCATCTATATCAATTACAATAATTTCCTGTCTAACATTAGATAAAGCCTTTTTAATGACTTTTGAAAATTCTCTGTCTGTCAGCAAAACTTTTGTTTGAGCATGCTCAAAAATGTATGACAATGTGTCTGCTTCTAGACGGATATTAAGAGCGTTAAGTACTGCACCCGTCATCAAAACACCAAAATGTGCTTCAAATAATGCGGGAATGTTTGGGGCCATAACAGATACAGTATCACCTTTACCAACACCCTTTTTGCTAAGCGCAGAAGCAAGTCTTCGACAACGTTTGTAAGTATCAGCCCAAGTCCAGCGTCTCTCACCATGAATTAAGGATGTACCCTGGTGATGAACCATAGCTGATCTTGAGAGAAAAGATATTGGTGAAAGTGGCAAGTAGTTTGCTGCTTGTCTGAGTAGATCTGTTTCAAAATGATTAGACATTTTTTGATGCTAAATGGAAGTTGATAGTTTTTTTGAATTCTAATTTTTTAAGTTTAAAATACAAAAGTAAAATATTTGATCGAAACAAATTCAGAAAAATTTTACAAAAAATTTAAGAACCTGTTTTACTCATAATTATTTTTTTCATAATTATTTATCATCATATCCCAATATTCATATTGAGAAATTAATTGGCACAATATCTTAAACAAACTATAATTGATTCCTTTTGAATAATTTGACTCTTTTTTTTTTGAGTAGTTTCGCACAAAATTATTTGCCAAATAATTAACCTATATGTACAAAAAGATCAATTAATTAACTTAATTTAATATAAGAAAACATGGGATTATTAACTACTACTATTGGAGCCTATCCTAAACCAGATTATGTAAAGTTGCCGGATTGGTTTGATGACCTAGACACTTCTGGCCCGACTGAAGGCTGGGCTGAAGCTATGAAAGTATTGGGAAAAGATGCAGAAGTAACTATCGAAAAAGGTACTCATCAAGCTGTCATTGACCAAGTTGATGCAGGAATAGATATTCCTACTGATGGGGAAATTGCCCGTGAAAACTATATTCACTATCACTGTCGACATCTTGAGGGAATGGATTTTGTGAATCTTACAGAAAAGACGTTACGTAATGGTAATTATTCTTCATTTTTACCAACAGTAAGAGGTACTGTTAAACCACGTAAGTTGTTCCTTGCACATGACTGGGAACGTGCACAAAAAATTACTGATAAACCTTTAAAAATCACAATGCCTGGCCCACTGACAGTTGCAGATACAGTCGTTGATGAATTCTATGGGAATAATAAAGATTTAGGCAAAGCAATATCTGAAGCGCTAAATCAGGAAGTTCATAGTCTTGCAAATGCAGGGTGCAAATATATTCAAATTGACGAACCACTATTTGCCCGTTATCCAGAGAGCGCAATAGAATTTGGAATAGAAAATTTGGAACGAGCCTTTCATAATTGTCCCGAACATGTTGTACGTACTGTTCATGTTTGTTGTGGATATCCGGATAAAATTGATAAGGATGATTATCCAAAGGCTCCGAAAGAATCATATTTTAAAATTGCTGAAGCTATGGAAAATTCTTCAATAATGGCAATATCATTTGAAGATGCTCACCGTTATAATGATCTAAAACTGCTGGAAATATTTAAGAATACAATGATTATTTTAGGAGTTGTTGCAATTGCAAAATCTCGAGTTGAAACAGTGGATGAAATCAAAATAAGATTGAAAGAGGCACTGGAACACATTGATCCTCACAGACTTATTGCTGCTCCTGATTGTGGACTTGGTATATTAGGAAAAAAACTAGCTATAAGGAAATTAAAAAATTTATCTAAAGCGGCACATTCAATTGAAGTATAAAAAAATAATGGGTGATCAAAAAACAATTTATGTTAATGACATAAGTCTTTGCAATGAGAATTCGTTTGTACTTATTGGGGGTTTAAATGTCATAGAGAATAAAGAGTTGACTTTAAAAGTTGCTGAAACTTTCACTGATATTACCAGTCGTCTTAAAATTCCTTATATTTTCAAAGCCTCATTCGACAAAGCAAATCGTTCTTCCATTGACTCATTTAGAGGACCTGGTATGGAAGAAGGCCTGAGAATACTGGAAGAGGTAAAACAGAATTTTAAAATACCGATCCTGACTGATATACATGAACCTAATCAAGCCAAACCTGTGTCAGAAATAGCCGATGTTCTCCAACTTCCGGCTTTTCTTTCACGCCAGACTGATCTGGTTTCTGCATTGGCAAATACAAATGCCGTAATACATATAAAAAAAGCACAATTTTTATCTCCTGATGAAATGGGAAATATAATAAATAAATTCGAAAATTCTGGAAACAACAAACTTGTTCTTTGCGAACGTGGCACAAGTTTTGGCTACAACAATTTGGTGGTAGATATGCTGGGATTTAAAGTAATTAAGAAATTTGGCTATCCTTTAGTCTTTGACGTGAGTCATTCTCTACAAGTACCTGGTGGTCTAGGAAATTCCGCTGCAGGTCGAAGGGAATCCATACAAGAACTTGGATTGGCAGGTTTATCTCAAAAAATAGCTGGTCTGTTTTTGGAAGCACATCCAGAACCTAAAAAAGCTCCTTGCGATGGCCCTTGTGCCCTGAAACTTAATCAGCTTGAACCATTCTTGAAACAGATGAAAAAAATTGATGTACTTGTTAAGTCTTTTGAAACAATAGATACAGAATGAAAAATACAAATTTAAAGTTAAAAAAATCAAGAATATACCTAGGAAGTTTCAACTTAAATCCTCTCTTTTTGATATATTGATGTGATTAAATTCGAAAGTGAATTAGTGAAAATTATTCAATTTGGATCCGAAAGCTGACCTTAATGAACAGAAACCAAATTTATTCAGCGAACTTTATAATTGAAACGAAAGAAAGTATATGGAAAGATTCTTTACTTATAAGTAATTGAAGCAAAGAAGAAATAATTAATGCTTCTGAAAACTCATTGGAAATATAATATTTACCAGACACAAAAAACCATAATTTTTTTGAATTAAAATGGTTTTATGTTAAATGTAGCCCATTATTTTTTAGGGGAGTTTTTTTAGTGATAAAAAACATGCTCTAATTTATTCTGATTCCATTTCTCTTAAAAAAGAACGTGCCTTATGGTTCCAGAATGAAACAGAAAAATTTTGTCTTAGAAATTTATGTAATAATTCACTGGCCTCCATGTTGCGACCTTGTTGTTTGTACAAATGTGCTAAAGCAAAATTAGTGAACGGATATACTCCAGGATATCCCTGTTGGAGTTCCATCAAATCTCTCATTCCCCCTTGGTATTCGTCATGGTCCGGACTATATTTCAGAAGTGATTCGTATGAATCATATGCACTTTTATAAGCACCCTTTTTAATATAAGCAATACCCATGTTCATGCGAACATAATTTAGTTTAGGGTTCATAGCCAATGCCTTACGGCTATTTTCAACAGATAAAATATAATCTCCAAGCAAATAGTAGCCCCATCCTAAATTACCATATAAATAAGGATCCTCACCATAACTTAGTGCTTTTTCATAAGATTCAATTGAATTTTGAACATCACTCATAATATATTTTGCAAGTCCATCAGGCTGAAGTTTATATCCTTTGTAGTAATGAACTGTACCCAAATCCTGATAAAAATTCTCAATCTGTTCGGTAGATTCTGCATAATAAAGTCCCTCTTTCAGAGTTATAAGAGCCTCATCATATTCACGTGCTTCAAATAAACCCCTGCCTATCAATGCATAATAATCAGTGGGACCAGCCCTAAAATATGGACTACGGGCAAGCTCAAGCCAGCGTACCAATTTATCTTGAATCTCATCAAAGGGGATTTCTCTTTCTTTTTCAAAAAAATCTTTATATTTTTGCTTTAGTAATGGCCACAATTCCTTTGATCCAAAACGACGGCTAGATGAATCTTTAACAGGACGTCCTGTATTCCACCACTCATCCCAAAATGAAAATTCACCCTCAGAAGAAGTAAATGATGTATATTGAAATAGTTCAGTTTTTCTTTCAAAAACTGTAAATATTATCACATACAAACTTGCCACAACAATTAGAACAGAAACTACTGTATACATGCGTAATCTTTTTAAATTTAGAGGTGCTAATTCCGATGGCTTGACTACTTTCCTTTTTTTTGAGAAATTTCCTGCTTTTTCCCAAGCGAGTTCTGCAGCATATTTTTGATTGACATTAAAAAAACGGTTCCCAAGTCGATAGAATTGTTCTGCAAGTTCATCCCCTGCCACATTTCGATTTTGCAGTATTTTTTCTGCATCATTGTAATTCCCAGAATTTACTATTTCGTCAGAAACAATTGGTTCACCAATATTAGAGTTATTAAACTCAATGTTCTCTTTAATGATCTGTCTCATATTTCGTTTTCCATTCTTCATAACTCATACCTTCTTGACGAGCATTACTTTTTCGATGTGAAGAGACTAAATACTTTGTTATATAGTAACTGATTATTGAAAATGGTACAGCATAAACAAGACTTCCAACAACCATTGGCCAGCCAAGTTCAATCATCAAGAAACGTGACCCTTCTGCTATTTGATCTAAAATATCACCTGTTTCAGAAATTTTGCCAAGAGATTCCGAAAAATGTTGGTAAGAAATTCCATGCTGAACATCAAACACCAAATAACCAGTAGCTAAAAAAACATAATACATAGGCACCATTGTCAATGGATTCGATATCCAAACCATAGCAACCCCCACTGGCAATGTGAAATGCCTACCGAAGACATAACGGTAGATAGTCCAGACAATTGCTACAAGATACATCTGTATTCCGACTGTTGGAGTAAATCCCATGAATATACCTACTGCAACTCCTAAACTTACCTCTGATACAGGTGCCCTTGAATGTAAAACTGGGTTGATAAATTTTTCTCTAATATAGTTACCTGTTTTTTTCATTCTACCATTTTCCTTGGTTTTTCATTGAAGCCCAAGGTTCTTTAATCGGCAATGCTTCACCATTTTGCAGTAATTCAATTGAGATTTGATCTGGACTTCTTATGAAAGCCATTCTTCCATCTCTTGGTGGACGTAGAATTTTTACACCATTACTACTCAATTTTTCACAAAAATCATATATATTATCAACACCATATGCAATATGTCCAAAATTATCTCCTCCAATGTAAGGCTCAGATTTGTCCCAATTGTATGTTAATTCTAGAGGCGGATCTTTTGCATTTGCGGCAACAAAAACCAGTGTGTATTTTCCTGCAGGTACCTCCTTACGCCTAACTTCTTTCATCCCAAGCTTGTTGATGAAGAAATCCAGTGCATTATCCAAGTTTTGAACACGTATCATAGTATGCAAAAATTTCATTTTTACCTATTAATAATGATTGTTTTCCAGACAGGCTGGCACAGTATTTTTTCTTAATTAAAAACGTCAATTATTACCAGTACGTTAAGCTTAATGCAAGTTTGGGATGATATGCTTTCCAAGAATCCAATAAATTAAGGCAGGATTAAATTCAAAAATATTTAATACTCAGCATGATTTTTACAAAAAGTAATTCATAAATTTTAAAACCATTTTTTTAAGTATTTTTTTGGTCCGAAAACATCATAAGTATTTCAAACACAGGAATGACAAACTTGCACATGGTTAATCTTAAGTATAAATTGTCAAATAGCAAACTCACATAAAATCATCAATAAAAACTGATATTAAAATTAAACGCTTTGAATGCACGGAACACCCACTTAAATCTTCAAATTTTTTTTAGATTAAATCTATGAAGTTCAATTATCCAGGTCTTAGCGATAAGGCAGTTGCTGAATCTAGAGAATCTTACGGTGCAAATGTTGTTACAACTCAGGAATCAGAAAATTTTTTTGATAAACTGCTTAAAAACCTTAAAGATCCAATCATCGTCATTTTGATTGTTGCCTTGGGTGTAACTGTATTTTTAGCTATTTTAGGATTTGCTCCTTGGTATGAAGGATTGGGAATAGCAATAGCTGTAGTGATGGCGACCTTGATTGCAAGCTGGTCTGAATATAGTAATGAAAATGAATTCCAGCGACTGTTAGAAGAAGCTTCTAAAATCACGGTTAAGGTATTTCGAAATAACACATTAACTGAAATACCCATTGATGATTTGGTTGTTAACGATTTACTTCTATTGCAGCCTGGTGATACGGTTCCTGCAGATGGTTTTTTGCTAACTGGCGATCTAGAGTTAAATGAATCTGCCCTTACTGGGGAATCAGAAACCGTTAAAAAAACTGGAGCTGATGATGATCATCATTCTGAAGCTGAAGAAAATTATAAAATGTCAAGAGCGGCACTAGTTGTTGACGGAGAAGCAGTAATGAAGGTAATGGAGGTTGGAGACAAGACAAAGTATGGCGCTACTCTCAAGGAATTAACTACCGCAGAATCTCGTCCCTCTCCGTTGCAGGAAAAATTAGTTGATCTTGGTAAGCAAATAAGTCGTTTTGGTTACATTGGATCAATTTTCATTGCCCTTTCATACATGTTTAATCACATCTTTCTTGAAGCTGGAGGATGGGATATTTATATGGCTAAACCTACCGGAGAGATAGTTTATAATCTAGTAACCGCGATCATACTAGCAATCATTATAATTGTTGTTGCAGTTCCGGAAGGACTACCAATGATGATCGCGGTAGTACTTTCACTTAATATGCGCAAACTCCTGAATGCAAAAGTACTAGTAAGAAAGCTTCTTGGCATTGAAACTTCTGGGAGTTTGACCGTCCTTTTCACTGATAAAACTGGAACATTGACACAAGGGGAACTAACTGTTTCTGAATTTCTGGGCGGAGACGGTAACCATTTTCTGAATTATCAGGATATTCCAGAGACTTTGAGAGAGAATATGGCATTTGCATTACGTAACAATCCCCCTGCCATTATCGACTCACAGGATCCTGAAAATCTGAAAATAGTTGGAGCTAACCCCACAGGAATTGCATTGTTAAGATTCCTTGGATCAGATGCAGTATTAAAGGACAATGTTTTGATGGAAAAAAATATACCATTTCAAAGTGCAAACAAATTTTCTGCGAGTCAAATTAAAGGCGACAAAAATATAACACTCGTTAAAGGCGCAGCAGAAATTGTGCTCGCTGGGTGTACAAATTATCTTAATCAAAACGGTGAAAAAGTTAAACTTAGGGCAACAAAACTTGAAAAAGAAATGCGTGGACTCTCAGAACGAGCAATGCGCCTGATAGGACTGGCAGTAACAGATAAAAGTTTAGATCAAGATAATGCTCTCCCTTCAGAACTAACTCTAGTTGGAGTTTTTGGATTACGTGATGAAATGCGTAAGGAATCTCTCACAGCAGTTGAAACTGCTCAAAAAGCAGGAATCCAAGTGGTTATGATTACTGGTGATGCAAAAGATACAGCTCAGGCGATTGCCAAAGAGGTAGGGATCCTTGAAACAGAAAAAGGACTGATTCTCACTTCCACACAGCTTAGTGAATTATCGGATCAAAAAATAAAAGATTTACTGCCAGATTTAAGAGTTGTAGCACGCGCACTTCCGACAGATAAAAGCCGTCTTGTTAAACTGGCAAAATCTATGGACTGGGTTGTCGGAATGACAGGAGATGGTGTTAATGATGCCCCTGCAGTGAAAAATGCAGACGTCGGTTTTTCAATGGGAAATGGTACTGACATGACTAAGGAATCGAGCGATATTGTAATTCTGGATAATAATTTTAACTCCCTAACAAATGCAGTCCGTTATGGCAGGACCCTGCTCAAATCAATTAGAAAATTTTTAATTTTTCAACTTACAGTAAATGTTGCTGCTGTTCTCGTGGCATTTTTGGGTCCTTTTTTTGGAACAGATCTACCACTTACAATGACTCAACTATTATGGATCAATATTGTCATGGATACCCTAGCTGCTTTTGCTTTTTCTGGAGAAGCCGCTTTGAAACGCTATATGAACGAAAACCCAATCCCCAAGGGAGAATCGCTTATCACAGGTGATATGTGGTCAGCTATTTTGATTGATGGATTTTTTATGGCAGCACTATGCCTTTATTTTTTAAGCTCTGATTTTGTGGGGGGATTGTTTGTTTGCGATTTAGCACGTTGTAAAGATCCGGAGTTAAATATGGTACTTCTAACTGCATTCTTTGGTTTCTTTGTTTTCATAAACAATTTTAATAAATTTAACGCACGAACTGAAAGTTTAAATCTATTTGAGCACATTGCAGAAAATCGTAATTTTTTAATTGTCGTATTGGTTATTTTTCTTCTACAAACAACATTTACATATTATGGAGGAGAGGTACTGAGAACGGTCAGTCTGACTTTAAAGGAGTGGATTTATGTACTGATTTTTTCATTTATAATCATCCCTATTGATCTAGCTCGCAAATTATTGCGTAATCTATTTTTTGGCAATCCTGTAGTACAAGGAAATTCTTAAGCAAAAAAAAAGGCGCTAATTGATCCTCTAAATTAATTATGTATTTTGAACTATGATCTTTATACTGAATATGTATAGAAGCTTTTACTATTATTTGACTATATAGAAGGGAAACTTGAATATAGAGCATCAAAAACAGCAACTTTTCAGTTACTGGGAAAAAAATGATTTGATCTCAAGTGATAATGTTCTGAAAGCTTTTATGGCAGTCCCTCGGGAACTTTTTATTGACCCTTCATATAGAGATCAATCCTATGCCGATCACCCTCTTCCTATTGGCTGTGATCAGACAATATCACAGCCTTCTACAGTAATGCTTATGCTACAATTGCTTGAATTAATTCCTGGACAAAGAGCTCTTGAAATCGGTACAGGGTCTGGATACAATGCGGCTTTAATTGCAGAAATAAACAGAGAAGTCGTGACTGTTGAACGCATTCCTCAGCTTGCAAAAATAGCCAAATTGAATCTTAAAAAAGCAGGTTATCATGATGTAATAGTAGTAAAGGGCGACGGTAAAAAAGGTTATTTACCGTTAGCTCCATATGATAGGATTATGGTTACAGCAGCAACTCAAAAAGTGCCAAAACAATTGAAAGATCAGCTTTCAGTTGGAGGATTGCTGGTTGCACCGATCGGAGCAACTTATCGATGTGACATGGTAACTATAAAAAAAATTTCCTCCAATCATTTCCAGACTAGTAATCACGGACTTTTTTCATTTGTACCATTGGTCTAAGAGAATCTTAATCTATTAAAGTTTTTAGCTAGGCAAATCTAATCATTAAAACTATTTAAAGTTCTGCAATCATTTTTTTGATAAAATGGTTATAATGAATATAGACAAAAACTAATAAGGATAATAAAATTAGATTTGAAAATTAAATTTTTATTTTCAAGGAAATACATTTAATAATTTATTTAAAAAGCTCTAATTTATCGAATAAGAAAAAAATTTAGGAGGCTTATTTGAACTATGGTTTTGTAATAGATAATCGCAGTTGCATTGGCTGTCATGCCTGTACAGTTGCATGCAAGGCAGAGCATGATGTGCCTATTGGAGTAAATAGGACTTGGGTGAAATATGTTGAGAAAGGACAATTCCCTGACACTCGACGAGTTTTTTCAGTAATGCGTTGTAATCATTGTGAGTATGCACCTTGTGTAGATATTTGCCCAACCCAAGCACTTTACTTGCGTCCAGACGGGATTGTGGATTTTAGCAATGACCGTTGTATTGGCTGCAAATCCTGCACTCAGGCTTGCCCCTATGATGCTATCTACATTGACCCTGAATCTCACACCGCTGCTAAATGTAATTACTGTGCGCATCGAGTGGATGTTGGTCTTGAGCCTGCGTGCGTAAATGTTTGTCCTACTGAAGCAATTATTTCAGGAGATTTAGACCAAAAGGGATCCAAGATCGCCAACCTTATTTCAAGACAACAAGTAACTACAAGAAAACCCGAGAAAGGAACAAGACCAAAACTTTTTTATGTTGAGGGAGATGATGTCTCTTTAAAACCACTTGAGACAGAACAATCAAGCAAAAGTTTATGGGGCTCTCAATCTGTTGGAGTTGGTCACTTCACTGGGAAAGAATCCTCTTACAGCCTTGGTTTTGAATCTTCAAATAGCAATTCAAGAAAATTTAATAACTATTCAGGGAAAAACAGTTTACAAAAATTGGTTCCTGGTAAAGGAGGGCTCAGTGGTGGTGCCCGTCCAGCAAAAAGAGTTTATGATTCTCCTTCAAAAGGAATCCTCTGGGGTTGGGAAGTTGCAGGCTATATTCTTACAAAAGCCCTATCCGCTGGAATTCTAGGTTTGCCATTACTGCTTAATGAATTTGGACTGATAAATCTAACAAGTCAGATAATTTGGATTACTTCTTTATTATCATTGATATTTTTGGGAGCAACGGGAATTCTTTTAATTATGGATTTGGATCAGCCAACAAGATTTTTATATGTGCTTTTACGACCCCATTGGAAATCTTGGTTAGTAAAAGGAGGTTATACGATCTCGGCATTCGGTGGACTTGTAACTTTATTAGGAGGAGCTCATTTTTTAGGTTATGGAGAATGGGTTAACTGGCTCACATGGCCTATTCTAATGTTCTCAATTTTGCTTTCAATATACACTGCTTTTCTTTTTGCACAAGCAAAAGGAAGGGACTTCTGGCAAAGCCCCCTTTTAATCTTACATATGCTGCTTCATGCGGTGGTAGGTGGATCGGCTCTTATTTTGATTTTGGGTTTGTTTTGGGAGCCACTCCATTCCATGATTCCATATATAAAGAATATTCTTATTGGAGGCTTAGTAGTTCAAATTTTATCCCTTGCAGCAGAATTAATAACTCCTCATCCCACTGTTGACTCAATACGAACAGTAAAAATTATAACAAAAGGAGTATTTAAATCAGAGTTTTGGGGAGGTGTGGTCTTAATTGGAAGCCTTATACCATTTTTGATGCTTATTTCGAGTTTTGCACCATTTATTCTAGCTTTTGCAGGATTGTTTGTATTGATTGGAATATGGTGTTCTGTAAGGATTTGGGTCATTGCACCTCAAATGATACCTTTGAGTTAAAATTAATTAAAAAAAATTTTCTATGAAAATGCAACCCGAATCAACATGGATTGAAAAAATGGCTCAGGTAATTGGCTTGATACCTGATTTGACTGAAAAAAAGATCCCTAATTCAGAAATGCGAGAACCAGGCCCCTTGAGTGATTATCCTCCTCCTGACAAATGGGATGACTGGGAGGAATATGAAGCTAAGGGATGGTCCAAAAAAGAAAAGAAACGTTATTCGATCATTCCAACATCTTGTTTCAATTGTGAATCTGGATGTGGTCTTTTGAGCTATATTGATAAAGAAACCGGAACAGTTAGGAAATTTGAAGGCAATCCATATCATCCTGGAAGTCGAGGGCGTAATTGTGCAAAAGGCCCCGCAACCATAAATCAGATAGAGGATCCGGATCGCATTCTCTACCCATTAAAAAGAGTTGGCAAACGTGGCGATGGTAAATGGGAAAGAGTCTCGTGGGAATCTGTCCTTGATGATATTTCATCTCGAATACGTTCAGCCTTGGAAGAAGGAAGAAACAACGAGGTCGCATATCATGTTGGTCGCCCTGGAGCAGAGGGATACATGGATAGAATCCTACAGTCATGGGGAGTCGATGGTCATAACAGTCATACTAATATTTGTTCTGCAGGAGCTCGATTTGGTTATGCTATTTGGGATGGAGTCGACAGGACTTCTCCAGACTTTGCTAATGCAGATTTTATTTTACTGATTAGTGCTCATCTAGAATCTGGACATTATTTTAATCCTCATGCTCAGCGCATAATCGAGAGCAAAAACAATGGAACTAAAATCGCTGTAATGGACATCCGGCTTTCAAATACTGCTAGTCGCGCTGATTATTGGATGGCTACCTACCCCGGCACTGAAGCTGCTGTTTTGCTTGCCATGGCGCAAATAATTCTTAAAGAGAAACTCTATAATGAAGAATTCCTATCTAATTGGGTGAATTGGCAGCAGTGGCTAGAAGAAGAACATCCTGGTTCAGACATTAGCCTTGATACTGCAATTCAAAAGCTGATTGAACATTATGACGAATTTACTCCAGAATTTGCTGAGAAAGAAAGTGGTGTCCCTGCTGAAACAATAGTGGATGTAGCAAGAAGGATTGGAAGGGCCGGAAGTCGTTTTGCAAATATGAATTGGAGGAGTGCCAGTAGTGGGAACTATGGAGGTTGGCAAGTTGCACGATGTCTCCAATTCTTAAATGTTTTGACAGGTAGCATTGGAACTAGAGGAGGTACTCTGCCTAATTCATGGAACAAGTTTCATCCTACCTTATGTAGCAAACCTCCAGCACAAAAATTCTGGAATGAGCTACATTTTCCTAGAGAGTACCCACTTTCTCATTACGAGCTAAGTTATCTACTCCCACATTTTTTGAAGGAAAATCGAGGTAAAATGTCAGTCTATTTTACTCGAGTTTTTAATCCAGTATGGACTTATCCAGACGGTTTTAGTTGGATTGAAGCTCTTCGCGATGAAGATAAAATAGGACTTCACATAGCCCTTACTCCAACATGGAATGAAACAGCTTATTTTGCGGATTATGTCCTTCCAATGGGACATTCTTCTGAGCGCCATGACTTGATCAGCTATGAAACTCACTCAGGCTTGTGGATAGGTTATAGACAGCCCGTTCTTCGAGAATATGCTAGGAGGCAGGGAAAGGAACCTGAATTTACCTACCAAACTAATCCCGGTGAAGTCTGGGAAGAAGATGAATTTTGGATTGAATTATCATGGCGTATCGACCCAAAGGGTAAACTGGGAGTAAAAGAACATTTTCTTTCTCCTTATCGTGAAGGAGAAAAATTGACAATTGATGAATATTACCGATTCCTCTTTGAACATGTCCCCGGACTTACAGAAAAAGCGTCTGAAGAAAATATGTCAGCTCTAGATTACATGAGACGTTATGGAGCTTTTGAAGTCAAAAAAGAGGTTTATGAACTCTTTAGAAATACTTTGAATGAAGATCAACTTAAGGGGACTAAAATTGATAAAACTCACGGAGTAGTTTTGAAGGCAGGGA
>PAZT01000008.1 GCA_002716165.1 Deltaproteobacteria bacterium | reverse complement strand
AAGTAACCGCTCATAAACATTTTATGTAGGAAAAAAAATTACTCTATTGCCTTTTGAAGTGAATATCTTGCTGGCTACCCTTGCTAGAATGAGAATTAGCTGGTACTGTGTAGCTTGTAGGAGACAAATTTTTCAGGCTTGCTGCAAATCTTGACATTATCGTTTAATTATTAAAATAAAAAACAAGATGGAGCCCAATTTTTATGTAGTTGGCGACAATAAAATAACGTCGTTCTTTTTAAAAAATTTCAAATACATAATCATCCTGCTAATTTTAATCATAATTAGTTTGTCATTAACTATTGCATACTTGAAATATATGCACTTTAAGGAACTTGAAATTCTAAGCGGGCATTTAGAACGAATAAAATCTAGAAGTACAAGTCTTGTTGAAAAATTAAAAGAGACCGGCAAACGTGACTCAAAATGGGAACAGCAAGTTTTATCTCAATCTTCTAAACAAAAAAAACTTAACGAACAGCAAGGATCTCTGATTGAGAAGCAGACAGAAGAAATATCTGAACTCAAATCTATACTCAAGCAACGAGAACAAGTCGTGCAGCAATTTCAGAGTGAAAAAACTTCTACCCAAGATCAAATTAACAAACTACAGCTCAGAATTCGTTCTCTGGAACAGCAGCTTCGCAGCACTGAAGTTTCTTTAACAGAATCAAAAACTGAAAATGAGACGGTTAGGGGAAAAATAGTTGAGCTGGAAAATGAAATTCGTAAATTTGAATTGAAAGAGAAAAAACGCAGTAAAAAGAATACCGCCAATGTTAAAATACTTAAATCAAAATCAATTGCTAATCCTCCTGTCACAGTTGAACGGTTAAAGATAGATACAAGTGGAGGAAAAACTAGAGTTAGTTTTTACCTCACAAATAAATCCAAAAAGCTTGAGATTGGAAGAACCGGGATGTTTCTATCTTCCCCTAAGAACCTTAATAAAGATATTGCTTTAAGCTTAGATAAATCCATTCCATATAAAATACGAAGATATAGAGTTGTAAGAAGAACATTCAGTAAAGTTAAACCAGACACATTACTTCGTATAATGATATGGAACGCAAAAAATCAGCCCATTGTTGATGAAGCATACCCAATTTTCAAATAGTAATAACTCCACTTTAATCCTTCTTCCCTATTCATGCCTCTTATCTTGAGCCTAGAAAACATAACCAAACGCTTTGGTTACCGATGTATTCTTAATGACATCACTTTGAAAATTGAAACAGGGGAATTCATAACACTTATTGGCAATAATGGTGCTGGAAAATCAACATTACTACGTATTATCAGTACATTATCTAAACCCACTAATGGCAAAATTACTTTTTACGGCAAAAGCAAAAAGGAGAGTATACTTGAGTGGAGGCAAAAAATTGGAATAATCTCTCATGAAAATAGATTGTATGGGGATTTGAGTTCAGCAGATAATTTAAGGGTATTTGGAACACTTTATGGTGTAAAAGATATTGACATCAATACTGATCAAGTACTTCGTAAAACAGACCTGATTCACGTTGCCCAGATGCCCGTTAGTAATTTCAGTTCTGGGATGATAAAACGCTTAATGATCGCACGATTGATGCTTTGTAAACCTAAAATTCTAATTCTTGATGAGCCCTTCGCTGGACTTGATCAAAATTCCATGCAATGGTTTGAAAATTATCTCACAGCATTCCACCAGCATGGAGGTACAGTACTTATGGTCACTCACCAGCTAGATCTGGGATTAAAATTAGCAAATCGAGTACTTGTATTGCATCAACAACGTATAAAGCATGATAATTTAGCATCAGAACTAAGCATAGAAAAATGCGTTGACTGGCTGGATAATAATGGAATTTAACACCTTTATTGATAATGAAAAGACACTAGAACTTATCTGTAATACTTCTATACGTGAAGTAATTTTAGAACATAAAACTCTGAGCCGAATGGGCAGGCTAAATACCAAAAATTTACTTGCTCTAACTGATGCAGCACTCGAGTTGGGATTTTCTCCTGTTTTACAGTGGGATATACTATTAACAGAGAATAATTTTGAGATATCCATAAATATACTTAATAACCTTCCTCTATCAAAATTTGCAGCAATTCGTGTCCAAGATATTGGAGCTGCAGAGTGGATGAGAAATGAAAGATCCAAAATTCCTATACATTTTATTGTAGAAACTGGAAACCACAATTTAGAGGGACTTTTACGCTGGCATGAATATTTTGGTCAACAGTTACAACGATTCGCCCTTTCAAACGAATTGCCCATATCCTCACTAAATAATTATTGTCATACGCTAAGTGTTCCCTGTGAAATTTTATCTGCTGGGAGAATATTATTGTTTTATACACCTCGCAAGTTGCTTAGTAATTATAAAAAATCAAAAAACTCTTTAGACTTCATTGAGAAGATATTGGTTCCTTCAGATCAACAACAAAGAAAGTTTCGAACACTAGAAAATCAGCATGGAACTTTTATGTTCCATAATAAAGACTTGTTTTTATTAGATTTTATTCCTGAACTACAAAACATTGACATGAAGGTAATGAGACTTGATTTTAGACACATGGAGATAAAACCAGAATGGATAAAAAAAATTGATAGACTTCTTGAATCATTTGACAAACAGATAGTGAAGTCACTTAAATCAAAATGGCCATCTAAAATTACGCGTGGCTTTTTTTGTGCTAACCGCTCAGACTTGGCAATTGATCGAATCAAAAACCCACACCGTAAGGATCATGGAGAAAACTTGGTGGGATGTGTAGTTGAAGCTGTTAAGGAAAAGCACCTGATTATTTTAACCCGAAAATCATTCCATTCTGGAAAGTCATTATTGGGAATTACTCCCGAAGGGAGAGAGTGTATTATTTCAACAGATTCAATTCAAACTACGGATGGACAACCTGTTAGTGAACTTGAATCTGGAAGTTTGTATCAAGTTCCACACTTTAAATATGTAACACCTGAAACTTTGCTATACGTTTGCTCTGATTAAATGAAAAATGTGTTTTTTCTATTATATCGATATGACCACTAGTCCAATGCATAATCACTACCAGTAATTTACTAAAAATTACAATTATATCTTTAAGTATATAATATAAATTCAATAATTTATGAAGGTATATAGTTTCCACAAAAAAACAGTCAACATTCCAAAAACGGTTGTTACCATTGGAAACTTTGACGGAATTCATCTAGGTCATTGTGCACTGATTTCTGCTGCAGTAAATGAGGCTCAATTACAGAGCTGTGCAAGTGCACTGGTAACTTTCAATCCACATCCGCAGGAAATTATTCATTCTAAGCAACCTGTTTCTCATATTTGTACATCTGTTCATCAACTTAAATTACTTGAGGAACAGGGACTGGACGAGGTACATATTATTCAATTTACATCGGCATTATCTCAAATGTTACCTGAAGATTTTGCTCTTCGGTTTTTGATCAAGCGCTTTGATATTTTCAAGATCGTAGTTGGATACGACTTCAGATTTGGTAAAAATCGAGCCGGAGATTTCAAGTTGCTTGAGAAACTGAGTCAGCAATTTAATTTTTCACTTGAGGAAATAGCACCAGTAAAACATTGCGGTCAAACAGTAAGTAGTTCTTTAATAAGGGAATTAATCGGTGAATTTCGTTTTGCTGAAATTCCTAAATATTTAGGAAGAGAATACAGTATTTATGGAAAGGTAGAAAAGGGAATGAAGCTTGGAAAAAAACTTGGCTTTCCAACAGCCAATATTTTCCCAGATGTTACATTAGCATTAGCTAATGGTGTTTATGTTACCAAAATTAATTTAGCAAATAAAATTTACTATGGAATTACCAATGCCGGAAATAAACCTACATTTGGAAAAAATACTTTTACAGTTGAATCTTATATTTTTGATTTGGATGATGAGATTTATGGTGAATATTTAGAAGTAACCCCTCTGTTTCAATTAAGGCCAGAAATCAAATTTTTAGGGATAGAGGAGCTGAAAAAACAAATTATTAAAGATGTTGAAAATGCCAAGAGATATTTGATTGAAAATAATTTGGTTTAATAGAATTTCTGAATTATGTTAAAAGTATTTAATCTCTGACACAATTATGTTTAACGTCTCAACGGCATGACAGCTGCTGAAATGGCTAATACTAAAAAAGACAATCCTAGAGTAGCTGTAAATCCTACCTGGCCAAAAATATCCATCGCAATACCAGCTAAAGGTGATCCGAGAGTCCCACCGATTCCCCACATCATAGAAAATGCTCCACATCCCGCAACGAGTGACGCTCCAGAAAAACTGTCCTCTAGCTCAACAAGAGCAACTGTATAAGTGCAATAAGAAACACCCCCCCATATCAGGAGCATTGGCCAAAGAAAAATTGATCCACTAATCAATATTGGAAGCAAAATACTACCTGCCAAAGCAGTAAAAGATAGAATTATTAAGATTACTCTCCTTGATATAACATCTGCAAGCCAGCCTATAGGAATTTGCATAAAAACATTTCCAAAAATAAGTCCCCCAAGAACCAAGGAAGAAGTAGACTCGCTTAGTCCATATTGCAGCCCATATATTGGAAACAGAGAAAGTGTAACCTGTTCAAACAGAGCAGCAGCAAAAACTGATAATAAAAGCAAAGGTGCAAAAGTCAGAAATGGTAAAACCGAAGAACTTTCTTAGCTGTCAAACTCAGGGAGATATTTTTTTGATTGAAAAAGTATTGGTATTACTACCAATATAGCAATGATTCCTAATAAAAATGTGAACCAACTGTGTGAATTACTTACTACCAATATCATTGGACCCAAAGCGAATCCTGAAGCAGCAACGGTAGCATATATTCCAACAATGCGTCCACGTTTTTTTGGAAATGCCACCTGGTTAATCCAATATTCACTAGTTATAAAGATAGTATTAATCGTGATACCAAGAATAAACCTTAATGGAAACCAGAAAATTAAATCTCTGATCACTGCCAGAAAAAAAATTATAAATGCAGTTATGAAGAAACATGCTACGGTTAAAAACCATGAACCATACCTTTGTGCTAGCTTTGGGACAAATGGGGCAGATAAAACCATACCCAGTGGCGTCATCGAAGTATTAAGACCAATCATACTGGCACTGAACCCTATATCCTCCATAATAAGAGTAAGTAGTGGGTATGAAAGTCCTATAGCTACANAAAAAATTCCAACACAAGCAATTGCTGCAAATACCCCTTNATTCATAATTCAAATGTACTAAATTGGTTCTCATTAAAAAGATGATTNACAATAAAAACTTAATCAAAGGAAGACTTAATTTGAGTTATTATTAAGATTTTTTTAACTCAATTAATCATTTTTTTTCCTTTCACCATCTACAACGAATTAAAATTTTTTTCATCCTATAAATTAAAAATGCCTTAAAATAATTATTGAAAGCAATTTTAATCAAAAAATTAAAAATCCATTAAACTTAATCTCCCAAATAACCTGCTAGATATTGATAAATCTATGTAAATCTGGTACAAATTATTATCAATTGTATTTCCATAAGAAATCTGACCAAATAACAAAGCGTATTTGGTTTATAACTTTATGCTCCAAATAACTCTTGCTAGGAATTTATTTTTCAAACATTGTTATTAGCTGAAAGGACGCTTGTGAACCATGATATAAATCTACGACTACGTTGTTAGTCAGAGTTAATTTGCCGATTTTTTATTTACACTACCCAATTAAAAAATAATGCCTTTAAGTACTTTAAATTCTACTTTTAGCACTAGAACAGATATTTTTATTCTGACTGTATCCCAATAGTAATGAATTAATATAATGTTTAATTACCAACCTGAAAGAATTTTAATTGACTCGGCAGTCTCCAAAGAACCGTTGACTCGACAGATATGCAGTCGCTTTCCAAACGTACCAACTTATGAAGTCAAGAATTACAACTGGCATAAGGATAGTTCAGCAAATGATCCATTAAAGAATCCTCTATCACAAGGTAAGAAAACATTACATCTCAAACAATTTAAGGGAAAATCAATTAAGGCTTGTCCGGGATTTTCTGACAATCTTGTTTGCTGCAATTATTTCACACTTGATCTAATCGAAAACTGTCCTTTTGAATGTACATACTGCATTCTACAAGCATTCCTGAACAAACCTGTAATAACAGTTCATGCAAATCTTGAGGACATATTGAAGCAGGTCTGGCAGATCACCTCTGCACAGCCAGAAACATTATTTCGTATCGGAACAGGTGAGCACTCTGACAGTCTAGCATTAGATAAAACCTTTGGTATTAATCAGCATGTAATAAAATTTTTTTCAAACATTCCTAATGCTTTGCTTGAGTTGAAAACTAAGTCGAATCATGTTGAGCACTTACTTGAACTACCTCACGGGGGAAAAACAGTTATATCATGGTCAGTTAACCCGCAGGAAATTATAAAAAAGGAAGAGCATAAAACGGCAACCTTAGATGAGCGACTAAAGGCCGCCAAGATGGCTTCTGATGCGGGATATAAAGTAGCATTCCATTTTGACCCTATGATTGATTATCCTGACTGGGAAAAAGGATACCAAAGACTGGTAGAGCAGATTGTTGACAATGTTTCCTCAGACAGAATCGCCTGGATTAGTTTCGGCACACTACGTTACATTTCTTCACTGAAATCTATAGTTGATGAACGCTTTCCTAACAGTCGTGTATTTTTAGGTGAATTTATTCCTGGTGTTGATGGAAAAATGCGGTATTTAAAAAAAATACGCCAGCGTCTTTATCGAAACGTCCAAAATAAAGTAGAAAAACTAGCTCCCGATGTGCCAACATATCTCTGCATGGAAAGTAGTCACCTTTGGGAAAAATCAATGCCCAACAGTCCAAAAACATCTCCTGAGATGGAAGGAGTCCTTTTAAGAAGCTTAGAGAAGCGTTATACAAAGGAAACAAAATGTCTGATTTAAAACTGGTAGAGACTATACCACTGTTTCCTTTACATGGAACTATTTTACTGCCTGGATCTGTCCTTCCACTTCATATTTTTGAACCTCGCTACAAGCAGATGGTGGAACATGTTTTGGAAAATGAGGAACTCATGATCGGTATAATCCAGCCTGAAGCAGTAGATTCTAAAAAACTTTGTGAGATAGGTTGCGCAGGAACAATAGAACATTCCCAGCAATTGCCAAAAGGAAACTATCTAATTCAACTGCATGGTAAATCACGATTTCAAATTGTTGAAGAATTGGAGACCGAAACTCTCTATAGGAAGGCTAGAGTAGAGTATTCTTCATTTAAAAATGATGTAAAAGAAACCATTCTTTCAAAGGACACAAAACTATTGTACAAAAATTTTAGAGAATATTCTGAGAGAAATAGTTTGAAAATAGAATGGGAAAAAATAGAAGAGATACCTGCAAATTATCTTGTTAATTTACTGAGCATGAACCTTGATTTTTCCGGGATTGAAAAACAAACTCTTCTTGAATCCCCAGACCTTGATTCACGACTTGAAGACCTAATAGCTTTGATGGAAATGCCAGACTTAAATGATGATTTAAATGGTTCTTCTCCTAATTATTTAAATTGAATGAAAAAATTGTAGGTCTAATAATATTTTTTTGAATACTTACAAAACGTTTTAAAAGTGCATTTAAAAAATTCCTTAAAAACTATTAGAGGCTGATACTTACCCTCAACTAAAACTAAATAAAAAAACCATGAAAAAAAATACAAAAATATTCATGTTAAAATTTATATCGATGCTACTAATCGTTTCAATTATTTATTCACCAACTTTTGGCCAGAAGACATCCGAATATCATCCAAATCCTATTTTAGGTTTTGTAGACGGCAAAGAAGTAAAGTTTGAAGATGTGCGGAATAAAAAAATAAATGATATCAGTTTACAGCTATATCAGCAATTGAGTGTAAGATTGATGGAATATTCAATTAAAAAACTTTCTTCAAGATTTTCAGAAATTAATCTAACACCAGAAAAAAAAGTAACCTCCAAAGACATCGTTGCTTTTTTTGAGCAAAATAATCTTCAAGAACGAGGAACTCTTGAACAGCTCCGACCTCAAATTAAACAGTTTCTGCAGCAACAAATTCGTACTCAGCACCTATTGAACCAGTATTCACTGGCCTTGGAAAAAGGTTGGGTAATTTCTAATCTGAAACCTCCTTCAGAATTTTTGATGATAGGGAATATAAAAACTGGCTATCTCAGGGGAAACAAAAACGCATCCGTCATACTACTTGAATTTTCTGACTATCAGTGTCCCTTTTGCGGGAGGGTGCAAAATACGATCAGTAGACTCTTAAATGATTATAAAGAAATGGTTGCCTTCGGCTATAGACATTTACCCCTGTCCTTTCATAAACAAGCAGATGAAGCGGCAATTGCTACTGAATGTGCAAGGGAGCAAGGTAAATTCTTGGAATTCCATCTTCTCTTATATACACGACAAAAAGCACAAACACCTCGTGATCTTAAAAAATATGCACGGGAAATCAAATTGAGGTCTCCTGAAAAATTTGACAAATGTTTAGACAGCGAAAAATTTCGTGGGTTGGTAGAGCAGGATATCAAGGACGGTTCAAAGCTCGGTATTAACGGCACCCCCGGTTTTTTAATTGGAGTATTCAAACCAAAGACTGGAGAAATCAAGGGCGAAGTTCTCTCTGGCGCTCAGCCTTACAATGTATTTAAGAAAACACTGAACAAATACTTAGCTCGGCAAAAAAACCTATGATTCACTCCAATCTTCGCCAAGCACTCGAGAATATTAATGTCCCACGTATACTGGTTATTGGAGATATAATGCTGGACCACTATTCATGGGGAGAAGTAGATCGTATATCTCCGGAAGCTCCTATTCCTATTATGAAAGTATTGAGAGAGGACCAACGATTGGGGGGAGCGGGGAATGTAGTAATGAACCTTGCTACTTTGGGTGCAAAAGTTTCAGTCTGCGGAGTTATTGGCAAAGATGAGACTGGAGATATCATCAACACACTACTTACGGAAAATGACGTTGATTGTTCTGGTATAATAGTATCAGAAAATCATAAAAGTTGTCTTAAACATCGAATGATAGCAGGCCAAACCCATTTGCTCCGCATGGACATAGATCCTGAACCCAATACAGATTTTCCTCAAAATCAACTGATTGAATATCTGCATGAGAGCCTCCCTAACTATGATGCAGCAATAGTTTCAGACTATGGAAAGGGAGTACTAAGCTCCTCTGTTCTCAAGGAACTTGCTTTAAGTGGTAAAAAACATGGAATCCCAATTATATGTGATCCAAAGCGAACATCAGATTACAGCATATATAAGAACTTTACCCTCATAAAACCAAACCGGAAGGAAACTGAAACAGCTGTTGGTTTTTCTCTCAACAATCGAAATGACATACTTAGAGCAGCAGGAAAACTTAAAAAAGATGTTCATCTTGACTATCTGGTTATTAGTCTTGATCAGGACGGGTTACTACTTTTTCAAAACTCTGATGATTATCATTTTTTTGAGGCTCAAACACAAGAAGTTTTTGATGTAGTAGGAGCAGGCGACACGGTCTGCAGTGTATTGGCTTTTATGATTGCCGGAAAAGCAAGTATTGAGGACGCTGCTTACTGGGCACAACTTGCGGCCAGCATGGAGATTAAACATGTAGGCGTTGTTTCATTTACAAAAAATGAATTACTTCAACGCTTTGAGTTTGGGGAATCTTCAGTGAAAATATTAACACTTGAACAACTTTGCCAAACTTTGCCAAGTGAATTGCCAATTATATTTACAAATGGTTTTTTTGATAATATCTCCGCAGGACACTTAAAATTCTTGGACCAATTGAAAACTCTTAAAGGGTTCAATGTAGTTGGAATTAACAGCGACTTAAGCATTGTCAAACAAAAAGGGAAACCGCCATTACTTAATGAGCGTGAACGTGCAATGCTGCTATCAGCTCTAGAGGCAGTAGACAGAGTAGTAATTTTTAATGAGCTTGATGCCAGTTCAATGATTAATAGCATTCGTCCCCAGGTAATAGTTAAGGGTAAAAGTTTCCTAAACAAAAAAATGCCTGAAGAAAAAGCTATTAAGGAAGCCGGGGCTAAACTTGAGTTCTTTCCTGAATATTAGTATCTGATAATTATTATTATGTCTATACCTTGTTTTTTATCAAAATAATGAGTTAGATAAAATATTGAAATAAATAATCTTTAATTGAATTAAGAAGAACCATGACTGTAAATATTTCTGATGTATTGGACATTGTAAGTCGCCAAAACCAGTGGAGAGGTAGGGAATCTATAAACTTGATTGCCAGCGAAAATGTACAGTCTGATGCAGTCAAACGGGCCGAAATTAACGATTTTATGGGCAGATATGCCGAAGGACATCCCAACACATACCAAAATGACAGACGATATTATGAAGGTACTCGCTACATAGACCAAATAGAGAGCATGGCTGTTAATGAAATGATCAAGCTGGCAAATTGTCTTCAAGCAGATGTGCGTCCTGTCAGTGGAAACGCGGCAAATACAGCTGTTGCATTAGGGTTATTGCGAGGTAATGACACAGTGATTGTCAACTCAATTGAGAATGGAGGACATATCAGTCATAACCCTATAGGAGTTGTAGGAAGAAGAATTCAAGTTCGAGGAAAGGTTCTCTCTCTAGGACAAGAAAATTCCATTAATCTTCATTTCTGGCCAACCACCAAGGATGGTTATCATCTTAACACGCCAAAATGTTTAGATTTGCTGGAAAGAACTTCTCCTAACTTGGTTATTTTAGGCAAAAGCTTATTTCTTTTTCCTGAGCCTGTAAAAGAAATTGCTGAAATATGTCGAGCTAAAAATATTCCTGTACTTTATGATGGCGCTCATGTACTAGGACTAATAACAGGTGGAAAATTCCAAGACCCTTTTAAAGAAGGTGCACACTTTATTAATGCTAGTACTCACAAAACTTTTCCAGGACCTCAACGGGGTGTAATCTTAGGTAACATGAGTAGTGATCAAGAAATTAAATGGTGGAACAGTGTGGATAGGGGCGTAATGCCTGGTTCTTCAAGTAGTCACCACTTACATACCCTACCAGGAATGTTGATAGCAATAAGAGAAATGGCTGAATATGGATATCAATATGCTTCACAAACAATTGCTAATGCTAAAGCTTTAGGTCAGGCTCTCGCTGATGAAGGTGTTAATGTGGAAGCAAAAGAATTTGGTTATACAGAAAGTCATCAGTTGGCATTAAACGTTACCAACTTTGGAGATGCAAAAACAATTGCCCGCTCTCTCGCTGAGAATAATAACATTATCACCAATTATAACCTTCTTCCTGGAGACAAAGACCCTAATAATCCTTCCGGTCTAAGGATTGGTGTTCAGGAAATGACACGCTATGGAATGAAAGAAGATGACATGCAGGAACTTGCTGGACTAATGAAAGAAGGTTTAGAAGGAAAAGTTGTAAAAGATCAAATCATACAATTTCGAAGTGGTTTTACTGAAGTACAATATGCATGATTAAGTATAAAAAACAATTTATTACTAAGAAGCTTAATAAAATACTTTTCTTATCAGGAACTTTTACTGGATTTTCTTCCATGTGTTGATTTCTTCTTACGCCAGATAAATTTCAACGGAGTTCCTTCAAAACCAAAGTGATGGCGAAATTGGTTAGCTATATATCGCTCGTAAGCAAAATTTGTTTTGTCAGGATTGTTTGTCATGAAAACAAAAGTAGGTGGTGAAACACTGACCTGATTACCATAGAAAACTTTAGTAGGACGACCTGATTTAGATGGTGGGGGATGTTGATTAACAATAATCTGCAACATAGTATTAAGATCTGATGTCTTTACACGGCGTAAATATTGTTTGTGAACTTGAAAAATAAGATCAAAAATCTGGTGCACACGCTGCCCACTCTTAGCACTTACTAAAATCAGCGGCGCAAAGCTGATAAAGTTTAATTTATTCAGAATCTCATTTTCAACTTCCTTCTTACTGTTATATTCCTTTTTTGCCAGATCCCATTTATTAAAAACGATAATCAATGCCTTTTTACGCTCATTCACGTAACCAGCAATTTTCAAAACCTGCTCAGTGATTCCTTCCTTAGCATCAATTATCAGAAGAGCTACGTCTGAACGTTCGATTGACCTGAGTGCTGATACAATGCTGAAAGTTTCTATTTTCTGGCTGACTTTACCCCGCCTTCTTATTCCTGCGGTATCTACCAGAAGAACCTCTTTTCTTTGATAAACACAAAGACTGTCTACCGAATCTCTTGTCGTACCAGAAATAGTATCAACAATCATTCGTTCCTTACGGAGCAGGGCGTTTACTATTGAAGATTTGCCAGCATTAGGTTTTCCAACAACGGCGACTGCTACAGGATTTTCCAGATTATTCAGATCCTTTTCGGAATCTGTCTTTTTTTGTTGAATTGGAATTTGTTGATTTACTTTATGAAGCAGAGCTTCAATTCCACGATTATGTTCAGATGAAACAGGAAATATCTTCTCCGTACCAAATTGGTGAAACTCCATGCTTTCATTTTCAAGACGTTTGTTATCTGCTTTATTTACCACTACAAAAAGAGGTCTTTCAGTTGCGACTAATTTCCGAAATATATCTTCATCTCCAGGAGTCCAGCCTTCTTGGGCATTAACAACGAATAAAACACAATCTGCTTCTTCAACAGCAAGTTGTACCTGCATTGCCATTTTCTCTATAAGTGAGGACTCAGCAACAGGTTCAAGACCCCCTGTATCTATGACAATAAATTCAAAGCCGTGATATTGTGCTTTTCCATAATTGCGGTCACGAGTTATCCCAGGTTTTTTCTCAACAAGTGCAGAGCGCCTACCAATGAGACGATTAAAGAATGTTGATTTTCCAACATTTGGTCTGCCGACAATGGCAGCAATTGAGAGTGGACTTGACATGAATTGTTAAAGATGGCTCTAAACATCAAGATTCTTTACTCTTAGCGCGTTTTCCTCAATAAAGTTACGGCGAGGTTCAACATGGTCTCCCATCAAAATGGTAAAAATTCCGTCTGATTCTACTATATCTTCAATAGTTACTTTTTTAAGTGTCCTGACCTTGGGATCGAGAGTTGTTTCCCATAACTGTTCTGGATTCATTTCACCCAAACCTTTGTAGCGCTGGATATACATACCTTTTTTTCCAAAGTTTATCAAAAAATCCAGCACTTCAAACCATGATTGAAAATCATTACTCTCACCTTCTTTTTCTTCAGTTAAAACAAGTCCTTCTTCACCTAAAGCTTCCTTAAGCCCCAAATGTTCATCAAACATCTGAGAATAATCATAGGCACTAAAGTTTTCCAGTAAATTAAAAGAAAGTTCAATTTGTTCACCATTAGCTTCAATTAAAACATTATTACCTTGTTTTTCAGGATTCAAAGTAAGTTTATAATCTGGATATATTTCCTTCAAACCACTGATACAATTGATAATATGCTCTGCTCCTCCTAAATCTATCTCAATTTGATGCTTAAGAAGTAGATTAACTAGCATTTTCAAGTTAGGGTTATAGCACAACCGATCGTAATGGGTCTTATAAAGTCTGATTTGCATTGCAGTCTGAAAAAGTTCTTCACCACCTATTTTTTTCCCATTCTCAGAAGTAAGTGTTAATATTTCACTTGAAGATTTAACAAGTCGTTCAGTCAATTCATTTTCATCTCTCACAAAGAAGCTAGAGCGCCCTTTTTTCGCTCTATATAAAGGCGGCTGAGCAATGTAAAGATAGCCATTCTCAATAATTTCAGGCATTTGTCTGTAGAAGAAGGTTAGAATCAGAGTCAAAATGTGGCTGCCATCGACATCCGCGTCAGTCATGATAATGATTTTATGATAGCGTATTTTTTCAATATTAAATTCTTCCTTTCCAATTCCAGTACCCATAGCAGTTATCATAGTTTTTATTTCTTCATTGGTGAGCATCTTGTCAAAACGGGCTTTTTCAACATTTAAAATTTTACCTTTCAGCGGCAATATAGCCTGATTTTTTCTATCACGCCCTTGTTTAGCTGATCCTCCAGCGGAATCACCCTCTACTAGGAAAAGCTCACTAAGAGAGGGATCTGATTCTTGGCAATCAGCCAGTTTCCCAGGAAGTGTACTGAATTCAAGAACATTTTTTCTTCGTGTAAGTTCCCTCGCTTTTTTCGCAGCAAGTCTTGCCCTTTGCGCATCTATGGCTTTTGCCACGATCTTTTTTGAAACAGAAGGATTTTCTTCAAGATATGCTCCCAAGTATTCCAAAACTAGTGTTTCAACTTTTCCTTTAATTTCAACATTTGTTAATTTGATTTTTTTCTGAGATTCAAACTGTGGTTCAGGCACACGAATGCTGATCACAGCAGCCAACCCTTCCCGAACATCCTCACCTGAAAAATTTTCTTTGGAATCATTGGCAATGTTATTTGATGTC
>PAZT01000007.1 GCA_002716165.1 Deltaproteobacteria bacterium | reverse complement strand
GACATCTTTATCTCCAGCCATGTGATCTAGTTGGCTTAGGTAAAGTTGATAATAGTCTGCAATTTCAGCTGGATTACCCTGCCAGCGAGCAATTATTCCAAACTGATTTTTTTTCAACATTTCGTCTGAGACAATTTCTAAACGCGTTTGCTCTCCTTCAATTCTTATCTCAGTCTGCAATCCCTCGTAACCATTCCATTGAGGGTTACTTATATAATCTCTGATTTTAAGAGGTATAACGTTATAATTTGTATGTATAATCCCCAATGCGTTAAAGCATGCCATACCGTTTTTAACAACAACTCTAAACCCTTCCAACACATGATCAATTGGATCTAGCTCCTTAATTTGTGTTGAAGGATGTACAAAAAGTGGTTCTACAAGATTGAACTCTAAATTCTGATTTTCTAGAGTTTTATGTAAAGAATTCTGCATTGCATGAATTGATGAAATTCTTGCCTGTTTTAATTCATCAATCTCTTTCAGGATTTTTTGATATCTCTTCGGGTAAAGAATCTTGAAACAAAGTTCAGTATGTTCTTGGCAGATTTGAGCAAGCCCTAAACGCTCTGCTATAGGGACATAAACATTTAGCGTTTCCAGACTAATTCTCCTCTGTTTTTCGCGAGGCATAAATTCCATGTCTCTCATATTGTCAAGCCTGTCAAATAGCTTAATTATCAAGGCACGAACATCCTGAGCCATTGTCTTCAACATACGCTGATAAGTTGCATCAATGTTGTTTCCTGCCTCAATTTTTGATCTTTCATTTTTTTTGATTTTAGTAAGCCCCTTGACAATATCTGCGTACCAGTTCCCATACCTCTTTTGAATATCCTTATGGGTAATTTTAGTGTCTTCGATAATATCATGCAGGAGTGCAGCAACAACTGTAGGAGCATCCAATCCAGCCCGGCAAATATAATTTGCAACTCTAAGAGGATGAATTATTACAGGTTGACCTGACTTTCTTGTTTGATTTTCATGATGTTTTTTGATGTCAGAAATAGCCTGATTTAGGAGCTCTGAATCTCTGATAGTCCCGTATTCTTCGACATAACTTCGAATCTGCTGGTCCAATTCGGCAATCAAGTTTTTATCTTTTTTGGATATTTCTTTTTTTCTGACGGATACCATATTCCTTTTGGATAAAAAATGCTATTGTGGATTAATTTTTCCACTCTGAGAATCACCACTGCAGTAACTTATAGCTGACTCCTTTCGGATAGGCTTCCAGCCAACTTCAAAATTCTGCTTCCACAAATTTTTTCTTATTTCCCTAAATAAATCAAAACTGTCAGTATTAACCCAGAAAAAAAAGTAGTTTTGTTCGGGAGGATATTTTTTCATCAATGTCTGCATTATACCTCCGTGACGAGAGAAATTATGCCACCACTGTCCTGCTGAGGGCGAAGGCAAAAATTCAATACAATGTGAATGTCTTCCTCCAGTTGTAAGTTTAATTGAATAATCATCAAAATTTAATTCTTTTGGCAAGGGCTCATTGTCAGAAAGATAATTTTTTAGTCGCTTATATACTAAAGCACGGTCAAGGTATAATAACCGGTCATCATTTAGCAATATCAAGAGGCTATTTTTTTGAGTTGCATGAGACCATGGAATTTTTAGTTTTTCTGTTTTTTTATATGACTGTTCTTCAGACAATACCTTCTCACTTTTATCAATTAATGAAAAAACTGCCATAAATACTGCCAAAATCACTAAAATTCCCACATTGTTTGAAACAATATCAACTAAAGAATCGAGATTTAAATAATTTTGTAAGTTACTTGAAAACGTCTGTTTTTTTCTCATCAATTCTTATCTTATTTTAACTCTTTTTGAGTTTGTTCTTTTTTCTTGAATGCCTCCTGAGCCTGAGCTTTTTGTTGTTCCTCAAAAGAGTGCTGAAATTTATTAAACCAGTTTGTAAATTTTTCAGCCAAGTCCGGACGTTTTATCTCGGAGCAAAGATCAACAAGTTTTTTCAAAGTACTGTTTTGTGGATGAATTTTTATCGCTTCTTGATATAGGTGAATTGCTGCTTTAAAATTATTTTTTGATTTTTCTTCTTCAGCCAGTTTTATCCTTTCAGAAATTTTTATTTGTATTTCATCTCTCTCCATTTTTTTAAGAAGTTGCTCTAACTCAAATACTTTATTTTCATTTTCCAATAGCCTGTGAATGCTAACTGCTTTTTGAATAATTTTTTTACTTTGTACAATTTTCAGTGCTTTTTCGATTGAAATTACAGCATTTTTAGGGTCATTTTTTTTCAGGTAATTTTCTGTATCGTCTAAATATGCTCTATATATTGATTTCAACCCTTCTCTAGCCTCTCTGTTTTGTCGGTTTTTACGAATAAGTCGTCTGAATGTATCAAATGCACCATCCCAATTTTTGTTTGCTAAGTATAAATTGGCAATTCTACTCAGTAATTTCTCAGATGATATTTCAGGTATAAGGGGCTCATAAATTTCAAGGGCTTTTTTCTCATGATTTTCCTGAAAAAGTTTATCAGCTTCCTTAATGCATAAATTTACATCATAGTTTCCCTTAGATCTTTCAAGCAGATTAAATGTTGTGAAAAAACGTATGCGTGATTTCTGAGTTAATCCTTTCCGCTTCAGAAGTATGCCCAAGTTAACATTGCTATAACGATGATTTGGGTTTTTAGCAAGGATTCCTTGGAATGTTTTGATTGCTTTATCAATTTCATTGTTCTGAGAAATTGCAAGGACCAGGAAACATCTTAAATCAACATTTTCTTTTTCCCTCATCAGCAACCGTTTAAAAGCACGTTGAGCTATGTTTGCTTCATTATTCTGCAGGCAATATATACCTAGTGTAAATAAGGCTTTCTCCTCTTCGGTGCTTTCTAATTCAGAACTGGAAATTATATAATTAAATGTTTTTATTGGATCAATAATATTTGATTCTGGTTTATTATCTTCCGTTTTATCTTTTACTTTAACGTCAACACTACTTATTCCTTTTTTTTGTTCTATTGCTTCTTTTGCTTCTTCTGATTTATCTGTATCTGCTTTAGAGTCAAGATTATTGGGTAAATGATTATCTTCTTTTTCTTCTATTTCACTTTTTTCTTTATCAAAATACTGCTGCATTTCAATTAAATTTTCTATCTCTTCTTTTACGTCAGGCAGAACGAAGTCAGACAATTTTTCAAACTCTTTTATTGCAGAAATAGCCATGCCGTCCTGAAGTTCTACTCTGGCCATTGATGCAGCAAGATTATAGATAGCGTAATTATTCCCTGAATCGTATTTTAAGCAGAGCTGATACATATTTTCTGCACGTTTCCAGTCATGTTTTTTTCGGTATGCGTTCCCTATAAGATTAGCAAGTTCAATATTCTCAGGGTCTGTTTGTAGGATATTAATCCCCAAACTTATAATTGCATCTGGATTACCTCCACCTTGAATTTCCTGGAAAAGTTTGGTGACAGTCTCTATAGCAAGCTCAGGGTTAATTTCCATTGCTTTGTTGAATTCTACAGCGGCCCAGTCGAAGAAATTTTTTTCAAGCAAACTTTTACCTCGTTCAAGGATTTCAAAAATCTGCTTATTAGGTTCTTCTGAAACAAATAATTTTTTCAGTGCTTTCATATAATCTGCAATTATCCAATAATTAATTCATTATTAAAAAAATGCTTTTTCTGATACTTTCTAATTATTCTTAATCATAACTTAAGGAGATGTGATTGTAAATTCTAGTTTTCTTCAAAAATTTTTATTAAACAATGATTTGATCATTTTGAAAAATGTTGTAATTTATTTGTGAAAAAAATGTAAGTATTTTTGTTTCAAACTAAAATAAATAAAAAAAACATAAATTTTTCAGAAAAGACTTGCTAAAATCAGGCCGGATATGTCATTTTTTGTGGTGATTTTTTCCCAAATTTTGCGATTATTATTTTTCAATTTTTTATTCATTAAATTCATACTTTAAAATTTATCCATATAATTGCAGTTAAACTTATTCTTGCGATCTATAAAACATGGCAAATGAGTCTGAAGGAATTGATATAAATCTCTCTGAAGAAGACAGTCCTGCAGATATTTTGAATGAGTCTGAAGATATATCATTATTTTCTGATGATAGTCTCATTAGTAAAGAATTGACTGCAGAAGATTCTAAACTTGAAGAAGATTTATCAGATTCGGAAGACGATGATCTTAAGTTAGGAATGGATGAGATAGGAGATCTTGTTGATGAAATAAAATTAGATGACCAGGAGGAGGAAAATGCAGATGAAAAATCAAATGCAGAAGGAGATATGGTTTTTGATGAAACCGAAAGTCAACTTCATGGCTCGTCAGAATTGGAAAGCGCACTTGATGAATTAGGTGAGGAAGAGAGCCTCGATAATTCCATGGAAGAAGTTTCTTCAGAGGAAGAAAGTTCTCAAGAGGATAAGGATAACTTTTCATCAACTGAAACAGAATCAGAGAACGAAGATGAAATTGTTGCTGAAAGTAATGATTCGGAAAATGAAGAAATATCAGAGGATTCCATAAAATCTTCAGAATCGGAGTCAGTTACAGATGCTGAAACTCCAGAAGAATCTGAATCAGGAGCATCTAAGAACGATGAGCAAACAGAAGAGGAGGAAGGTTCGTCAGATGTTATGGATATGCTGCATGATCCTGATGTTGCGGAAGATATTAGTCAAAGTGAGTCTGTAGAAACAGAGGATTTGGATCTTGGCATGGAAGAACTGGATGACACTCTAGAAGAAGAAACAATTAGCATCAAAAATGAAGAAGCTGATAATGACTCTTCAGCATCTAAAGAATCAGAAATTGATGTAATAGAAGATTTAGATGAATCTGAGGCTGATGAATCAGAAGAGTTAGGTCTAGGATCATCAGGTGGATTGGAAAATGTAAGTGAGGAATTATTAACTTCTGAATCTAAATATCAAGAAGATCCTGAAATAGAAAATGTGTCTAGTGCAATGTCTAGTGAACAAGATAAACCGGAAGAACCTGCTGCTTCTTTAGGTTCGAAAATGTTGCTGAGTTTACATCACACAGCTGTAGTAGAAATAGCACGTACTACTCTTACTGGTGAGGAAATTACACAGATAACTTATGGAAGCATCATTGAACTAGATAAAGCTGCTGGAGAGCCTGTAGAGCTAGTGATTGAAGGTAAAACAATAGCACGTGGGGAAATTGTTCAAATTAATAATGATAAACTTGGAATTAGAATAGTAGGAATTGTCTAGTATTAGTAAAGAATGCTTCACAAAACACAGATAAAATATAAACCATTTGAACTGGCTGAAACTAACTATTCAACTGGAAGATTCCACTTAATGGATGTTGTTGTTCGAAGGTGGTCCTCTCTTATTCAGGAGACCTTGTATGAAAGAATTGGAGTTATGTTCGATGTATCAGTAAAAAATGTTGAGCAGCATCGTTTTGAGGAATTTTTTAGCTCTATATCTAAACAGCCAATTTACATTTTTGAAACACATAATCATAGCAAAGGTCTTTTCCTAGTAGATAATTCTTTTTTTAATGTATACGTTTTAAAAAACTTTTCTGAGGGAATAGCTCAAGATTCGGAAGAAAGTGAGTCTGAGGGAACATCATTAGGTGGTTTGTATGAAACAATTAAAAAGGAAATAACTAATACTGTTAGCAATTCGGCCGATGAGAATTTATTGGATAGACGGTCTCTTTTGCAATTGATGAGGGAACACCAGAAAAGTCTTCTGGCTTTGGTGCGCCCTATGATTACTGATTTTGAAAAAAGTTGGCTTAATATCGCACCCTTTAAGCTAGATCTTAATCGAGTAACAATCTATCCTTATAGGGCGAAAGTTATGTTGCCTTATGAATATTGTCTTGTTTTTAGGATAAAGCTGAGTTTGGGAGAATTTAATTCGAATTTTTCTATATGTTTGCCCTTGACTGGAATTGACCCTCTGCAAACTCCGATCGAGAAAAAGAAATTAATTGAGCCTGAATCAATGGATTATTACTTCCCCAGTGTAAAAAAGCATTTTAATGATTTGTTAGATAATTTCGAATATTCTGTGGTTGCGGAACTGGGTAGTACAGATTTGAGTTACGTAAAGGGAGAACTAGAAGAGGGGCAGGTGCTGCCTTTGGAAAATAGAGATGGAACTGTTATTATAAGTATTAATGGATTACCGGTGCTTAAAGGCAAAACAGGGGAGTCCGATGGTAATTATTCTGTACGAGTGATCAGGGGTATAGATGATAAAAAACCATCTTCTATTCAGCAAAATCGTGAATTTAAACAAGCTGCATGGTCTGAAAACTAATCAGGTATATATAAAACTTTTTCAATCCATTTTTCTGGGTCTTCTCCACAATCCTTATATTCTGCAAGTGTTTCATTCGCTGGTGTAATTCCTTCTTTTGTGTAATTGTCAAAATAAGGAAGCAGCCATTTTTCTTCGTCTGAACCAAGTTCGTTGAGTGCTGTTTCCATCAACGTCACTCCGATTCTGGTAAAATTAGTTCTATTTACTTCTGCCTGCAAAGCATCTTTAGCAACAGCTAGTTTGTATGTTATAAATTCTTCTTCCGGTAAATCCATCAGTACTGATTGAACTGTTGAAAAAGCATTTTCATTATAAAGTAAAGCACCTATAAGTGCTGGTACTGCCAGCGTATATTGGGGGGACAAACTGTCCACAACCCTTATTTCAAGTATGTTTTTGATCCTAATGTCTGGAAAAAGCATACCCAAATGTTCCTCCCAGTCTTCCAAAGTTACAGTCAAATCAGGATGTGCCCCATCCAATAGTTGCATGAAATTCCAGTCAGTAGTATCAACAATTTCGTTATCACGCATTAGTCCATATGGAGATGCTTTTAATGCCCAGCTTATGTAATCTTCAATCCTGAATTTGTCACTTAAAAATTCTGTTTGAAGTCCTGTTCGGGAATAATCAGTGTTATTCCAAATATGTGAACGATATGAAAGATATCCACAAGGTTTCCCTTTTAGCATAGGGCTGTTAGCAAATAATGCTGTTAAAAATGGTGAAAGTCGATTTAAAAAAACAAATTTTCTCTGCATGTCTTCTATTGAGGCGTAATCAATGCTGACTTGGACTCCCGATGATGCTTTCATCATCCACTGTCCAAGTGAGCCTGTTTTTAACATATGAGGAAACATTATCTTATATCTCGCTTTTTTGAAAAAAGGTAATTTTTCAAGTCCATGCAATGGCTGAACTCCTTGGAATAAGAGTTCTCCTTTGAATTCTTCAATAGCATATTTAAGAAGTCTGAGGTAATTTTGCAATGATTCATTCGACTCAAAAAGTGAACTTCTAGGCGCATCCGAGAGTTCAAATTGCCCTCCAGGTTCAATTGTAATTTTTGTCCCCGCAGGGCTTTCAAGAGCCAAGAGCATTTCTTTTTCATACACTTTTTCCAAAGGGTCATCACTTTCTTTTGAAATATCAGCCATATTTTCTAAAATTCTGAAAACCCCTGAAGACCCTTCAACATGAAGTGGCTCGAATATCTTTACCTTATCTTTCATTTTTGGAATCATGATAAAATTTTCATATTCCATTCCGAAAAGCTTTTTTTCAGGAGAGCCAAATTCCTTTAGGCAATAAATTTGAAAAATTGATTTTAGATCATCTTGTGTCATGAGCTATTGTTAAGGCAATATTTGTAGTCTTTTTTATTTGATACTGGCATGAATGTTTTTTTAAATAAGTCCGTTAATCATGGTCATACTCACTTTATAAATCCAGCTGAAGGCGTTGAAGTTTGGGATTATTATGCTTAGCAAAACTAGGCCTGCTAGAACATATGCTCCATAACGAATATTCCAGCGCTGATAACGTTTTTTTAAATTTAATGGTAAAAATTGTGGGAATACTGAATTTCCATCAAGAGGTCCTAGAGGAATTAGATTGAAGAGAAAAAGATTAAAATTTATAATAACAAACAATTTTAGCAAAAATAGTAGGGGGACTCCCGCTAATATTATTATGCTTTGTTGTGCCAGAATTCCATATATAAATGAAGCAATAATGCCCAGCAATAAATTCATTAAAGGACCAGCGGATGCAATATAAAAATCAGCATTACGGAATCTGAAATTATTTGGATTAACGGGCACTGGTCTGGCATATCCAAACCCTGCTATAAGAACCATTATACTTCCTAAAAGATCTAAGTGCACTATTGGATTGAGTGACATTCTGCCGGCTTCTTTTGCCGTATCGTCTCCACATAGATGAGCTATATAAACATGGCCAAACTCATGAAAAGTTAGAGCGAATATGAGGCAAAAGGCCAGAATTATGAGTACTTGCGGAGGCAGATTAAGCAGCATAATTTTTTTTCAGTAAGCAAAGGTTATTAAGATCTAAAGTTTGGATTTACGAATAAATTTTACCAGATATTAAAATCTCATAAAGACAAATATTTAGAGTCCAGATTCCAAATAAATCAAATTCTAATATAATACTGACATATATAAATTTAATCTGCTAAACTGTTGTTATTCTCAAGGATAAGTATTTTCTTTACAATAAGTCTTTGTTCATTTAGTCTAAATTGTTATTAAAGCACAATAAATAGATACTTTCTTATTATTTACTAATATTAATTCGCCACAAGACTCTTCCTTCTAAAAAAATGTTGTATGTAAGTAAATCCCAAGATTTCAGAATGCAACATTTTTCAATCCCATATAAATTGTTTTTTAGATATTAAAAGTTACATGTATTGTTGTTTTTTTGATGTAGATGGAGTATTGCTCGACTTTGATCGAGGATTTACAAAGACAATAAAAGAGTATTTTAAATTAGACATAGGTGATGATTATATACCTGAAAATTTCTGGTTTTCTGATTTGCTGACAAAAGAACAAGTGGTCGAAGGTTGGGACTATTTTATTAAAAGTAGTGAATTTGAACGTTTGAAACCGATAGTAGACCCTGAGCATTTTAATACCAAATTTGGGGCATATCCTGTGCATTTCATCACAAATATACCACCCGATTGTCTAGAAAGAAGAGTAAAGAATTTACGAAATGCAGGATTTAAATTTAAGTCTGCGCATTGCGGCGGATTTATAAATTACGAAGGCAAAATATCAAAAACGAAGGCTGAAGTTATTAAGGAATTACTACAGGCTGATGATTTAGTTATTTTTGTTGATGATCATCCTGATAATTGCCTCAATGTACTGGAATCATTCCCTAGTGCTGAAATATGGTTAATGACCCGTCCATTTAATTCCGATTTCAAGCACTCTAAAATCCGCCGGGCAAATGATTGGAGTGAAATTTTTGAACACTCTGGTATTCCTGCCTCTGACTGACTAAACTCATCAGGACCATCTGGTCATTTGGGGACTGAATTTAATTAAATCCCTAATTTGTTTTTACTAAGATGCGTCTATGTTTTTCATTCGTTTTTTTCGAATATTATTTGTAGCATCATCGATAGTTATTCTCTGCACTAAGGGTTCTTTATCGCAGGAACAAGAGCCTCCTGCATTAGATAAAACTGCTGGTGTTGCTTGGCGCGTAGGATTTTGGGAATTAATTCATCAAACCTTTAGCAGCGACGAAGATCACCCATTTTATCAAATGACGGGTACAAGTCGTTTTAAAGGAGGTCAGGGTTTTTTTGGATTCACTTTTCTTGATCCCGGGTCAAATGGTATAATACCTACTATTCAAAACAAAAACGATGATGGACACCAAAGTAAAGACCGCACACTAACCAAGTTATTCAGCTATATTCCTATTTTAAATGGTCTACCTCCTTTTTCTTTGGAGTATATTTTGCCGACTGAATTGATTGTTGGAGTCAGTTTATGCTTTAACCATACAAATATTTGGCTAGATGATCAAACCTCAAGGGCAGCAACTTCAGGAGCTGATCCTACTTATGCTACTCCGCTTTTAAGAATGGCTTCTCATTTATATATGTTTTCTGCTTCATTACATCCATTTGGAGTCCCAGCACCAGATGATATAGATATTTTTTTAGGATTTGGATTTTCACGGGTTGAAAGTACTATAAGGTATGGAATTAAGGCTAATCCAGCAATTGAGGACTATGCCCCTGTTACAAAGACCCAAGTAAGTGGATCAACAGGCACCATGCCATTCAGGCGCATGGGAATTGCTTCTGGTGGAGATAGTTTCGGATTCATGCTGGAATTTCTGTTCCCGGGTAAGAGAGAAGTTATTGACAATCCGTTTTATGCTGACACCATTATTGATTCAACCATCTATAATGCAACTTATAATAACCAAGGTGAATCACTTCCTACGAAGGTTGGCATACCTGGTGGCATTACCCGTCTCTCTTGGACATATTCATTTTAGAAATAAAGCATATAATAAAAGCACAGAATAATTGTTCCACCCGGCTATGCTTTTTTCTATCTCCTCTTTATGGAATTCGGCCTTTAAAATTTAATTTAATTTAATCATCCAAATGAGTGATCCAGTAGTTTTAAGAATAATAATTCAAATGATAATTTTGATTTTAGTTGCATATGTATCAGGCTGTCTAGTTCATTTCAAAGGTATAAAAGTTAATTACACAAGAAAGATTAACCATTTTGCTTTATTTTTTGTTCCAATGTTTCTTGATAATATTTTTCCTATACAGCCCTCAATAGAATCAATTATATTGGGAAGTAGCCTCGCAGTAGGAGGCCTCTTAATATACATAAAACCGATAAGAAATAATTCAAGGATTATAGAAAGGATGTTCTTATCTTTTGACAGACCTGAGGATCGACCGAACACACTTTTATGGTTGTCTACACAAATAATAGTTGGATATATTATTCTAATACCATTTATCATTTATTTTTTTGCAATCGGTTATACTGATTTGGTTTTGATACCTATTCTTGTAAATGGAATTGGTGACGGTCTTGCTGAACCTGTAGGGGTCAGGTTTGGAAGGCTAAAATATAAGACTTATGCCCTTTTTACAAATAAAAAATATGAAAGAACAGTTGAAGGAAGCGCATGTGTGTTTATTACATGCATAATTGTAATTATATTATTTAAATCTAGCTTTACATCTTCAGAATTTATTTCTGTACTTATAATATTCCCCATAGTAATGACTCTTGCAGAGGCGTTTGCTCCTCATACATGGGACACACCATTTTTATTTCTTTTTGGATTCCTAACTATTTTTATTGTTAAGACTATGCCTTTTGTTTTAAATTAATTTGATTAAAAGCATAACTAAAGCATCTGTTATCACTAAAATCAAATAATTGTCTTCTTTTTGAAAATGTTTATTAAAATCTCCCTGTTCTAAACTCCAAGAATTTTCTCGTAATTCTTCGCTGTAAACCAGCTTCAAATTATAAGTCATAATTTACGGTCAATAATTAACAAAATATTTTTTTTGCAAACAAAAATTTTAGTATATAATTTGCTATTTATATTTATTTATGTAATTAAAGTTTATTAAGAATCAATATGAAACTTTTATTTCACTATTAATCAGCCTTTTCGGCACAAAAGTATTTCTTAAATTATAACTTAATAAAATGAAAGATGATTAAAATCTTTTATAGTTTTTTGATTTATTTATTAATTGTCTCGATCATTTCCTTCGGCCTAACTACCGAAGAAACTGTTAATCAGGCTGTGACAAATACAAATGATGCGGTTAGCAATACCACCGGTGCTGTAGACAATACTTTATTTGGAGAAAATGATGGAATTATGTTAGGTGATGAAGTTCCTGAAACGGTTGTCTTCAATGAAATTATTTTGGATCCTAATACATCTCAAAGTGGAGAATTTGAGGAATCTGCAAGTGACGTAATTAAAACTTCAAGTGGTGATTATGTTGTTGTAGGAACATCAATCAGTTGGGAATGGCCAATGCCAGATAATATGGATGACATCTTAATAGTCAAAATTGATGGAACGAGTGGAAAAGTTATTTGGAATAAGAAAATTCATCACAGAAACTTTGATAGAGGAACATCTATTGTTGAAGGCAATGATGGTAATTATGTAATTACTGGATTCACTTCAAGTGATGATGCAAATAAATCAGATGTTTTCTTTGGTAAAATAGATCCACAAGGTAATGTACTCATTAAAAAAGCAATAAAGATTACAAATAAGTATGATGGAGGATATTCTATATCTAAGACTTCTGATGGTGGTTTTGTTATTGGTGGAGAAGCTGGTCATTCTCATAATGAAGATTTCATGATTTTGAAAGTTGATCAAAATGGAAACAAAAAATGGTCAAAAAGGTTTTCTGATCACCCAGATAACTCTGCTTATGATGCAATTGAAGCTTCTGATGGTAGCTTCTATTTAGTAGGATCAAAAAGAATCGTTAACAAGCTAGATGATATCAGAATCATCAAGACAAACTCCAAAGGGAAAAAAATCTGGGATAAAACTTATGGTGGGGACAAAGATGATATTGGTGAAGCCATCATTGAATCAGGAAACAATACATTTGTGGTAGTAGCTGGAACATTTTCCTATGGTACATCAGGTGATGTAATGCTCTTGAAAATAGACAGCAATGGTGCAGTAATATGGCAGAACAACTATGGAGGAGACAAATTAGACCAACTTCGTGAATATGATGGGAACTCTGTAAGTGGGCGACACATGACTAAGACTCCAAACGGGGGTTTTCTGGTCAGCGGTTACAGCAGTAGTTTTGGTGGAATGTGGGTCTTTAAAACTAATAGTTTAGGTACTCTTTTATGGAATTATTCCAATACCAATTTGGGTGGAGCATTCGCAGCAAGACAGTGGGTTGATGGTTCGGTAATAATTGCTGGGCCAGGTTCTTCAGGAGATACAGGTGATTTATTTGTATTAAAAATTAAGTAAATAGTACAAAAATTATGATCATTTTTACGATATAATATGAAAATACAAATATGGGTTATCATGCAATTGGAATTTTATTTAAGATCAAGCCTATTCCCTAAATTATTAAAAATAATTTTAATTTTTATGTTTTAGAATTTGTTTAAAAAAAATTAAAGTTTATTAATTTATTTTAATTTGTTTGTGTAGATGAGATATATTTTTTTATACTTTGTAATTTCATGCTTAAGTTTCACCATTATATCATGTGGTCAAACTACTGAAGAAGGTGTTGCCAGTGCTGTTTCATCTTCAAACGATGCTATAAACCAGACTTCTGGTGCTGTAGACGATGCCATATTTGGGGATGATAGTACATTTGGTTCATGTGGTAATCAAAAAGTTTTTGTTGTTGGAAATGCAGTAACTGGAATAGGCTGTCATCCGAATTGTCCAACATCAAAAGCTGTTATTTGGGATCTTAATAAATGTACTACAGTAGTTGAAGGATCCTATTATGCAGTAGATGCTACATCACATAATGGTTCAATATATATTGCTGATGATGGTGGTTTCTATTTGATTGTTGGAGCAGGGAATAGTACGACAAAACATACACTTAATTATTCTGGGTATAAACTTTCTGAAGTTACTGGTATTGATGTTAACTCTAACGGTGATGTATATGTTGCCGGAATGGTTCGAAAAAATAGCAAAGATTATACTGCTTATTGGAAAAATGGGGAACTAGTAAAAGCTTTTAGTGAAAATGCTGACTGGTATTCTGAACTACACATAGCGGCAGATTCCAGTGGTAACGTATTTATTCCTGGTTTTAGGATGAAAACTCATGAGGTTACATATTCAGCTCTCTGGATAAACGGTACCAGAAAAAATCTTTCAACTACACATGATGGAGATGCAACTGATGCGGTCATTGGTTCTGAGACATCCTCTGGTTCAAATGTATGGATTTCTGGAGCACATGGTCCATATACTAGAGGAGGCTCTCTGGCTGTATACTGGAGAAGAAAACCAAATGGTCAGATAAATCAAACAAAAGTAACTAAAGTTAGAACATATAATTCGCCAAAAAATTGGGTTTATAGCAGTAGAGCTACATCAATCTTTGTTGAAGGATCTTCAGTTTACATGGCAGGAGTAGTAAATGTTATTAATGCCGGAGATGTCCCAGTATACTGGAAAGGGAAAGTTCAACATGAACTTCCAGTAGAGTTCAATCTTAACACATGTGATTACTGCACTGTACAACCAAATGATATTACAATTTATGAAGGTAAAGTCCTAGTAGTTGGTGATTATCATGATAGGAATCAATTTATAGATTACACATATACTAATGGAGAAGCCAAGGCGGTTTATTGGCTTGATAAAAAACTTTATACACTCTGTCCAGCCTGTGGTTCTTCATACGCAGTTGCAGTGGTAAAAATCGATTGAGTACATCTTTCTTGTGGAGACAAATAAAATAAGGCATTTGTTAAAATTTCCTATTTTCTGGTTCCTCATTCATCTTAATTATTTATCCACCAAGTAAAATCATTATCTATGCAAATGATTGTTTTACAGCATTTAAAAAGTGATCATCCTTGAAGTCTTCGAGACTGCCTTTCGGAGCATGATTTAAATTGCGATGCGGTGCTTTTGGAAAAGGGTCAAAAGATTCCAGAACTTGATGCATATAGTGCAATGTGGGTAATGGGAGGGCCTATGAATGTGTATGGGAAGTTGAAAAGTATCCATGGCTTGCTCAGGAAAAAGAAGTTATTAGATTTTGGGTTGAAGAACTGAAAAGACCATTTCTTGGGATTTGTCTTGGTCATCAGTTGCTGGCAGATGCTCTTGGTGGAGAATGTGCACCTCAAGATCCTCCTGAAATAGGGTTTTTTGAAATAGAGCTAAACAAGAATGGTATAAATGATCGTATTTTTAATGGATTGGACGAAAGGCAACTTTGTTTGCAATGGCATACAGTATAGGTAACCAAAATTCCTGAAAATACAATTGTTTTAGCTTCATCTGCACTTTGTGATGTTCAGGCTATTAAAGTTGGGGAATGTGCGTGGTCAATGCAGTATCATGTCGAAGTTGAGCCTGATACAATCTACACTTGGATCAGTGATCCTGATTATAAGGCTTCATTGGAAAAGTCCCTAGCTGAAGGGGCATTGGGTACGATTAAAAAACAGTCAAATTTACTAATGCCAAATTTAACCAGAAACTGTAGGAAAATCTTTTAAACTTGCTTAGTGTACTTTGAAAAAAGTACCTTAGTCAGAGAAAAATTTTTTACAATTTACTAATTAATGGGTCAGCATTTATATCTAGCAAATGCATAGCTATTCCCACAAGATAAAAAGATCCTGCGACTACTACTGGTCTTTCAGAAATATTTAAAGATATTTGAAGAGCATCTTCTGCTGAATTTGTGACTTTAATAACGGGGAAATGATCGGTTGCACCTGAATTCTTTAAGAAAATTTCAAGAAATTCAGGATTAGCAGACCTTTTAGAATCAAATGATGTGATAATAATTGTGTCTGCATATTTACATAATTTTTTCAATGGTTCTCTCACGTTTTCATTCAATTTATCTGAAGCCATTCCAAGAATCAATGTACAGGGAGAGAGGTTGTTGTTATAAATAAATTCTGACAGCGCGAACAATGCATCTTGATTATGGCCTCCATCTGTTAAAAGTTTTTTGAAATTCTTTTTGTGCTTAGGCCAAAAAACATTGTGACGCAGATCAAGTCGCCCGGGCAGTTTTACTTTTTGTGCAGCATTAACCCAGTCTTGTTTCTGTTTGTTTTTTACTTTAAATAAAATCTGCATAGCAGATAAACTTGTTTGAAAACATTCAATCCATGGTTTTGCATAAACTCCTTTTACCAGTTGCTTATCAGGGAATTCTTTTGCAAAAACATCATCAACAAAAAAATAAGGTACATTGTCATTGCTGAATTTTTCTGTAAACCAGTATTTCAATTCTTCAACTTGAGGAGCTAAAACCACTGGGATACCCCTACGGGTAATACCTGATTTCTCAAAGGCAATTTGTTTTAAATCACTTCCTAGGACTTCCTGATGGTCAAGTCCGATTTTTGTCAAAACGCAGAGTTCCTTATCAGTAACATTTGTAGAATCAGCTCTTCCTCCTAAACCTGTTTCCAGCACTACCCAATCTATTTTGCAACTCAGGAAAACGCTAAAGGCGACTGCAGTTAAGATATCGAAATAGGAAAGGTAAGGAGTCCCTTTGTAACTTTTTGCTATACTCAGTACTCTAGTTGCACTTTTTGCAAAAGTACTTTCTGAAACAATTCTTCCGTTTAGTGTGATTCGTTCCCGAATATCCACTAAATGTGGAGACGAATAGCATCCGCTGGAAAAACCTTGAACTTCAAGTAGTCTAGATATCATTGTTGCCGTAAGTCCTTTCCCATTGGTTCCAGCAATGTGAATTATCTTAAAATTTTTTTCTGGATTATTTAAATCTCTAAGTAAAAGCTTGATACCTTTAAGTTTACTTATTTCTCGAGGTTGAGCGCTAGATTCATAACTTCCCCATTTCTCAAGTTCAGCAAGCACTTGTGAAAAATTTTTTTCTAGATTATACATCTTAAATAACAATTTAGGGAGGGAGTAGAGGGGTTTAACAAAAAAGGATTAAGGCGACAATTTTGCCATTTCGCAAATAGTAAGGACAAGAAATATTTAACTAGTATTTCTAAGTCTGACTTATAACTGTAATTTTAGGGTAGGCAAGTATAACTTAACACTCTTGAATTTGGCTAAAGACAGAATCCTAATTATTTGAAGTACTTAAAAAACTTACTCTCCGCATCCATAAGAAGAGTAGTTCCTTCTAGCAAACTATCTCTATACACGTCGTGGGACCTCAAGAATTTAAAAAAATCCGCATCTTTCTGGTAAGAGTCAGCATAAATTTTCGTAGCAACTGCATCAGCCTCTCCACGAGTTTCTTCGTTGATTTTCTTTGCTTGAGCAATGATTTCTACTCGTTCTCTGTCTGCGTCAGATCGAATTTTTAGCGATTCTTCTTCACCTTCAGACCTATAAAGCTTTGCTTGTCGTCTTCGTTCAGCGTTCATACGTCCAAAAACTGACTGGCTATTTGCTTCAGGAAGGTCAGCACGTTTTATCCTCACATCAAGGATCTCAATCCCAAAGTTTTCTGCGTTTTGACGGGAGCGTAAAGTTATGTCTTCACGTATTTCCTTACGATTCCCCGATACAATTTCAACGAGAGTGTGCTGGCCAAGGACTTCCCGAGTTTGAGAAAATATTATATCATCAAGCCTAGCATGTGCTCCACCAGTTGTGCGTACAGTTTCATAATACTTAAGGGGGTCTGAAACACGCCACTTTGAATATGTATCTACCTTCATTTCTTTTTTATCTTTTGTGAATACTGCCCCGGGGTCAGCGTCATAATCTTGAAGCCTGTTTTCCATATAGATAATTCGAGTNACAAACGGTAACTTGAAATTGAGNCCGGGTTCCATGACAATTTCAACGGGGTCACCTAAAAGAATCTCAATAGCATATTCAGTTTTATCTACTATATAAGCNCTTAAATATANTGCTCCGGCAATTANTAGGATTCCTATTCCCCAAATATTNGNNAATTTACTNTTCATGAAGGTCNCTCNAACTTAANAAAAATTTANNCTNTAAATAAATAATTAGGCCGAAATGGTATTAATTTTGATANGANATTAATATTTTCAATTATGTCGGAACTGTTGTCAAGATTAAATAAATTACGGCTACCTTAATCAATAACTATGGTAATTCAGGAATGATAAGTTTAAGATCTCGAAGCAATAATGAACGAATTCTTGCCATTTTAATGAGACAAATTGAGAAGATGCTAAAGGACATGCAGAGTGAAGGTAAGGACTTATCTTTGTTGAAATTCAAAAAATTTCAAAAAACTCACCATATTGATTGTAATTGTAAAAAATGTGAGGAAGCTAAGAGAAAAAATGATCCCCACATGCGTGGATTAAGTGAAGATGGATTCAAAGTTTATGTTGGTGGTAAAAAAGACGACTGAAATAAACTGCTTCTTCTATTATTCATTTCTTAATTTTGTGAATGCTAATTTCAAAAATGGACTTTACTGGTTTTTTTACAAAAAATTTAAAACATAATTTACATGAATAGTTAATTGACTGTTAGGATTAATGCTGAGTACAATGGAATTTTTGATACTGGTTATAAAATTCTTAATTGCAAATGTTGCAACTTACGAAAAATAAAAATTTCTAATTTTAAAGTTAAAAGAATAATTTATATGAACAGAGAATCACTTGAAAAGGCGCTCACATCGTCATTGACCCTCATGTTAGGTCTGGCAATTCTTGATCTCTTATTATATATATGGGTTGGAACAGCAGCAGTTACTATTCTGGCTCATGCTATATCACTATGGGTGGTGTTGCGTCACCGTTTGATTTTTGACTTAATTAAATTACTCGAAACTTCAGCACTTCTAGCAGATTTGTACCTAATTACAAAGTATGGTTTTGCTGTTTTTTCACCTATTGCCACCCTTTTTAGCATTATACATATTGGTCTGAACAAAAAATATCATCTGAGCAAACTTCAAAAGGACCTCGAAAAAGTTTTCGCTTCCAAAAGTAATGAAAATGATGATGATTGAAAGTATAATTATGACCTTTACTGACAAATAGTCATCTTTATTTCGTATTTTTTCTCCCACTTTGAGTTTTCAACTAAATGAAAAAATTATTGTATCGGTCTGGTATGGTCCTCCTCCAGAAAATGCTCCAACCCTTTTTCTCCACGAAGGGCTTGGTAGTGTTTCTATGTGGAAGGACTTTCCTCAAGAGTTGTCACGAATAACAGGATGCGGTGCTCTTTCATACAGTAGGTTAGGTTACGGACAATCTGAGAAGTGTGAACTTCCCTGTCAGCCTAATTTCATGCACAAAGAAGGTTTGGAGGTCCTGCTTTCAATAATTACTCAGTTTAGGATTCAAAATTATATACTTGTGGGACATTCTGACGGAGCTTCAATTGGTTTAATCCATACTGGCTCTGACTATGCAGATAAGTTGATGGGAATGATAAACGAAGCTCCTCATGTTTTTTCTGAATCCATAACAATTTCTTCCATTAAGAAACTTCGTGAGAATTTTAATTCAGGTAATCTGCGAGTAAAGCTAGAGAAATATCATAATGACATTGATATGAGTTTCAATGGATGGGCAGATGTTTGGCTTAATGATGAATTTACTTACTGGAAAATTGAATCATATTTATCGCGAATTAAGGTCCCTCAATTAATAATACAGCGTAATGATGACGAGTATGGTACTTCAGCACAAGTCGAAGCGATTGTGAGTCAATCAGCAGGAAGTGTTAAAACATGCTTTTTTAACAACTGTGGTCATTCATCTCACAGGGATCAAAAGTCAAAAACTTTGGATGTAATGAATGAATTCGTGCGAAACTTGCTTAATATCTAGTACTATGTGTCGCAATAAATCAAATTTCTTGCATTTTAATGAATCAGGTATTATCTTGAGCATTCTATAATTCTTTTTTAAATACTGATTCACTTAGAAAATAATCTTAGTAAAATCAAATATTAAAAGATATTTAATCAATGCCAAAAGTACTTCTATTAAATGGACCTAATTTAAATTTACTGGGTAATCGTGAGCCTGAAATTTATGGTTCAACAACTTTGGAAGAGATTGAAGGAAAGGTGGAGTCAATCCTGAGAGAGCACAAAATCGATTGTGAAATATTTCAATCAAACTCTGAAGGAGAACTTATTGATTGGATTCAAAAAAATCGTGGAGCTGATTTCATGCTTTTGAATCCGGGAGCACTTGCTCACACCAGCATTGGATTAAGGGATGCGGTGATTGGTATAGAAATTCCTTTTATTGAAATTCACCTTTCAAATGTGTTTAAACGAGAAGAATTTAGGCACAACTCCTATTTTTCTGATGTAGCAATTGGAGCTTTAACTGGGCTTGGTGAAAAAGGTTATCAACTTGCCGCAGAGTTTGCAATTGATTATATAGAACAAAAACTAAATAACAACCAAGGCAGTTGATTTACTTGTCTCAATAAGTCTCTCAAAATTTTTTTCCTATTATGAGAGTTTCATCTTCAACATTTATTTTATTTTTCAATCTCCTGCTCGGTGGAATAGCTTCATATGTTGGAGGTTCCCTCTTAAGTACATGGCTACACCATGAGGTCCTTTCTTTATCTGAGACAAAGTCTGGTAGAAATATAATTAAAACGGACAAACTTCCTATTGATTCGGGGAAATCAGAGGATTATTTTAACGATATTTTGGAGCGCAATGTATTTAACGCACAAAAAAACGAAGTAGAATTACCTAATGAGATTACGCAGGATGTAGTTCTTAAAACAATTGAAACTGAGGGTGAGTTAATTGTTGAAAAAACAAGTCTTGCACTAGCACTTACTGGAACTATGATTTATGGACCAAAGACCTCATTTGCTTTTATCAGCAACAAAAAAAACCTTCAAAATTATGTAATTTTTGGTGTAGGAGATTGTTTTAGCGCAAATACTATTCAACGTGATGAAAATTGTACTCAAACAAGTGTTGAAGTGCTGGAAATCAAGGACCGTTGGGTTTTGATTATGCACAATGGTAAAAAACAGGCCTTATGGATGACAAACACAGTCCTCGCACCAAAAACTGTTGATGACACTGAAAAATCTAAAAAAATTCAGAAATCTTTTTCTAATAATATAAAGTCTAAGTCTTTGATTGTTTCTCCAAAGGGAAAATCTTCTTCAGAAAAAACTATTCCTCCATCCAGTGCTGTAAAGAGTGAAAATACTTTTCACTTTGAGCGAGTATGGGTTGATGAACAGTTGGCTGATTTTGGACAGCTTTTGAATGATGCCAGAGTTATTCCTACCAAGATAGAAGGGAAACCTTATTTTATGTTTCAGTACATTAAAAAAGAAAGTATTTATGAACAATTGGGACTGAAACCAAAAGATATAATATTGGAAATTAATGGTTTCGTTGTGGATACAGTTGATAAAGCCTTAAAGCTGCTTGAAGTACTTCAGTCTGAAAGGGAAATAGTACTTATGGTTGAAAGAGAGGGGAATCCTGTAAATTTTCATTACTATATTGATTGATAATATATGTTAAAGATTTATGCAATTTAAAATGGTAATTCCAAAAGCTTATTTAATAGTTGAGAGATTATAAAAATCCATTTTTTATTTTTTGGAAGTACAAGTTTTTTTGCTGGACGCCCACTTTTCAAGCAGCCTCCTAGCGGCATTGGAAGGAAGCATTTCTCCTGAGGAAACAGATTCTTCCATTTCTGGAATTATTTTTTTAATATTTTCATTTTTACGAAAGTTTTTTAACAATCCTTCTTCCACAAGGGCCCACATCCATTTTGCAGACTGGCTTCTTCGCTGCTGAGCCCATTCTCCAGAATTCTGTAGTGCATCCTGGAAATTTTTTACAGCTTCCCAAATTATTTGCATTCCTACTTTTTCAAGTGCACTACAGCGCAAAATTTGGGGATCCCAAGATTTTTTTGAAGATGAAAGCAACTGCATTGCCTTACGGTACTCAGACTGTGTCGAGATTGCCAGAGGTTCCTGTAAGCCATCTGACTTGTTTACAACTATCAAATCAGCAAGTTCAAGTACCCCCTTTTTTATACCCTGCAGTTCATCTCCTGCATTTGGTAACATTAGTAGCATGAACAAATCTACCATTGAATCCACAAGTGTTTCAGACTGACCTACTCCAACTGTTTCCACAAAAACGATATCATAACCTGCTGCCTCACAAATCAAAACAGTCTCCCTTGTTTTTCTGGCAACTCCACCTAGAACTCCAGAAGAAGGCGAGGGGCGTATGAACGAGTTAGGATGCTGAGATAATTCATTCATACGAGTCTTGTCTCCCATGATACTTCCCCCTGTAACAGGACTGCTTGGATCCACAGCAAGAACAGCCACACGATGCTTAAGTTTTATTAAAAAGAGGCCAAATGCTTCAATGAAAGTACTTTTGCCAACCCCAGGAACACCTGTAATTCCTATTCGGAGTGCTTTACCAGTGTGAGGTAAAAGTGAATCCAATAGTTCTTGTCCCTTCTCAAAAGATTCCGAATTAGTGCTTTCGAGTAGAGTTATTGCTTTGGCCATTGCTCTTCGATCTCCTTGAAGAATCTTCTCTAACAAGGTTGAATTTTTTTGATTCATTTGTCTTGGTGATGATTCAGTGAGTTACTTTTAGTGACATTAGGACTTCCCTTGCTGCATCAGGTATCGCTGTGCCTGGACCAAAAATACAGCATACTCCTAAACTTTTAAGAAAATCATAATCCTTTGGAGGAATTACGCCACCAGCAACAACTGCAATGTCTTCAGAATTTTCCTGACGTAGCACTTTCATTAGCTCTTCAATTAAAGTTTTGTGTCCAGCTGCCAGAGATGAAATTCCAATCACATGAACATCATTCTCAATTGACTGCCTAACCACCTCTTCAGGTGTTTGAAAAAGGGGGGCAATATCAACGTCAAAACCCATGTCTGCAAATGCCGTTGCAATTACTTTTGCGCCACGGTCATGTCCGTCCTGTCCCATCTTGGCAACCATAATTCTTGGGCGGCGTCCAACTTTTTTTGCAAAGTTCTTTATTTCATTGCGCACCTCAGAAATTTTCTTTTGATCAGGAAACGCTCCTGCATAAACTCCAGATATTGATTGAACAGGTGCATTGTAACGTCCCCAAACTTTTTCAAGCGCTAGTGAAACCTCACCGACAGTTGCACGAGCCCTAATAGCATTTATTGAAAGCCCGAGAAGGTTTCCAACACCAGTATCTGCAGCATTAGTAAGAGCATTTAGGAAAGAATCAACCTTTTGCTGATCACGATTTTTTCTTATTTTTTTAAGCATTTTTATCTGTGCTTCACGTACCGCAGTATTATCAATGTCACGTACTTCTACTGGTTCAGCATTTTCAGCTTTGTATTTATTTATTCCAACAATTACTTCCTGTCCCTGGTCGATCATAGCTTGTCTGCGAGCTGCAGAAGCTTCAATCTGCTGTTTAGGCATTCCTGATTCAACCGCTTTTGTCATTCCACCGAGTTTTTCTACTTTTTCAAGTAACTTTGCTGATTCTTGAATCAGAGATTCAGAAAGTGACTCCATAAAATAAGATCCTCCGAAAGGGTCAATAACATTTGGTATTCCTGCTTCTTCCTGTAAAATAAGTTGAGTGTTTCTGGCGATTCTAGCTGAGGTCTCGGTAGGAAGACCAAGAGCTTCATCAAAGGCGTTTGTGTGAAGTGATTGTGTTCCACCAAGCACTGCTGCAAGCGCTTCTATTGTGGTACGCACTATGTTGTTGTAGGGATCCTGTTCAGTTAGGCTCCATCCTGATGTCTGACAATGGGTACGAAGCATTGAAGACTCTACCTTTTTAGGATTAAACTCCTGAATAAGCTTATTCCACAAAAATCGTGCAGCGCGCAATTTGGCTATTTCCATGAAAAAATTCATCCCAATACCGAAAAAGAAGGATAAACGTGGTGCAAAACTGTCAATTTCCATTCCACGATTGATTGCGGTTCGAACATATTCTAATCCATTTCCCAAGCTAAAGGCGAGTTCCTGCACCGCAGTCGCTCCTGCCTCTTGGAGATGGTAACCACTGATACTGACAGAATTGTAACGAGGCATGTAAGTGCTAACGTACTCAATAATATCACCTGCGATGCGAATAGAAGGTGAAGGCGGGTATATATAGGTATTGCGTACCATGAATTCCTTCAAGATATCATTTTGGATGGTCCCGCTGAGCTGCTCCTGCTTAACCCCTTGCTCTTCAGCTGTAACTATATAAGAGGCTAAAATAGGTAATACTGCTCCATTCATGGTCATTGATACTGACATTTGATCAAGTGGAATCTGGTCGAAAAGGATTTTCATATCTTCAACGGAATCAATTGCTACCCCAGCTTTACCCACATCTCCAAGCACACGCTGATGATCAGAATCGTATCCTCGATGTGTAGCAAGATCAAAAGCCACACTTAAACCTTTTTGTCCTGCTGCAAGGTTTTCCCTATAAAATTTATTTGATTCTTTAGCAGTAGAAAATCCTGCATACTGCCTTATTGTCCATTTTCGACCTGAATACATTGTGGCGTGAGGTCCTCTGATGAAGGGGGATAAACCAGGAAGTGTTTCTGAGTAACTAAGCTTTTCCAAATCTTCAGAGGTATAAAGCATTTTTATTGCAATGTCTTCTAAAGTCTTCCAGTTAGCTGAAGAACTGGGGTTCCCTCCAAGTTCTGAGGAGGCTTTTTTTTCCCATTCTTTCAATGAAAAAATATATTTAGATTCCGGCATTGTTTGTTTAAGATCTCAGGGTCAATAATTTTGTGGAGAAATATTATTCCTTGCAGCCAACATCTTTCAATAAAGTGTTTGTTGATGTTTGCGCATCTGTAATGGGCTCTGTATTTTCTCCAGTTAGAGTCAGTTTACTCACTGAATCAGTGAGTTTACTTAGATAAGTTGTGAGGTCTTCTAAAGGGTCACATACTGCATCGCGAATATCAGAAGGCAGTAAACCGCCTGCACTTGCCCAAGTAGCAAGCTCTTCTATTACTTCTTTGGAGTCACTTAAAGATTGAATTGCTGTTTTCATACGCTCACATTGAACCGCATTGCGTTCAGTATTCCAAAGGTGACCGTCCATAGCCTTGAGCATGGCCTGAGCATCAGTGCCGTCCGCTCCGTCAACCTCAGAACAAGTCAGAGAATCTCCGGAGGGAACAATTGCAGAAGCAGTAGTTGCATTGTCATAAGTAATAACTTGGTAAAGTTGCATCGAAAATGCTAGTGCAAAAGTGTCAAGCAGAATTTCATCCGCGCTCAATGGAGAACTGTTGTCACTAAGATAAGGATGCAAAAGTGCGGACGCGTTATCAAGGTAATTCTTTGAGTTAGTTATTGCTGTTGCTCGAAGTGTATTGTCTGAGATTACATCTGTACTTAATTGCAGAATATTCAATATAGTGGCTCCTGAAATATCATCGGTACCTAGTTCCACCCCGGACGGAGCGGTGAAAGCGCTAGGAGCTGTTGATGATGCTTTAAGCAGATTAACAATATCATATCCTGCTTTGCCCAGGTAGGCTGTTGCTTTATCTTTCCTTGACGTACAAGTTGAGATCGCAGTGTCGTAGTCTCTTACATCAAGAGCATTGTAACAAGAGCCAGCATCTGTTTCAGTCACAAAGTCACCGCAACCACTTATCGCCAGAAAAATTCCAGAAATAAAAATACATATGAAAATAAATTTTAGAGAATTAAAAAATTTTATTCCCTTTTTAACCATAATCAAAATCCAAAATTAACCTGAAGAACTCTTCGTTTGTCGGGATTATCACCGGGCTCATTACCGGTTTCCGCAGTATATACAGCATACTGAATATTTAGTCCTCGGGCAAAAATAAATGGATTAAATTCAAAGCCATGCGAGAAGTATCCTTGGTTATATCCTGCTCTTATAGCAAAAGCGCTCGCTCCTGAGTCAATTGGCATAAAACCTAGTTCAGTCCCTACATGAAGTCTTTTAATAATGCAATTTGTTTCTCTATTTGTTTGGCAGTAAGTGTCATCAGCATGCTTCATTGTCAAATCGCGAAGGTCTAAAGCAAATAGCCATCTAAAAGGTCCCCAGTCTGGTTGCCACGAGAGTCCAGTGCTAAATTCTGGCTCTTGGTCAGCAGGTGAGGTCTCGTTATCGGATAGGTTGAATTTAAGTCCTCCAACATTGTTTGCTGTAAAGCCCCAAGTCATTTTTAATGCAGAGGCAGTTTCAAGTCGTCTCTGAAATCCGAAATTAAAAGTTTGAGCCTGTTTAAGGTTTGTTAATTCACATGTTCCAAAAGTACTGGTGAGGTCCGTATTTGTGAGAACAGTCCCGATAGTAGCTGTCGTTAAAGGGATATCACAGCGTTCAACAGACTCTATTGCTGCACCAAAAAGCCAGCGACCTCGAGCTAAAGGAAGACCAAATCCAAGGTTGGTTATTCTGTCTAATCGGAGTCCAAAATCTATTTCAATTGCAACAGGATTCCTAACTTCTAAGTCAAACTGAGTTTCAACCCCACTAGCACCGCCTAGTGTTACTAGTTCACCAAAAGGCATAACCACGTTGACATCAATTAAATTTCGAAAATGTACACGCTTGCCCATCAATAGTTCAACTACCTCTGCTGTACTTGAACTGCCGCTCAGTTTTGATATTTCATTTACAATGTCTACTGAATCTTCTGAAACCTCTAATAAAATCGGAAATCCTACAATAATGGCATCAACTCCAACTAATCCTGCTGGATTGTAAAAAAGTGCATTTTCGTCAAAGCTTAGAGCAATTCCTGCGTTTCCCATACCCAGGTTACGAACAGCTTGAAAAGGACGTCTCATCTCACCTGTTTGGGCATACAGGCATATTAATCCGTATAGATTCATCAACAAAACTGCAATAAACAATTTATGAATGTGGTGGCTTAATCTCGTCATTAGGACAAAATTTGAATGTTATTAAATTGAAATAAAAAATTTGATTATTTATTCCGCTTTGGTTGATGCACCCTTTATGCAAATTTTTTTTATATATGTTGTAGATTATAGTAATAATAATCTTTAAAAGATTCTGGAGTAAGTATTATGTATTAAAAATTAAATAGTTTAGTCATTCACTCAGAAGTGAGATTGATCTTACCTAAAAAGTCTTTAATCTTATTGCATCCTCTGAGAATAATCACTGCTAATTCTTCAGATTCATTCATCTTTTTCTGACGTTGCATTCCCGATAGATGTGTTGGAGAATAAGTAAAGAGTTTAGTTGGATTTAGGAATTTAAAATAAAAAAGAGAAGTTATAGCTTTTCCTAGAAAGTTTTTTTGTAGTTTTTGTATAGCTTTATAGATGTTCAAATTTTAATAGAAAGTAGACTAAGTATCTTTAAATTTTTTTAGAGTTTTTTATGCCCAAACTATTTGCTGTAGACTCCATGGCAGTTCTATACAGGGGTTATTTCGCCATGATCCGTACTCCATTAATAAATTCAAAAGGTTTGAATACAAGCGGAATAAGGACATTTTTAATGCAGTTAATTAAGATAATTGAAGAAGATAATCCTGATTATCTTGCAGTTGCATCGGATTCAATGGAGCCAACCTTTCGCCATAAAACATACCCAGAATATAAAGCTACTCGAGAAAAAATGCCTGAAGATCTTGTTGAGCAACTTCCTTATTTGCCAAAGCTTGTAGAGGCTCTAAATCTTCCTTACTTGATCCTTCCAGGATATGAGGCGGATGACATCGTGGGGACTTTAATGAGGCTTTGTCGTGAATCTGAAATAGATGGGGTTATGGTTTCAAGTGATAAGGATTATATGCAGTTAATCACAGAGAAAATTGTGATGCTTAATCACCGTAATGAGCATATAGGAATCAGTGAAGTAGAGGAAAAATTTGGCTGCCTTCCCGAAAAGGTGGTTGAAATGTTAGGTTTAATGGGAGATTCATCGGATAACATTCCTGGAGTAAGAGGTGTTGGCGAAAAAACTGCAGTCAAGTTAATATCTGAATTTGGAAGCATAGAAGGTGTTTATGAAAATCTTGAAAGAGTCAGCAGCAAAAGCTTGAAGCTAAAACTGGAAATAGATCATGAAAATGCCTTGCTCTCCAAGGAACTAGCAACTATTGACTGTCATGTCCCTCTATCTGTCAAACTGGAGGATTTTCATCTTGGACAAACTGATTTGTATAATAATGATGAATTATATGATTTACTTGAAGAGCTTGAGTTCCGAACACTAATGAATCGACTGATAAAAAAGAGGAAAAATGTTTCAATGTCTGATGAATTTAGTCATAAAGATGATGAAAACAGTAAAACATACCAGGATAATAATCATAATTTGTCCGCTTCGGAAGAAGAAACTGATAGTTCATTTCTAGAAGTCGAATATTTTTTAATTCAAACTGCAGAACAATTTCGAAGGCTAATAAGTAAATTTCTAAATAAAAAAAAATTGGCTCTTGCATTGAATTTGAAAGGGGAACATCAGCTTGATTTGTGGCTGAAGGGCCTTGCGATTTGTGCTGATGGTGAAAAAGCCTTTTATATTAATTTAAACCACACTGAATCTGAAAGGACAGAAATTAATTTGGAGTTGAAAACACTCCTAGAGTACGCTGAGCATTCGAAAATATTCTATGATTTTAAAAAAGCTGTACAGTATTTTTCAAAATTAGGAATTCAGATTGCGGGAGTTGAATCGGATATATTACTTGCTGCACACATGACAGATCCGCTCGTACGGAGATACGACCTTGATTATCTTTTGGGCAGTAGGCTGAATATGAAAAGGAAATATAGGAATTCTGTCCATACATCGAAGCAGCCTCAGATGAATATTTTTGAAGAATCTGATGAAGAAGATTACATAAGTCATTGTGAAAACGCGGCAATTATTTACAAGCTGCATGAGGTTCTTTTAGCCCAATTAAAGCTAACTGGAATGGAGGGAGCATACCGTAACATAGAAATCCCACTGGCTAGTACTCTTGCAGTTCTTGAAATGAATGGAATAAAGCTTGATGTTGAAGGATTGAAAAAAGTTTCACTTGATTTTGAGGAACGCCTGACTGAATTACGTAACAAAATAATCGAATTGTCAGGAGAAAAATTTAATCCAAATTCTGTAATTGAATTACAGAATATTCTTTATGAAAAACTTAGACTGCATGAGAAGTTCAATATTAAACCAAAAAAAATCAAACTTGGCAACCGCATGTCTACTGATGAAGAAACATTGGAGAAATTATCTAAAGATAGATTACCTAGAACTATCCTTGATTATCGTACAATTAATAAACTTAAAAACACATATATTGACCAACTTCCTGGATATGTTAATTCGGGCAGTGGAAAAATTCATTCAACATTTCATCAAACGGGCACAGCAACAGGGCGTTTATCATCAGAAAATCCAAATTTACAGAATATTCCAGTGCGAACCAATGAAGGTCGTCGTGTCCGTCGCGCATTCATTCCATCAGTATCGGAAAATATACTGATTTCAGCTGATTACAGTCAAATTGAACTTCGTGTTGTGGCGCATTATTCAAAAGATCCAACATTTATAGATGCATACCGTCGTAACCTTGATATTCATTCGCTGACTGCTTCTACCATTTTTGGTATTGCAGAAAAAGATGTGACCCGTGAGATGCGTGACAGAGCAAAGGAAGTCAATTTTGGACTTATTTATAGGATGGGTGCAGAGAGGCTGTCACTAGTTACCAAAACATCAAAATCGGAGGCAAAAGAATTTATTGAACGATATTTTGAAAAATACAGTACTATTCATGCATTGCAGGAGCGGTTCTTGGAACAAGCACGCAAGGAAGGTTTTGCTGAGACATTATTCGGAAGAAGACGCTACCTGCCGGATATAAATACAAAAGGACTTTTGAAAAGAATGGCAGAAGGTGCTGCTATTAACACACCTATTCAAGGTTCTGCAGCAGAAATCATTAAACTGGCGATGATTAATGTGGGAATTTTGATACGAGAAAAAAAAATGCAGTCAAGAATGGTCCTTACAGTGCACGATGAGCTTGTGTTTGATGCAATCAAAGAAGAGGAATTGGAATTGATAGATATTATTAAGAATGTAATGGAAAACGTGGTCGGTCTTGAAGTACCGTTACTAGTTGAAATAGGTAAAGGAGAGACATGGCTTGATGCTCATTGATACTCGAAAAAATTATAAATATTAATAACTTATTTTATGTTAATTTATATGAAAAATACTTAAAAATGTTAGTAAATTCCTAAAAATAAAAATGCTTTTTAAAAATATTTGTCATTGTTACAATAAGAGTTTCGATTAATGAAAAATTAATATTTATGAGAAAAAAATAATGGTAACAGCTTTAGTACTTTTAAATATCGACCGGAACAAAATTAAAGACATTTCACAAAAACTGGTAGATATGCAGGAAGTTTCAGAGGTATATTCTGTTGCGGGACGTTATGATCTAGTCGCGATAATTAGAGTTAGAAATAATGAAGAAATCGCAAACACAATCACGGGTAAATTCTCAGATTTGGAAGGCATAACAGCTACAGAAACCCTTATTGCATTCAATACTTTTTCTAAGCACGATCTTGAATTAATGTTTTCGATCGGAGAGTGATAAAAAGTGTCATTATTGCGATTGAAAAAGTCAATAGAGGTCCGGGATGCAATATCTCGTATGAGCCCTTACAAACCTCCTCTAGAAAACCGAGATCCTAAAGAATTCATTTTGATGGATTTCAACGAGTCTCCCCTTCCTCTTCCTAGTGATGTAATACAAAAAATTTCAGGATTACTTAAATCTTACGTTAATATCTATCCAATTTATGGTGATTTTATTGAGAAACTCGGTGAATATTCTGGTGTTCCTAGCGAAAACCTTTTGCTGACCAACGGCTCAGACCAGGCAATTGATATTATAATGAGAAGCCTTATGGAAATTGAAGAAGAAGCAGTAATGGCTCAGCCTGGATTTCAGATGTACAACCAAACTGCTAATACTCTTGGATGTAAATTGACGGGTCCACAATTTACATCAGATTTTAAATTCCCTCACCAGAAACTTAAAGAATCAGTAAACTCAAAAACTCGATTGATTATTTTGATAAATCCTAATAATCCAACGGGTACTTTCGTTTCACTGTCACAAGTTGAGGATTTACTAAAATCATTTCCGGATATTCCTTTACTAGTTGATGAAGCATATTACGAATTTACTGGTGAATCCTGCATTTCACTTCTATCCAGCTACCCAAATTTGATTGTTATTCGCACTTTTTCCAAAGCACTTGCTTTACCGAGTCTTCGTTTGGGTTACGTAATAGCACATCCAGATTTTATTCAAGAGCTTAAGAAAATACGCGGTCCTTATGATGTAAATGCTGTGGCAGTATTAGCTGCACGAGAACAGCTAAATCATCCTGAATATTGGCAAAATATGGTTAGGCATCTAATGGATAAATGTAAACCTAAGATAGAAAATTATTTTGATGAAAAAGGGGTGAAATATTTTTCCAGCAAGGCCAATTTTATGTTAGTAGTGCCACCTAATGTACAACATGCTTATAAGTTTCTTATGGAGAATAAAATTCTTGTAAGGCCAATGAAAAGTCCAATAGCGCACACTTTTCGTATGAGCCTTAGGATGATGCCAGAAATGGAGCGTTTTATGAAGGTTTTTACCTGTTATTTAAACAACTGAATATAAATTTATAAATTGGTTGGGTAATTGCATATATCCAGTTTCATATGAAGGAACCTCATAGGAGGTTACCGTTTTCCAAGGAAGGAAAAAATTGACAAGGACGACAAAATTATAACGTTGACCTCCTATGTACTCCACTCGAACTAACCTTCCATCTAGCTTATCTTTTTACTCTAGCAATTTCATCTAGGACATCCATATACATGTCATAAAGTAAAGACCATTGATTATTTTTGTTAATTTCCATTCTAAATTTATTAAAGGTGACAAATTTAGTTTGCGTTAATTCAATATCTTCATTGTAAGGAAGGAAAACACTTTCCTGAGTAAAAGGTGAAATCCAAGAAAAAAAATCCATACAGAGCTCATGAGGCTCTGCAATATAAAGCATCTGCATTTTGCTTAAAAAGAGAGTTGTGATAGCTTTTCTTTCTCTTTCCAGCATAGAAATAGCACCTGATGAAACCTTACTCAAATAGTTTTTTTCAACGGCCATTACAAACAACAAGTAGTCACTCCAATTGCATGAAAGACCATATGACTTTACTTCAGGCAAATTCGCCCATTCATTTAAGCGTTCTTGATATAAGTAATAACTACTTAAAATATTATTTTGTGAGCGTTTTTGTCTTCCATACCATGTCATAACCTGATGCTCGATTTTTGATATGTTATTTCTTTTAAATTGGCTCCAAATCGTTAGAAGTAGTGACTCCATTCCTCTAAGCATGTCTTGGTATTTTATACCTATATCACTTTGAAGCCAGATACATTGGAAAGGCATGGTATGCGTGGCATTAAGTGCATGAATGATCTTTGAAAGCTGTCTTGATGCTTCATCCTCCAACCATTCTTCAGAACTCTTTTTTTCCTTTGATGAGAAATTCATCACTTTTTAATAATGAAAACCTGTTCCAACTGTTTAAGTTTGTTTAGTATTGTATGCATGTCCGCAGGTACGTCATTTAAATCCAGTATATTTTCAGGTATATATTTGATGGAAATATTGTCATCACAAAGCCATTCAACTAATTTGTTATGATCGATTTTAGAACTATCTTTAATCTGGAGCCTCAAGCGGTTGCGATCATGTTCGATCTTTTCCACACCATAAAGTTGTCCCCATAGTCTAATTTCAGCATTTCTGAATATATTTAGCACTGATTCTGGAAGCATTCCAAACCTATTTTCTATACCATTGCGGAGTTCCCAAAGTTCTTCTTTTGTAGGAAGAATAGCGACTGCTTTGTAAAGTGACAGGCGCTGGTTGGTGCTACTTATGTAGGATTCAGGAATTATCTGATCAATCTGACTAAGCTTTACTTGAATGTCTTCGACTGATAATCCTGATTCAGATTGTCTAAGTTTTTTGACTGCTTTGTTGACCATTTGTGTGTAAAGTTCTAACCCAACACTTGCTATTTGTCCAGATTGCTCTGATCCGAGTAAGTTCCCAGCTCCTCTAATTTCCAAGTCCCTTGAAGCAACTTTAAATCCTGCTCCTAGATCGTTCAAATCTTTCAGTACATTGAGGCGCTCATTTGCGACTCCACTTAATATTAAATCTTGTGGAACGAGCAAATAAGCATAAGCCTGAACATTGCTTCTTCCAACTCTTCCTCTCAGTTGATAAAGTTGAGATAACCCAAAAATATGTGCGTTGTTAATTATTATTGTATTGGCGTTTGTAATATCAAGACCTGACTCTATAATTGTAGTAGAGAGCAACACATCAAATTCTCCATCAATAAACTCCATCATCACTTTTTCCAGTTTTTCTTCTTTCATTTGACCATGTCCTGTTACAATCTTTACATTGGGAAGGATACTGGTAAGATATCGTTCATATTTATAAATAGTATCTATACGGTTATGAACTATATAAACTTGTCCACCTCTACGAATTTCCCGGCTGACTGCTTCCTGAATTATATAATCATTTGCAGGCAGTAATCTTGTCCGAACTGCTCTTCTGTCGGCAGGGGGAGTGTTTACCAAACTCAGATCCCGTATTCCCATCAAAGACATGTGTAGAGTGCGCGGAATTGGAGTTGCCGAAAGTGTAAGAACATCAACTGAAGCCCTGAACCGCTTTATCTTTTCCTTGTGTTTTACTCCAAACCGCTGTTCTTCATCTACAACAAGCAATCCTAATTCTTTGAAACTAATATCAGTTGAGAGCATACGGTGTGTCCCAATGAGCACATCGATTTTACCCTCTTGCAAACGTTTAGTAATTCCTTTCTGTTCTTTTGTTGTTCGAAAACGACTGATTACATCAATTATAAAAGGGGTTTCTTCAAAACGTCTGCAGAATGTCTCATAGTGCTGTTGAGCAAGAATTGTTGTGGGTACAAGAAAAGCAACCTGTTTTTCCTGCTGTACAGCCTTAAAGGCGGCACGCATGGCTATCTCAGTTTTACCAAAACCAACATCTCCACAAACGAGCCTGTCCATAGGCATCTCTTTTTCCATATCTGCCTTGACAGAACTAATAACATCCAGCTGATCTGGGGTTTCTTCAAACTTAAAGCGGAGTTCAAATTTTTGCATTTCCTTACCATCTGCAGCAAAGGCAAACCCCTTTCGTGCTTTACGTTCGGCGTAAATATCAGCAAGTTCTTCGGCAATGTTCTCTACAGTTTTAGCAACCTTGCTGCGAGTTTTTTTCCAGGCTTTTTCTCCTAGTTTACTCAGTTGAGGTGTTGTACCACCCGCGTTTACATATTTTTGAACAAGATGAATATTTTCTATAGGGACATAAACTTTTTCATCACATCCAAAAACTAATTTCATAAATTCTTTTTGATTCCCACCCGCAGAAATTTTCTGCAACCCATTGTAGTGCCCGATTCCATAATCTAGGTGAACGACATGGTCTCCTTCCTTTAGATCATCAAGGCTCCCTGAAGTCTGGTGAACTCGGGTGCGCTGTAAGCTTCTTTTCTTCGTTTTTTCCCCAAAAACTTCTTCCTCAGTCAGTAAAACGAAAAGAACTTTGCCATTTAAGTCTATCTTCCTGAATCCATTGGAAACTTTTCCTATTAAAATAGGTATTGGGCCAGAAGTATTTTCAGTATATCCTTTCTCAAGCCATTCAAACCATGGACATCTGTTCGTAGTCATTTGATTCCCTGCGACAGTGCTTTCAACCCCTAAATCTTGGAGCAACTGCTGAAACCTATTCGCATGTGTTTGGCTTTTAGCACTTAGCAAAACAGGTGTTCTGGAGTTTTGCCATTTTTGTATTAGTTGCACCATGTAACCTGCTGCAGAAGTTACTTTGGCACTTTCGAATTGATTACGAAGGGACTTGTTATCTAAAAATTGAAACTGGTGAAATATAGTTGATTTAGTGTTTTCAATTTTCATTGATGTTAAAACAAGATTAACATTCGCGGCAAGCTTAGTATTAAGTTCTCTATGAGATAAAAATAATGACTCCGGTGAAAAAGTAAGCTTGTTTTGCTGAGTACTAATTTCGTACTCCAAAAAAACTTCTTGGTAAAAACTATCTGCACGATTATATACATTTTTATTTTCATTAATTATCAAAAAATATTCATCTTGGAAATAATCAAATAATGTTTCTCTTTCTGGATAGAATAGAGGGGAAAGAGATTCAATGCCCGGAAAACCTTCTTTTTTTTCTAAACTTTCTCTTAATCGCAATAATACATCTGAATTTAAGTCCTTGGTGTATTCTTTTAAGCTTTGACGAGCGTAGCCTGTGTTTTTCTGATTAAATATAATTTCACTTGCTGGAAGAATCTTTAAAGAGCTTAATTCAGTTTGATCAGTTTGTTGAGACTGAATTTCAAAAGTTTTAAGTGACTGTACCTTTGATTTCTCAGAAAATTTTATCCGAATTGGTTTTTCTAGGTTCAATGGGAAAACGTCAAGTATTCCTCCATGAGTACTGAATTCACCAATTTCTTCAACTACATCAACCTCAATATATCCTGAATTAACCAGCATTTTACAAATTTCAACTGGACTCCCGATAAATCCATTTTTTAGTGTGAAAGTGGTTTTTAAAAAAATATTTCGAGGCATAAAACACTGCATAAGAGCATTTGGTGTGGTAACCAGTATTCGTGCCTGATTGCTAAGTAAAGCATCAAGTGTTCTAAAACGCTGAGCCGTAAGTCCTTTGTGTGGAGAAAAATTATCGTATGGAAGTACATCCCAAAAAGGGAAAAAATAGACTCCTTCTCTTCCATAATAATAGTAGATGTCTTTTAGGAATACTTCAGCAATATCAAAAGATTCGCATACCACCACAACAGGTTTTTTTTCACCTAGAATGGAGTAAGCAATTTTACTTAGCATTGAAACAACAAGTGCTTTGCTTGATCCTCCAAGTCCATGAAGTAAAACTGGAGAAGATTCTCTATTTGAATTATTCAAGATTTTATGAAGGGATAAAGACATGATTTTTAAAAAAAACTTAGGCAGAGTTGGATGTTCATGTCTGGCTGAGAATATCCATTACTACTACATAGACAAGAGGATATTCCACATCTTCATCTATTATACGGACAATTTTATAACTTACATCATCGAGTAAAAATTCTCCGTCCTCCACGAGCAATTCTTCTTCAAATTCAATTTTAACACCATCCTTTTCGCCCAAAAGACCGCGTATATTCACAATTATAGTGGAGGTATTTTCGTCAGTCATTTCTAAGCAATTTGAAGAATAATAATCACCTTGTTATGAATATTTTCCCTAAGTTAAGATATACGTTAATTAAAAATTTTAGGATTTTTATATAAGATAACAAATACTATCACTTAAAATTTTTCATGTATAAATAGGAATTTATTTTAAAGTAATCTCAACTTTTACTAAGAAATTAAAACATATAATTTCATCTTCGTTTTACACTAATAATCTGCTTTATTTAAGCTCAAACAGAGGTTTCAATTTCTTTTATTTTACTGCCAGATATATTTAAACTTAGGACAATTATAGATTTGAATTAGAAGTTATCATTAAGACCTTAGTATGAAGTGTAAAGTAAGCAATTGCAAGGGTTTTAGCTTTTTAATTGAGGAAGATAGATGGTCTTTGTAAGGGTTTATGTATGGGGCTGTGGGATTTTAATGAGGTTTCTCTCTCCCCTAAAGATAAACATCTGACATAAATTACTCTTCATTCTTTTTTTATATTTGGAATTATCTATTTAAAAACGCTTTAAACTTTAAGTTTTATTATCTTTAGTTGTTGGAATTTTGAGTTAGTATCAAAGTCCTATTCTTCATTAACTTAAGAGTATGTTAGCAGTTTTAATTAGCTAAAACTTAACAGTATTTGAATAGCCTTTGAAAATTCCTGATTTTTTCAAAGGAGGCTGTCTTGAAATGCCAGCTTCTCAGAATATTTCTAGATTTTTCAAAAGCTTGAGTTTAAGCAATGAGGTTGCCATAATTTTAGTTTATGTTATTAGTTTTTCCTCTCATAAGAGGTGTGGTATAACTGGGATATTGATAAAATAATGAGTAAGACCGATAGAACATCTATTTTCACTTATACTGAAAAAAAAAGTATATATAGTCTAAGTGGAGTACTTTTTTTCAGAATGTTCAGTATTTTTATTTTGCTGCCAGTTTTCAGTATTCTTGCATTGGATTTAGAAGAGGCTACACCATTTCTGATTGGAGTAGCATTTGGTGCATATGGATTGACACAAGGTTTACTTCAACTTCCATTCGGAATCTGGAGTGACAAGGTGGGGAGAAAAAAAGTGATCGTGATAGGTTTGGGACTGTTCATTATTGGGAACCTGCTTGCGGCTACTGCAGATTCTATTTACCTTATGATTTTAGCCCGTTTTCTACAAGGTACTGGAGCTATAAGTTCAACTGTCTTTGCTTTAGTTGCAGATTTAACCCGTCCTGAAGTCAGAACACGCGCCAATGCAGCAATGGGAGTCAGTATCGGAACTGCTTTTGCGATTGCATTTATTGGAGCACCATTTCTTGGTGAGTGGCTGGGATTGAGAGGAATGTTTGGGATGATAGCTATTTTTACATTAATTAGTCTGGTACTTGTAATTACAACAGTTCCAAATCCGGAAGCAATTCCTATGATGCCCGACAACTCATCCTTCTTGAATATGATTTTAAAAGTATGGAGAGTTCCTACTTTGCGAACTATTTGCTGGGGGGGCTTTGTATGTGGAATCGGCCTATCATCAACGTTTTTCCTGATACCAATGATTATGGTAAATCACGGATATGATAGTGGAGAGATGTGGATTATATACTTACCGATGATGGTAGCTGGTGCTTCGATGATGATATTTGCATCTGTTCTCGCAGAAGTTCGTAACCGCTTTCGTGAAGTTATGCTATTTGGAATTATTCTGCTGCTACTGTCAGCTTTAGCTATGGGAATAGCCCAAGATCAACAGATGCTACTTTGGTTTGTAGCTGCTCTGTTCTTATTTTTTATGGGGTTCAATATCTTTGAACCAATTTTTCCCTCTCTTGTTACTCGTTCTTCTACAGCAGAAACCAAAGGAACTGCAATGGGTGTATATAATTTTGCACAGTTTTTTGGTCATTTTGCTGGAGCAACTCTTGCTGGGGCGATGTATTTAAATAACTTTTATATTTTCATTTTGCTTATTGTGCTTGCTGAATTCTGGTTTTTCTATTTAACACTTTCATTTACAAATCCTGAAAAAAGTATTAAAAAAATATGAAGGAGTAATGAATTGCTTTTTTATCTTCAAAGATTAGAAAGAAAAATTATTTTGATAAAGCCGGAATATTGCTCTTAACCCATCAACTAAATACTTAACAAAAAATGTCTGATAAACTTAAACCTGTTATTGTACCGCTGCTTCCTATGAGGGAAGAGATTGTTTTCCCTGGAACTACGGCACCGTTTTTCGTAGGTCGTCAATCTTCAATGGATGCCTTGGACCGAGCCATATCTGGTGATCGGGAAATTTTTGTAGTAACTCAAAAAGACTCTTCAGTCGAGAATCCAAAGGAGAGAGATTTGTATGAAATAGGAGTTCTTGGAAGCGTATTACAAGTTATGAGGCTGCCTAATGGGACTGTCAAAGCTCTTTTTGAGGGAAGTATCAGAGGGAAACTTATTGCTACAAAACTGGATGAAAAAGAATTTTTAGCACAGGTTGAGCCTGTATATGAAAGTGAAATGGAATTCGACCATGATGAGCTTGAGGAAAAAGCAAAACAGGTGCGTGATCTTTTCAAAAAATATGTAGATCAGCGCAAGTTGAAGTTAGGAAAAGATGTTTTAAAATCATTGAAAGAACTGGACGCCTTGAGTGTTAGTGATAAGACGGCTTCACTGTTAAAAATCTCTAATGAACAGAAACAAAAGCTTTTAGAGACTCTTAATCCTGGAGACAGATTAAAGAAAGTTCTGGGAATTCTTAGGGATGAGATGAAAATAAAACAGCTTGAAAATAAGCTTAAAAAAGAAGCATCAGATAAATTCAGTGACACTAAAAAAGCAGATTTTCTTCAAGACCAATTGCGAAATATTCAAAAAGAACTCGGTCAGATGGAAGATCCAAAGGCCGAAATGGATGAGATGGCTGAACAGATCAAGCAAGCTAAAATGCCAGCAGAAGTAGAAAGTGAAGCTGAAAAAGAATTAAAAAAATTGCGAATGATGTCACCAATGTCATCGGAAGCAAATGTAGTAAGGAACTACCTAGAATGGCTGATATCAATGCCATGGGAAATAAGGACAGAAGATAATTTTGATCTTAAAGAGGCAGAACAGATTCTTGATAGGGACCATTATGGTTTGGAAAAAATAAAGGAGCGTATAATTGAATATTTAGCTGTTGCTTCTCTCAAAGGAAAACTTAAAGGTCCTATTCTTTGTCTAAGTGGTCCACCGGGTGTAGGTAAAACATCACTTGCGCAGTCTATAGCAAACGCTCTTGGAAGAAATTTTGTTCGAATAAGTCTTGGAGGAGTTAGAGATGAAGCAGAAATACGTGGTCACCGCCGCACTTATATAGGAGCTATGCCCGGGAAAATAATTCAGTCAATTAAAAAAGCAAAAAGCAAAAATCCAGTTTTGCTTATTGACGAAATAGACAAACTTTATCAAAGCAACATAAGTGATCCTTCTGCGGCAATGCTTGAGGTACTTGACCCTGATCAAAACGATTCATTTATCGATCACTACCTCGATGTTGAGTTCAGCTTGTCCGAGGTCCTTTTTATTTGTACAGCGAATAGTTTGCAGAATATTAGCAGTCCACTGCTAGATAGAATGGAAGTCATTGAATTAACAGGTTATACAGAATTGGAAAAACATCATATTGCAACGCAGTTCCTGACTCAAAGACAAAGGAATTTTCATGGTTTAGAAGAAAAACAGCTTCGGTTCAAAAAATCTGCAATTGAGGAAATAACACATGGTTATACAAGAGAAGCTGGAGTACGAAACCTCGAACGTGAAATCGGTAAGGTATGTAGAAAAGTAGTAACTCGTCTGATACGCACGAAAGTTAAAAAACCTACTATCGTTACCCCAAAGCTTGTGCACGAACTTCTTGGTGTACCAAAATATGAGCGTGACCAGCGTGAAGATAAAAGTGATGTTGGAGTGGCAATGGGTTTAGGTGTTACTCCTATGGGCGGTGAGATGTTGCTGATTGAAGTAGGTTTAATGCAAGGTTCAGGTAAAGTTGTGCTGACTGGTAAACTTGGAGATGTGATGCAGGAATCAGCTAAGGCTGCATTTTCCTATGTTCGCAGCAACGCTGATTATTTAGGAATTGATTCTGAAATATTTGCTAAAACAGATTTACACGTTCATCTCCCTGAAGGAGCAACGCCTAAGGATGGGCCTTCTGCAGGACTTCCGCTTATAATGGCCATAATAAGTAGTTTTACAAAAATTTCAGTTAAGCACAATGTAGGTATGACAGGAGAAATTACTTTGCGTGGACATGTAACAGAGATTGGGGGTTTGAAGGAAAAACTTATTGCTGCTAAGAGAGGGCTACTTGATACAGTACTGATTCCAGATGAGAATAAAAAAGATCTTGTCGATGTTCCTGACGAGATTAAAAAAGCTTTAGATATAAATGTAATCAAAAATGTCAAAGATGCTCTGGAATTGGCATTGGTTGCTCATCCTAAAGATATGAAAAATCAGCAAAAAGATGAAAATGATATTACTTGGACAAGTGATTCGGCCTCCCAGCCATCGGCATAAAAATGTTTTTTTTCTCTCTAATGCTAAATTAACCGTTTTAATTAGTTGTATTTAAAGTGGATAAACTGGAAGTAAACTCTAATCTTTACAAAATTAGGCATTCTCTTGCGCATGTGCTTGCACAGGCAGTTTTAGAAATACGCCCTAGCGCAAAACTTGGTTTCGGACCACCAATTGAGAACGGATTTTATTATGATTTTGATCTGGAAGAACCATTGACGCAGGAAGACTTGCCCAAACTAGAAAAACGTATGCGCCATATTCTAAAGTTAGGTCAGTTTTTTGAACGTGAAGAACTAATTCAGAAGGACATGGTAGAACTTTTGAGTAAGGAAAATCAGCATTACAAAATAGAGCAGGTTGAGGATCTTGTCGCACAAAACGAAATATTAAGCTTATACCGTAATGGTCCTTTTTGGGATTTGTGTGAAGGTCCTCATGTTAAGTCAACAAGTGAAATTCCAAAAAATTGTTTTTCACTTGATTCACTTGCAGGAGCTTATTGGAAGGGTTCTGAAAAAAATGGTATGATGCAGAGAGTTTATGGCTTGGCTTTTGAGACTGGTGAGCAGCTAAAGGAGTATAAGGATAAGCGTAACCTAGCCATGCAGCGGGATCATAGGAAATTGAATAATAAACTTCGTTATTTTACCATTAGCGAAGAGGTGGGAAAGGGATTACCCTTATGGATGCCAAACGGAACCGTGATACGGGATGAACTTGAAAAATTGGCGAGGGAAAAAGAATTTCTTGCTGGTTACAAAAGAGTTTCAACACCTCACATCACTAGAGAGGATTTATATTTTACTTCTGGGCACTTGCCTTATTATAAGGAAAGCATGTTTCCTCCAATGGAAATGGATGGGGAACGTCTTTTCCTCAAGCCGATGAATTGTCCTCATCACCACATGATTTTTAAAGCAGAACCTAGAAGCTATCGTGATTTGCCTCTACGTCTTGCTGAATATGGAACATGCTATCGCTATGAACAGTCAGGAGAACTCGCGGGCTTGTTACGGGTTCGAGGCATGACCATGAATGATGCACATATTTACTGCACTCCTGATCAAGCTAAAGAAGAGTTTATCAGCGTGATGAATCTACACACTGAATATTATCAGATGTTTGGATTGAGTAATTTCTGGCTGAGACTTTCTCTTGCAGAGGAAGACAAAGGTAAATTTGTTGATGAGCCTGAACTTTGGAAAAAGGCAGAAAATCTGGTTTCAGAAGTCATGGAAGAAGTAGGTATTCCATTTGAAGCTGTTCGAGGTGAAGCCGCTTTTTATGGTCCTAAAATAGATTTCCAAGTTACAAACGTGGTTGGTCGAGAAGAAACTGCATCAACGAATCAAATGGATTTGGTAATGGGTAGCCGTTTTGGGTTGAAGTATACTGCCAGTGACAGTCAGGAACATACTCCTATAATTATCCACCGTGCCCCTTTGGGTACACATGAAAGATTTGTGGCTTTCTTGATTGAACACTATGGAGGAGCATTCCCAACATGGCTGGCTCCCGTGCAGGTACGTTTTATTCCAGTAGCTTCAGCATTCAACGAATACGCCTATAGCTTGAATAAAAACTTGTACAATTCTTTAATACGCACAGAAGTTGATGATTCTCATGACTCATTCAGCAAGAAAATAAGGAATGCCGCTCTTGATAAGATCCCAAATCTTCTTATTGTGGGAGAAAAAGAACAATCAAATCAAAATGTAACTTGGCAGCGATACGGAAAGAAAACACGAGAGTCTTTGTCATTCGAAGTCTTTTCTTCAATGCTCAGTGAGGAAATAACTAATCGCCTCGATTGGCGTAATAATAAAAAAATTTAATTGAAAAAAAAAAGAAATTGTCCTACCTATGGCTCAAGCAGAAGCAAGAAGCTTAGCTGAAGAAAAAGCACCTATTG
>PAZT01000006.1 GCA_002716165.1 Deltaproteobacteria bacterium | reverse complement strand
CTTTCCAGATAAATGGCCTATAACTACATGATCATTTTCTAGTTTCACTCGAAAAATTCCTTTAGAAGACTCGATAACTGTTCCTTCAACTTCTAGTTTATCTTCACTCAAAAGTTATACTCCTATATTAAAAATTTTTACAGCTAATGTATTATCTGTATTCATTGAAAACAAACATCTAATTCTAATTTAGTTAATAATAATTTCAAGTGATTTGAGGATTTTAGAGTTTACAGATTTAATTTTTTTTGTTTTAGCAAATATTAAAATCTTTTTGACCATCAATTAACGTGAAAAAAACAATTCAATAAATTATAATTTACTTTCTATATTTGATATAAATATCATGTTAATTATTAAATAATTTTGCAAAATATGGTTTTAAAATGACCTTTTGGAAAGAACGTCGTGCTCCAAATAGTTTGCAGCGCCCACATGATCAACGAGAAGAATTTGAAAGGGACAGGGCGAGAGTGATTCATTCTTCAGCATTTAGAAGGCTGCAGGCAAAAACGCAAATTTTAGGAGTATTGGAGGGAGATTTCCATCGTACACGTCTTACTCATTCGATGGAGGTTGCTCAAATTGGACGTGGCTTGGTATTGAATCTCGCTAATAGATATCCACAGCAGAAAGACTTACTTCCTACTTTAGAACAGATAGAAACCAATGGACTTGCCCATGATTTGGGACACCCCCCTTTCGGTCATGGTGGAGAAATTGCTCTGAATTATTTAATGTCTGGTTTCGGAGGATTTGAAGCAAACGGGCAGACATTACGTATCCTATCCTCTCTGGAATCACATACTCCCGAATACGGGTTAGATTTAACAAGACGAAGTTTACTGGGAATTTTGAAATATCCTGTTCCATACTCAAGACTTTGTCGAAAAAAATTGCCTGAAGAAAATGGCTCAGATAATGAATCAATTTTAGTGCAGGACTGGAACCCCCCAAAATGCTATCTAGATACTGAAGAAAAAGTATTGGATTGGGTTTTTCTCCACCTAACTGATGCTGATAGAGAGCTATTTTGTGCACAATCTATCCCAACTGATCATAATCATGGTTTCTCACTGTACAAAGCTCTTGATACTTCTATGATGAATCTTGCTGATGATATTGCCTATGGCGTTCATGATTTAGAAGATGGAATAGTATTAAGATTGCTAAATCTTGACCACTGGAAGATTGCAGTTAAAAATGTAGATCAGAAATGGGCTGCAGATAAAAATCTTCTAGATATTGAAAATCAGCTTTTCAACTCGGGAGAAGATTCTGGCCACGGTCGTAAGCAGGCTGTTGGAGCCCTTGTTCATGGGCTTGTGTCATCAGTTGAGTTAGTTAAAAATGAAAATTTTGAAGAACCATTGCTGCAGTGGAATGCCGTGCTACCGCAAGAACCAAATAATTTCCTAAAGTCACTTCAGGAAACGGTATGGCACAATATGATTCAGTTGAACACAGTTCAGGCATCAACATACAAAGGGCGTAAAATAGTACTCTCTATTTTTGAAGCATTATCGTCTGACCCTGAAATGCTTTTGCCACGATCGTTTCAAAGCTTGTGGAAATCAGCAAAAAGTGAGCAGGGACAAAAAAGAATAATTTGTGATTACATAGCAGGAATGACAGACCAGTATGCAAATCGATTTTATCAGCGTCTGTTTCTTCCAGGACATGGATCAGTGTTTGATAGGCTATGAAATATTTATACCCAAATTTACCTTAATGGCAAACCAAATACTACAATTCTAGTATGCTACTTATGAGAAGATATACTAAAACTGTTTCAATAGGAACCATTAAGATCGGTGGTACTGAGCCGATAAGGATACAGTCTATGCTGACTTGTGATACCACAGATGTTAATGCATGCATTGAAGAAATTATACGATTAGACGCAGTGGATTGTGAAATAATCCGCTTAACCATTCCTAATCAAAAATCAGTTGAAAGTATGTTTTTGATTCGCGAGGAAATGAGGAAAAGAGGGATTGAAAGACCTCTTGTTGCAGATGTTCATTTTAACCCAAACCTAGCTGTGAATGTCTGCGAATTTGCAGATAAAGTGCGTATAAACCCCGGAAATTATGCAGACAGGAAAAAATTTGAAGTACGCGAGTATACTGATATTCAGTATCAGGAGGAACTGGATAGAATTGAGCAGAAATTAATTCCTTTGGTTAAAAACCTGAAAAAATATAGTAATTCTTTGAGAATTGGTACTAACCATGGTTCTCTCTCAGACCGTTTGATGAACCGATATGGAGATACTCCAGAGGGAATGGTTGAATCAGCTATGGAATTTTTGCGTATATTGAGAAAATATGATTTTGAAGAGATAGTATTATCAATGAAATCTTCAAATCCAAAGGTCATGATTGAAGCATATCGTCAGCTCGTCAAAAAAATGGATAAAGAAAATATGCATTATCCATTGCACTTAGGAGTTACTGAAGCAGGCAATGAACTAGATGGACGTATAAAAAGTGCAATTGGAATTGGCACCCTACTTTGTGAGGGACTTGGAGACACTATAAGAGTTTCACTTACAGAACCATCTGAGAATGAAATCCCTGTTGCCAAGTCAATTTTACAATCAACACGATCCCGCATTTATAAAACTGATTTTATTTCCTGCCCTTCTTGCGGTAGAACATTTTTCGACTTGGAAAATACGACTAAGAAAATTAAGGCACGAACTTCTCATCTAAAAGGAGTAAAAATAGCAATAATGGGATGTGTGGTAAATGGCCCTGGTGAAATGGCAGATGCCGATTTTGGCTACGTTGGATCAGGCCCAGATATGATAAATTTGTTTCATGGAAGAACATGCGTTAGTCGTAACATCCCCACAAAACATGCTGTGGATCGTTTAATTGAACTCATTCAAGACTGCGGAATGTGGTATGATCCACCTATAAATCATTAAAAATAAACAGTACTTTTAGATGGATATAATGTTAAACCAAGTAATCAAATTAATTGTTGAGAATCATTTTATTATATTTCCATTGCTTACAATTCTTTCAGCAGCATTGACATTACTTACATGGAACCAGATACAGGTGGGACGGAGATTCTATTTCAGTAAACGCAGACTGATTCTGCAATTAAGTGAAAAAAACTTTTAAAAAAAATATTATCTTGACCCAAATATAGCTGTTCCAAGACGAATCATAGTTGCACCTTCCTGAATTGCCCACTGGAAATCAGCTGTCATACCCATTGATAGTTCATTTATTTCTGGCGAACCAAACTCTTTTTGCATCCGATCTTTCCACATTCTTAATTTCTCAAATATCTTGCGGGTAGGAACTTCTCCAAGCTCTGGTTCAGGTATTGTCATTAGTCCTCTTAATTTTGCCCAATTCCCCTCCTGAATCGTTTCAGCAAGTTTGAATAGTTCATCTAATTGTTGAACTCCGAATTTACTTTTTTCTTTTGAAAGATTAACCTGAATTAAAACATTTAATTTATGCTGTTTTAAACCACAGTGTTCTTCTAATTTTTTAGCTAATTCAATAGAATCTATGGAATGAACCCATTGGAATTTTCCTGGACAAAACTTTACCTTATTTTTTTGCAAGTGACCAATCATATGCCATTCAATTTTAATAATATTGCTTAATTCTGACATTTTATTGATAGCTTCCTGAACCATATTTTCACCAAATGCAATTTGATTTGCCAATACAGCATCATTAATCATTGCCGAAGTCTTTTTTTTACTGACAGCAATAAGTAGGATATCTTCTAGAGATCTTCCAGCATTAGTTGCAGCCAAACTTATTTGCTCACGAATATAAGTTAAATTATCTTTAATAGAAACCATACTCTTTTTTAAAATTTTAAAATGGAAAAAAGAAACTATGCTTGACAAATTTTTGGTTAAGTTTTTCAGTATTCCCGCAATAAAAAATTGCTGGGTCAGAAATTATAAAGCACTGGAGTTTAAAGACATTCCATGGAAAAAACTGGAGAAACCAATTAAAGATTCCAAAATTGTACTTATAACAACTGGTGGAATTCATTTAAAATCCGATAAAAAATTTAATCTGATCGATCCTAATGGTGACAGTACATTTCGAAGAATTCCTAATAATACTAATTTAAATGATTTGATCATCACGCATAAATATTATGACCACTATGATGCTGATCGTGATCCAAACCTTGTCCTACCGATAGATATTTTGAATGAATTGCAGTCTGAAGGTATTGTCGGACCTTCATGCAAGTACCATTACAGCTTCATGGGACATATTAAAGAACCGCATTTAACAACATTAATCCAAAAAAATGCAGTTGAAGTTGCAAAAGAAATCAGACAACATAATGTTGACATTGCCTTGCTCGTTCCCGCTTGAGGCATTTGCAACCAGACGGTCGGTCTGGTCCAGCGAGAAATTGAACGACAAGGGATTTCTACAGTTGGAATCTCAATTGCGCGCAAGGTAAGTGAATCTGTAAAACCTCCACGCACATATTTCCTTAAATACCCTTTTGGACACGCCATGGGCGAAGCATTCAACCGAGGACAGCAAAAACAGATTTTTCTCGATTGCCTAAAAATTCTAGATATTGCAGCTAAACCCGGAGAAATATTTGATAGCAAGTACCTTTGGAAAAGGCATCAGTTCTATTAAGGGGAAAGCTAAACTAACTTTAGCTTGCAAAAGTGGTTACTCCTTTTGCAATTCTTCTTTCCAAAGTCCCAACTGTTTTTCTCTTGCTTCATTTTCTGCAGTAAAAAATTCCTCATGTTCAGGAGGATTTTCCCCCCCTAGAAGATAAAATGACCAGCCATTACGGATTAACCAAAGATTTATATTTGTATCACCTGACCAAATCATCCCGTCAAGCCGATACAGCTTTTCAGAATAATCATAAGAGACTCTTACTTGTCTATTATAGAACATTTTTTGCAGTTCATAAGCGGATTTTTTTAGGAACCATTCATTATATTCTTTACCATGGCTTACCGAAAGCTTTGGCGAAACATATTTTAACCATACCCGCACCTCCTGGCGCTGCAAGTTTAAATTTTTCTTGGAAAGTTTGAATGTCCATTTTCTGTATTTTGAACGATTATCAATTCTAATCCAAACACTTTCAGAATCAGCAACCCTAGTGAAAATTCCTGAAAATGTTTTTTCACTGACTTTATTGAGAGTTTTTGATTTTTTTCTCTCATCCATTCGTTCATATAATTTTTTTCGTATCGATTCCGTTTTTAACAAGTTGCTTTGTGCCACTACAAACTTTTCCTGTCCTATTAGTATTACAAAAAGAATTAAGTTTATAGTTACTAAAACTCTAAAAAAAACCATTAATCTCACCAATTTTACTATTTTTTTGAAGCAGAATCTTTAGATTTACTGTTCAGGATAATATGATTTTGCAAAAATCTAACCGATTTGCTTTATTAAATAGCAAATTTATATTTCAATTTTTAATAAGCATGGTATCAGAGATGCAATAAGTTTGCATGTGTTGCCTTAATTCATATAAAGTACCAGTTTGCTTCGTATTTCATTAGATGGAGCTTTGTATTTTGAGATCCCACAGAATAAAATCCTGCTTGAACAGTCCAGTTTTGGCGTTCTAATTTTTCAACGCCAAATATGAGTCAACTATCTTTATACATTTTAAAAAACCAAATAAACTCCTGAAGACTACCAGTAATGGATCAAAAAAAACTTATCTTTGCCTAATGAAAACAGTTTTCCGAGTAATTTTTTGGTTGTCAGTTTTTTTAAGTAATTACCCTTTTTGCGGTATTTCACAAACCAGGCTTGAGGCACCTCAGCTTTCTATTCAGACACAATCATATTTCCATAATCCAGATACCGGTACTTATCTTTACCGTAATGCAAAAGTGGAATGGGAGGGAGTTACAGTAGAAAGCACAGAAATCAATTTTCATCCAGGAAAAAATAGATTAACTGCATCGGGATATGTCAGGGTGACTGAAGGAAGTATTGTTGCAGTTATGGACGAGTTAGAAATTAATGTAAAAAACGGGAATGGGATTTTTCGGAATGCAATAATTTTTGATTCTTCAAATAAAGCATATATGACAGCTAAAGAAGTACGAAGGTTAGGAAAAAACCATTTTGTTGCACAGACTTGCACATTCACCACTTGTGATCCTAAAACCACTGCGTGGCAAATAACTGGCAGTGAAGTAAATTACTATTCCCAAAACTTTTCTTCATCTCAAAGAACATTCCTTAAAATTGGGAATGTTCCGATATTTTATTTCCCCTACCTCGCATGGCCGACAGTAAAAAGTCGTCAATCTGGATTTCTTTCTCCAGAATATATCATAGTCCGAAGTAGCTTAAGAAAATGGGACCTAGGATATCGTATAGGAATTCCTTATTTCTGGGCAATTAATCCAGAACAAGATTTAACAATAACCTATGACTGGGTAGAAAGGCGTGGTCCTGGTTTGCGTCTTGATTACCAATATGCATTAACCAGGGGAATGAGAGGTCAAATAAAATACCAGGAATTTTTTGAGCGGGATGCAAGAGAACCTGAAAATGAATCTGGAAGCTTAAGAGCTGAAGATATTGATTCTTCTCAATTGAATCCAAAACGTTTTAAATTTGAATTCAACCATAATCAACAGATAGATGGTCAGAGCAGACTGATTGCCTCCGCGTTGGCCTACAGCGACAGTCAATTTCAAAAAGAATATGAACTAATAGAAAACCCTGACCCAAATACTGCACAAAAACTCTCTGCAAGCATAAACCGTCAATTTTCAAATGGATCTATATCTTTGTCGGCAACACAAACTCGTTTATTCAGTGAATTAGCATTGCTTAACAGAAATATTGATCTAACGCAGGTTCAACACCTACCTGCACTTTCATTTCAATTCAGAGATACATTTTGGCGTTCAGGCAGAGCATCACTATCTCCCGAGATAAGTGGTTCTGTTGTAAGGTACTATAGGGTTCAAGGATACAACGGAGAAGGAGTAACAGCCAATCCAAGGCTTAATTTTAATTTTCCATTTTTTGACCATTTTGACGGTAGTATAAAAATTGGGAAACAGTTGTCACATTATAAAGTTCGTGATCCAAATATCTCCGGAAGTGAGGATGAATATGGATTTGAAATTTTAGATAGCGAAATAGAATTTAACACTGTATTTTCAAGAATATTTAAAAATGAAACCGGAACTTTTACTAGATTCAAACATTTGTTAACACCACGAATTCAGTACAATTATATTGAGGACGTACGACAAGAATCTAATTCTGGAGTTCCTTTTGGAGGTGGTGTATCAGTAAGGAGATTAGCCACAATCCGACTTGAAAATATTTTACTAGCCAAACGGCGTTACTTTGAAAGAAGTATAAAATTAACTTCCCTTGCTTTAGACAAAATGCGGAGAGATCAAATAGATCCAGCACTAATTCGCAAATTAGAATTAATTAAAGACCAAGAATTCCCTTCAATACAGAAATTTGAAAGACAGCTAGATAATCTGTTTGGAAAGGAGTTAATTCCCGAGCAAAAAGCGAAAATTATTTCTTATTTAGAAAAAGGAGTTATACCCCTGCAGAATAAGGAGAACCGTGGTCAATTTCGTGAAGGTAAAAGCAGTTCTATAGCAAATCTTAATTTCATTCAGCACTATGACTACTTAAAAAAAAATCAATATTTTCAACCCATTGGTCCAGCAGTTAAGGGGAATGAAACAGAACCGGGTCATGCTCTTTTACCTCTACGTACAATCTTGAAAGTAACCCCAGGAACGAATTTTTCCTTCAGTATATTTAACCGCTATCATCATCAGAAAAGTCGTGTAATTGAATATTCTGCCGACATGAGCGTCGGACTAAGTAAACACAACAAAGCTTCAGTTCATTTCAGAAATAATGAAGAAGCATACCAGACTCCATTTGGTGAAGACATTGCTGCAGCAAACACCTTTAGTTTCAGCAACAATTTTGCAACCAGTGATAAACTGGCTTTTGGAGTTTCTGGTACAGTAAACTTGGATGCAGACAATTACACNTTCAGACGTCGTCTTACATCAAGTGTTTTTAGNATGGAATACAAGCCTGACTGNTGGAATATTNGACTATCATTATCTGAAAATGTAGATAAAACGACNACTAGTAGNGGAAGAGAAAAAGAGTATATCGATAGAACTCTTTATGCATATATAAATTTGGGAGGAGTTGAAATTCCAGAGCAGATTCTTCCTAACCTTGAGTAGCTTATGTACAAATTTTCATTGAGAAAATTTATCAAAATAAATATTTTCCGTTATACAAAAAAAATTATATGCATTTGGCTTTTGATCATTGTTTCTTTTTGTTTTTCTAGAACAATTCCAGCAGGAGAGCCTTTGCCTTCAGAAAAAAACAAATCTGATATAGTTTTTTTTGAATCAAGGCTGGCATACCCTGAGCCAGATTTTTTTTTATCCGGCAGTTCTTCTGAATTGAAGGGATTTTATTTTGGAGTGGGATTCAGGAATGTAAGTCTTATAGTTAGTGATGATGTCACGATCTCCAATTCTGATGGAACAGCAAACGGAATTGGAACCAATTTAGGCTATTTTTGGGAAGAACAGGCTTTAGAATATGAACGTCAAATTTCGATAATTGATCATACTGATTCAGTTTCATACAAAACACAAACAGGGGAGAAACTGGAAATAATTCAAAATAATTTTTGGTATATAATTTACCCAAAAATAAGCATGAAATTTTATTTGCATTATGGTGCAGGGATCCAATTTACGAAAACTCGTTTTGCTTCAGTTGATAGCATAAAATCTTATGAGGATGAAATTGCTTTTGGTGCTGAAACTGGTATATCTTTTTTTCTTATGTCCAATTTAAAATTGTTATATAGATTTTCTGCGGGCAGAAAAATTCCTTTTCTTGAGACTTCAAATTCAAGTACTTTTTTGAAGCAAAGCCTTCTTCATACAATCTTCCTAAACTACTATATTCCTCTTTAAAATAGATCAATCTCAGATTTTTGATTAGAGAATGCGCCAACTTTCTTTGGCACATTATGAATAATTATTCATGTTTATTAACTTCACAAACTCCAGCTTTTATAAGTTCATTTATTTTTTTCTGAGAATATCCCTCTCCTTTAAGCACCATTTCCGTCTGCTCACCAAGTTCAACTCCAACATGTCTATATACTGCTTTACAGGATGAAAACTTAAATGGAGATGCTATCTGTCTCTGAGTAACACCATATGAATCGGGTACATCCACAAACATTTCTCTGTCTTTGAATTGTTGATGTTCCATTGCTTCTGAAAATTCCAGAACCAGCTCAACACAGGCATCGCAATCAGCAAAAATAACTTCCCACTCCGGCCATGAAAGTTCCAAAAAACGTTTTTTGAGGATCTTCTTTAAAATTTTTTGAGATTTTTGATCAGATAATGAAATTTCCAATAATGTCTCAGGAAGTTCCATTGCTTTTATCAATAAAGCAAAAAAATGAGGCTCTAAGCTGCTTACGGAAACTATGCGCCCGTCTTTCGTCTTATAATAATCATATAGGGTGCCCCCATTAAGAAAAGTCGATTCAGGCTCTGCCCCTACTCCATTAACCAACCAGTTGTCACTTTCAAATATATTCATGCTGAACATTGCATCGGTCATGCTGATATCTATAGCCTGCCCTTCACCTGTTAACTGACGATGAATTACTGCTGACAAAATTCCTATGACCACATGATATGAACCTCCTGCAACATCGGCAATTTGAACTCCAAGTGGCACAGGCAGTTCATTTTTGCGTCGACTGTAGTTACTAATCCCTGAAATTGACATATAATTTAGGTCATGTCCAGCACGGTATCTGTATGCTCCTGTTTGACCATATCCAGTAAGGGAACAAAATATAAGTGAAGGATTTTGAATCCTAAGTTTCTTGTAATCAAGACCAAGTCTCTTCATTACGCCTGGACGGAATTGCTCAAGAACAATATCATATTTTTTGACCAGTTTATTTACAATTTTGACTGCTTCAGGGTGTTTTAGGTTTAACCCTATTGAATGTTTTGAGCGATTCAGTGATGCATGAGCATTCATGGAACTCTTTTCATTTGTCTTTGGGCTCCTTGTAATGTCAGGACGTGACGAGGTTTCTACCCTTAAAACATCTGCCCCTAAATCAGCTAGAGTTTTTGAAGCAAATGGACCTGGAAGAAGGGTGGAGAAATCTAAAATTTTTAATGAAGAAAGGGGTGCAGGCATTTTATTCTAAAGCAATCACAGCCTCAGCAATTATTGTCTGGGAATTAGGGGTATGAGCCTGCATTTCAATTCGAACAAGTTTTTCATTTTCCTTTTCAAATTTTTCTGTGACTTTTCCAGTACACGTTATGCTGTCTCCAATATGGGTCATAGCAGTAAAACGATTTTTTATGCTCCTGATTGTGGATTGAGGCACCCAGTTTGTAAGCATTCTTCCGAGATAGCCCGCAGAAAGCATACCATGTGCAATCACATCTTCAAGCCCTACTGATTTTGCATAATCTAGATCAACATGAATAGGATTATGGTCTCCAGAGGCACCACAATAAAGTGCTAATGTATGCCTTGAAACCGACTGAATTTTTAAAGTTGGAATTTCATCTCCTTCTTTCAGAGATTCAAACTTGGGTATTTTCATATGCTTTGCGTATTTAAAAAATTATTCAATTTATATTTTTAGTGTCGAAAAACGTAATTTGTGAGAGTTTCAGCGACCTTTTTGTCATTCTGATTAGTAAACTCAGTTTTAGAAATAACAAACTGTAAAGCTCCTCCTTTTTTATCAATAATATCAGTAATTTTTTTACTAACTGTTATTTCGTCTCCCGCATATATTGGCCCGAAGTAAGTAAAATTTTCTTCTCCATGTAACAATTTCCCAAGAGTCTCTCCAAGAAAACTGACCAAGTCAACTAATTCCAATGCTTCGATTTCCAAAACAAAAGGGTATGTTGGAGGAGCAAGCAGTCCCGGAAGGCCTGCAACTTTTGCCGCATTAGGATCAACATAGATTCCTTCAGTAATTCCGAGAGCCTTTGCTAAGAATTTAAGCCGTCCCACTTCAACAGTTAAAGTCACGGGTCTGAACTCATGACCTATGTGTTTTTTTTCGATCATAATTTTAGTTAAACGATAGACTTCAAAATTCAGAAGTCTTGAATTCTCCTTCTTATCATTATTTTAACGCTTCAGTATCTGAAAAAAATTCTAACTCCAGTTTTTTTATCTGTCAACTAAAACATACTACTTAATTTTCACATTCTCTTACATAGAGAAGACAAATGCGGCAATCTTCGACTGCAAAGAGTCTGAACACAGGCCTCAATTTTTCCTAGATAAGGCTTTGCAGTTAAAGGAAGGTCATTAAATCGATTACGAACAGTTAAATAACACTTAAGGAATCTCTGTTCGTGTTTTATGAGTTGTAATTTACCAAAAGCACATTGTTTACGAGCTTCTCTGAAAGTAGACCATTCAGGAAGTTTTGACAAATCCATTAGAAGTGATTTCCTTATAGAATGAATTTCTTCCACATATGCTGAATTTTTTCTGCTTGAACTGCAGGATACATTTCTTTTTGTTCCCAGCTCATTTACTTTAGGAACATGAATGATTGCCAAGTATATGAATATTAAAACAAAAATTGACACTACAGCAATCAAAAACATCTTTAGCCATTTGATCCAGTTAAAATATGATGTTTTTCTCAGTTTCCCTTCCCTGAAAATAACTTGGAAAAACTGTACCTTCCCTTCTGATGACTCTTGATTTAGAATTGGGGTCTGATCCAGTTCAAGGACTGCTCCAACTAATTTTATCTCCAAAATTTCTGGTGAATACATTCCCTCAGTCAATGTAGAAAGTTTTGCAACCTCATTTGCATATCTTATAATTATCTGCATTACTTCTTTGTTTTGACGCCAATTCCCTCTGGTTACATCAGGTGCTGTCACTTTCGCAAGATCTGATTTGGAGAACATTCTGGCCTTACGCTCTCTGTTAGAGCCTGAGTCACAGACACCTATAGGTCTCCATTGTAGATATTTTAATTGTGATATTTCAGACATTTTACGGGGAATAGATATCCCCTTTGCATTGGAGCTTTAGGAAGATTGAAGAAGATAAACTCTAATCATTGGCTGGGGCGGCAGGGATCGAACCTGCGAATCACGGGATCAAAACCCGTTGCCTTACCACTTGGCTACGCCCCAAACAAAAATAAATTTTGAGATTTTATTCTAACTTTGCATGGATAATTTACAAGAGTTTTAAAGGTATTAATTTATTCCTCAACTACAAATTCAAATCCCAGAATCGTCACTGTAAAAAGAACTATGTCAAATCCAGCTAGCAATTTCCACCATGACCAAAATTCCTGCTGGTCTAACCCGAAAAACAAATTTTCCATCAAACGTACAACACAGAGAAGGCTTGGAACCATAAGGGGGAAGATAAGAATCGGCAGCAAAATTTCTTTGCCCCTAACAGTTGAGGTCATTACAGTAAGTAATGTCCCTAATGAACTGAAACCGATAGTACCAAAAAGTAAAACAAAGAACAACCAAGTCCAACTCATTACATCAATTTCAAATATAAACAAGCATATTGGAACAAACATAATTTGGGTTAGAAGAAGAAAAATAGTATTGGCCAGCATTTTTCCTAAAAACAAAACACTACGGTCAACTGGTGAAATTAACAACGCTCCTATACAACCTGATTCCATTTCTTGAACAAAAGATTTTCCTAACCCCAATACCCCACTCAACAAGGTAACTATCCAGATCAATCCTGGTAGAGCAATCAAAAATAATTCGGGAACTTTTCCAATAGCAAACTGGAAAACCAGTAAGGACAGTATTGCAAACAATAACATGGACAATAAATTGTCTTTACGCTGCAAGTCAATTAATATATCTTTCCAGACCAAAATTAATATTTGCTGGAAATATAAAAGCATAAATATAAATGGATTTTTTTAAAGTGGTAGCAGAAAATTTTAAGCGGCTTTTTCTTTGCCAGTAGATTCTGATTTCTTGCTTGTATTTGATTCTTTGTTTGAAGTAGTATGAGATTTTTCAGGAGTTGACTTTTTATCCTTTGCAGATGATTTATTTTCTGAATCGGCTTTAATTTCTTTTACAGATTTTTCTGTTTTTTCAGATTCATTACTTTTTCCCGAATATCCATCTTTATACCATCCTCCACCTTTGAGGTGAAATGCACTCATTGAAATCTGGCGACTTGCGCTTTTTTTCCCACAATTAGGACATTCCTCAACTGGTGGATCATTAAATTTTTGAACTTCTTCAAATTGATATCCACAATTAGCACAGAGGTATTCATATATTGGCATATCCGTCCCATTCTGTTACAATTTGTTTTGGTTTAACATAGTCAGACTATAAAGAAAATTATTGATTTTGTCAATGTGTTTTAAGGGGATATGATTAGATGGCTAGTAAACTTGAGGCTACAAATCTAAAAAAATCGTATCAGGGTAGGCATGCAGTAAAAGGTATTTCACTTCAGGTATCTCAGGGACAAGTAGTTGGTCTGCTTGGTCCAAACGGAGCGGGAAAAACTACTGCATTTTATATGATAGTTGGTGTTCTTCGACCTGACGAGGGATCTATAGAGTTAAACGGCCAAGATATCACCAGCTTCCCTATGCACAAAAGAGCTAAGGCGGGACTTGGATATCTTTCCCAAGAACGTTCTATTTTTCGCAAACTTACAGTAGAGGAAAACCTAATTGCTGTGCTAGAAATGCTCCCTATAAGCCGTTTTGAAAAACAGGAAAGACTTGATTCTCTGTTGTCTGAACTTGGAATTCAACATGTTAGAAAAATAAAAGGATATGCACTTTCTGGAGGAGAAAGTAGAAGAGCTGAAATAGCCCGTGCACTGGTACTTGAGCCATCAATCATGCTTCTAGATGAACCTTTTGCAGGAGTTGACCCTATTGCAGTTGCTGATATTCAAACAATTATTCAACAGCTTGCAAAGAGAAATATTGGAGTTTTAATAACAGATCATAACGTTAGAGAGACATTCGGAATAATAGATTATGGATATATTATGAACGAAGGTGAGTTGCTAATTGATGGAACTCCGGATGAATTAGTAGAAAATAATCAGGCAAGGAAAGTTTACCTGGGAAAAACATTCTCCATGTAGGTTTGACTTTTTTTCAACTTGGAGCAAAACTAATACATTATATTAATTCAATTCGTTTTAAGTAAACTGTAAAAAAAATCACCTGAAAACCTTTACCCTATATAAAGAGGATTTATGGCAATGCAGATGAAAATGCAGATGAAAATGAGCCAACAGCTCATAATGACTCCTCAACTTCAGCA
>PAZT01000005.1 GCA_002716165.1 Deltaproteobacteria bacterium | reverse complement strand
CTTCATGATGCAATAAAATTAACAAAAGTCAGTATTGATGCGGGTGTTTATGCGGTTTTGATTCTTCCTCCGTTTTATTATAAACCACAAAGTGAGGAGAGCATAATCCGTTTCTATTCTGAATTGATTGCTTCTGTTAATGATTCTAGGCTTCGAATTTTTTTTTATAATTTCCCAAAATTCTCAGGTTACAATTTTGATCATAATGTAATTTTTAAAATGAAGCAGAATTTTGGTGAAATAGCTGCAGGAATTAAAGACAGTTCCGGTAACTGGGAAAATATGATGGGTTTGGCACAAAATGTAAGAAACTTTATGGTTTTTTCTGGTACTGAGACTTTTCTTCTAGAAAATTTGTTAAATGGAGGTGCAGGTTGTATAACTGCTACTGCAAACATTATTGCAACTGAATGCCAGCAGGTTTTTCAGGCATGGAAAAATGATCAGATTGAAGATGCTAATCATAAACAAAAAAAACTAGCACAACTGCGAAAGGCATTTGAAAGTTATCCTTTCGTATCAGGACTTAAGAGCATTTTTGCTGATCAGCTAAACTTGAGTAAATGGGAACACATGATGTTTCCATTTGATGTGTTGACGAAGGAACAGCTTAATGAAATAAAAGAAAAAATTGAAGATTTGGGAATAGATTTTAGCAAAAGGCTGAGTTAGTATTGATTTAACTTCTTTTAGTTTTTTGAAAAAATCTAACAGCATGAGAGTTTTTTGGAAAAACGGTCAAATATATGCAAGTAAAAAATTAAGAAACATAAAACATGAATTAGAAGCATTATTTTTTCTTTGATAAAGACGTTTCTAATATAAAAAACAGACCAAATTATGACCGAAGAACTTTATCTGGTTGCCTACAAGGACATCGAGCAAAAGGAGATTGACGAGTCACTCTGGTTGAAGGCTATGTCTCATGCAGGTGGCGACAAACTAAGAGCTAAGTGGGTATATATTGAATTAAGAGTTGATCAAATGCTTAGGGATCCTTCTTTGCGACACAGTGTTAGCAGAAAGGTAAGTAAGCCAACTCATCAATCAGGAGCTTATATGATGTGGATCAGTGTACTATTTTTTCTTGCAGTTGTTGTTGCGGCAGTAAGTTTGGATTTTGAAAGTTTTAAATTTGATTTTACAAAGGGATTTAAATTCTTAGATCTTCCTTCCTTTCTACTTGTTTTACCTGTGTCAATATTTTTTGGAATTTCTGCTACCTCATGGCGCAGTTTTGGTAGATGCTGGACATATTCCTTAGGTGGAGCAAAGCAAGTTACTATATCTGGTGCTCGATCTGTTGCTCGATGTCTTAAGGTAATGGGAGATGTTTCTCTTATAATGGGAATAATCGGGACTTTTATAGGAGCAATATTGATATTGCAGAGCATGCACACCATCCTAAATATAGGACAGCCTTTATCGTATGTTTTTATACCCTTGGCATATGGGGTCTTTTTTAAGCTTCTTACATATGTTTCAGAACAACGAGTGCGAAATTTATATCTGAACTGAAGCGTTTTTTCGGTCTCTCCTTTTAAATAGTTAAATTTCATATTTGGATTTAGCTTCTTCAATTTTACCCAAAAAATAAAAAAATTTTGACTTTTTGTCGAAAATTCTGAAATATTATAGGCTTTCACAACGTACACTTAACAATTTTTTAAGTGTATATATTAAAGTGTAGTGATGACAAATTTTTATGCAGTCAGTAAAATTGAAGGTGACTGCTGGGAATAATAATGAACTTTCATCACTGCCATTAACCCTAACCAGCCTATTTTTTAAATAGCTGCTGCAAAAATCTAAAGGAAAATGTGAGTGATCAAGAAAACTTAGCTCCAACTGCCCCCGAAACTACTCCAAAAGAAATACCCTCAAAACTAGATCCCATAGTTTTTTTAGAAGAAGATGAAGACTTAGATTTACATTATGAAAAAAGTCTGCAGGGTTTTCATGAAGAAGAAATTGTAACTGGAAAAGTAACAGAAATTACAGTAGATTTCGTAACAATTGACATTGGATTCAAATCTGATTGCCTAATTGCCTCAAACGAGTTCCACAACAATGAAGGAGTTCTTCAGGTTGAAATTGGAGACGAAGTGGAAGTTTATGTTGAAGCTCTGGAAGCTGATGAGGATGGCGTAACCTATCTGTCAAAAATTAAAGCAGAAAAGGTACGTACTTGGGAAAAAATTGGTGAAATATATGAAGAAGGAGGAATAGTACGAGGTACTATTGTAGCCAGAATTAAGGGAGGGCTTTCGGTAGATATTGGCATCAAAGCTTTTCTGCCAGGATCACAAGTAGATTTAAGACCAGTACGAAATCTTGATAAATTGATTGGAGAAGAATTTGATTTTAAGATTTTAAAATTCAACCAAAAACGTGGAAACATTGTTCTTTCCAGACGCGTCTTACTTGAATTAGACCGTGACGAAAAACGGCTTAAAACCCTTGAAATTATAAAAGAAGGAGCCTTGATTACAGGATATGTCAAAAATATTACTGATTATGGTGTATTTGTTGATCTAGGTGGAGTTGATGGATTGCTTCATATAACTGACATGACTTGGGGTCGTATAATACATCCTTCAGAAATGTTTGAAATTGGGGATGAGGTTGAGGTAGTAGTTCTTAAGTATTTTCCGGAAGATCAAAAAGTATCTCTTGGTCTAAAACAGAAAGCACAGAATCCATGGGATGTGGTGGAAGAAAAGTATTCTGAAGGAACAAAGGTTAATGGCAAGATCGTAAGTCTTACAGAATACGGTGCATTTATAGAAATAGAGCCTGGAGTAGAGGGTCTAATACATGTATCTGAAATGTCATGGACCAAAAAAGTTCGCCACCCATCGAAAATTGTTGAACTTGGTCAAATGGTTGAAGCTGTTGTAAAGGACCTTGACGTTGAACGAAAAAGAATTTCACTCTCAATTAAAGATGTTCAGGCTAATCCTTGGAAGCTGGCCCTTGACCGTTATCCAGTTGGTTGCATTGTTAATGGAAGTGTAAGGAATATTACAGATTTTGGTATATTTGTTGGACTTGATGAAGGAATTGACGGACTTGTACATGTTTCTGACATATCTTGGAAACAGAGAGAATGCAAGCCTTCTGAAGTGGCCACAAAAGGTGATGAAATTGAGGTTAAGGTACTCAACATTGATGTAGAACAAGAAAGACTATCATTGGGAATTAAACAGTTAACTGATGATCCTTGGAAGGATCTTGATGAAAAAAATCCACTTGGGTCTGAAATTACAGGTAAAGTTGTTAATCTAACAGATTTTGGCATTTTTATAGAGGTTTTTGATGGAGTTGAAGGCTTAGTTCATATCTCGGAAGTTGATTCAACAATTCCGAAAAACAAGGTGCATGAAGAGTACCCCATAGGATCTGAAGTTCAAGCAAAAGTGATCAAGATTGATTTGGATGAAAGACGTTTAGGTCTTAGTCTTACAAAAATTATTTCTAAACCCGAGCCTTCTGAAAAGGAAGATTCAGAATCAGAAATATTCTTAAAAGATGAGAAAGAAAAAACAGATCAAAAATCTTTAGATTCTCCTGAAAAAACAAAAGAGGTAGCAGACGTTTCAGAAGACCCAATTTTAAATCTCAACAATGAAGATGAAACTGCAACAAAAGTTAAAAAGAAACCTGCAAAAAAGAAAGTAGTTGAAGATCTAAAGGATGAAGAATCAATTGAAAAAGTTGAGGGAACTATCAAGGAAGAATTGAGTATTGCTGATGAAAAGCCAGATGAATCAATTAATGAAACGGAGGAAGCACAAAAAACAAAACAGGAAGATCAAACTTCATCAGAACCTTCAACATCTATAGATTCAGGAGGAGAATTATTAGTTAATTCTGATCTTGAAGATAAGATATCAGATAAGGCAGAAGAAAAAAAAGAAGATAATTCAATACAAGAAGAAGATCAAACCCCATCAGATGTTATGACTTCTGAAGAGAACGAGAATTCTGTTGCCCTTGAGAATTCTGGATCTGATTTAAAATCTGATAAAGATGTCGAAGAAAATAAGGAAGCTAATTTTAATAATCATGATGTTAAAAAAACATCAGAATCTAAATCTAAAAAAGCCAATTAAGTAACTAATTCTTTAGAAGCAAAAAAATTAGCAAAAAAAAATCTGTAAAAATAGATTTCATACAACGAATAATTCAGTAAATTTATATATACTTTCGTTAGTTAAGTAAAAACCTTATTACATGTCTTGCTTTTTAGAACAGTGAGTGGTCTTGTTATTGCGTTCCGTGACTATTGGGTCATCCTCAAATACTGGTCCATTTGGACGTATTCTCAACCCTGGAGTAAGATTTTTCCATGGAAGGTTGCTTGGATCTGCGACCATTGGGCCCGGAGATTCCGCAACTATTATGCTGTGAGCTATAGGACTAAAATCAGCACGAAAGTGAACAGAGCTTTTATTTACTAATATTTTCATATTTTCTGGTTCCACTCCTCCGACACGATATAATTCGCGGTCATGCATTTGAACCTTGCTTGAACTAACAATAACTCTTACACCATCTATACGCAGGCAGGCAGTCAAGCCAAGACTAATATTTAATCCACGCATCATTGGTCCCTTAAGAGTCAAATCTCCAGTACTTAGAAAATCTATTGTAAATGTTCCTTCAAAGGGATAATCTCTCAGTGTTGGTTCTCCTCCCAATCCTAATGTAATGGTTTTTCCAAGTCCTATTTTGTGTGCTGCTTCTGCAGCTGCGGGGTCATATAATATTCCAATGGCAGCCTCACTTGCCTTATTGGCAATCAATGCTCTCAACATCCCTGTGGTGTTGGAATTACCTCCAGCTCCTGGATTGTCTTGGGTGTCAGCAATTACTATTGGTCGGTCGGTCTCACTTGAAAGACGTATGGCTTCGTTTACTGCTTGGTCCGGCTTATGAATATCAACCCACCATTCGCGCTCTCTGTCGAGGATGTAATTAGAGAGGGATTCAACCTTATCATTTAATTCAGACTGATTTGTACCATAAGTCCATACTAAAGGACCACATTCTGGGAAGTCTGCCGCTGGAAAACCTGGAGTGAAGGATATACTTTTGACGGTGCCATCCTCTAAGGATTTAAGATACTCATATGTCTTGCACGCTGGTTCCATATCTGTGCATTGTCCGTGGAGTGGAATAAGAAATGGAATTCGTCTGCTAGCTTTAAGAAGCCGTTTACCTCCTTCCATGAATTGCTTCAGAATAAATGCTGCACGTTCTCCTGTTTCTGCCATGTCAATATGAGGATAGGTCTTGTAGGCTATGAGTGTATCTGCCTGATTAAGCATTAGCTGAGTTACATTTGCATGCAGATCAAGACTACCAACTATAGGAACTCCTTGACCAACTATGTTACGAATCCTTTTCAAAAGCTCACCTTCACCATCATCAATATGTTCTGCTACCATTGCGCCATGTATATCAAGATAAACTGCGTCAGGTTGAATTTCAGATGCAGCTTCAAGAATTTTTCCTGTTATACGTTCGAAAGCATCTTTAGTAACATGAGCCGATGGACTTGCAGCAGCCCAGATAACAGGGAAAATCTGATGCCGAACCGAATGCATAGCTTCAAGAAAACCACCAACAGGAATGTTTATGCCCTTGAAATCAAGTATATCATTGCCGTGAGTCATGCATGGCATACCTCCACCTTGAACAAAGTCATCCCAACTGGCCTTTGATGGAGCAAAAGTATTTGTTTCATGCTGAAACCCGGCAATCAGTATTTTCATGCTGAACTACGCATCAAATTTTAATTACTTNATATTAAGGAAAGCTTAGATTTGTCGAATAAATATAACCTACTTTTTTTAGAAAGATACGGTTATCAGAAATTTTTGATAGGNNAATTTTGTTAATCAGAATCCTCTAATTTGATACAGCGACTGTTCAACNGCATTGCGTATNCGTTCGCTGTCATGCTGGCTGTAGCTTTCAAGCATTTCAATTCCTTGCTTAGCTTTGAGCAGTCCTAAAATTCGAATTAGTCTTTCAGTAACGAGCAAGTCTCCAGATTTTTTATATGTTTGTAATGCAGTTATAGTCGCCTCAATAGCATTACTTCCAAGGTTTCTCATGGCTTCAACAACCTGTTCTGCAACTTCCTCATCAGAAAGGTATGGGAGCATTAGTGTGGCAACACGGGGATTTTTGATTTGGCGAAGAATTTCAAATGTATCGCGATTCTCAAAGAATGAACGACCCTTAAGCAGTTTACTTATTGAATCGGCAATTTCTGGACCAACAGCTATTAGTAATTCCTTATAGGCTGCGCGAATTCCACTTTGGTTTGATAAGTCATATCGTGTCACAATCTCATCAATCGCCGACTTACCATACTCTCTAAAGGCATCCGCTAAAGCCCTTAACATAGCGGAATTTGATACTGTAGCCATGTCAGCTAGATCATTAATCGCAGGTTCGTATTTGACCTTACCCAAATTTCGCACTACCTCACGTAGAACTCTTGCGTCTGTTTCAACAATACGTTCATGGAGTGCAGGACCTGCTTGTCGACCGCCAATTGATCCAACCAATTTTACTGCTCTAAGTCGCACTTTTGGACTGTCATCATCCAGTAATGATATAGCCATTTCTAGTGCTTCCTGTTTATCACCCTGGCGATAGAGTGATTCAGCTTTTTCGATGCTTGAGCATCCCACAGCAAAAAGAATAATTAATATTATCCAGACGATTTTTTTTCTGATTGCACGCATAATATTATCCTCACATTTTTAATGATTATTATATGATTTAGAAAATTATTTTAATAGAATATCATTATTCTTCATCAGGAACTCTTGCAAAAACTAGGTCTGTTAGATCTGGAGCAATTAGTGGTTCCATAGCGTTGATCCCTTCAGAATCAAGTATTTCCATAATTTTATCTCCTAAATCTTCCACTTTTCCAGCGTGACGCACAACTATGGTTACTATTGTCGGTACAGAATTATCGAAATTGATGTAGCGAAATTCATCATCTTGAATTTGTTTCAGTTTTGTACGGAGCTTTCGTACCTCCTTGCTTTTGAAATCTTTAAGAACCAGTTCAAAAGCTATCAAGCGTCTACCACTGATTGAAATTGTCGACATTTCTTTGATGATCTGTGGAATGAATTCTTTCTGCATTTCTTCATAAGTGTCATTAACAAGTCCAGCTATCATTGCTGAAGTAATGACATTGGGGCCACCACGTCTCGCAACATTAATAACTGTATTTGCAAAAGCGCCTCCTCGGCCAGTGGAAACATTTTTGGCTGTTACGTTTAGAGAAAGTGCTAGGTCACCCTTAATATTTCCACTCACGGACATAATATTTACTTCCACTACAACTTTAGCCATTTGCTTTAGTAAGCTTAAACCAGTTGTATAAAACTCTTCTGCTTCTTGAACTTGAGTAGCAAGTAATGCTTTGTCAGCAGGACTTCCGGAAACTATTGCCATGAACTGTTCTTTGGAAATTTTAGAGAACTTCTTTTTTAATTTTTCATCAGTCTGCATAGATGTCACAGCATTTCTAAAATCCATTGCACGTAATCCCCTCTGATTCAAATCAGTTTGTATTTGATTCATCATTGCATCCTCTAAATCTCTAAAAGTAAAACCTGAACCACTGAGATCAATATTCTTTTTGCTAGTAATTACAGGAACCAATGTACTAGCACTATTGTTTATAAGCTTGAGATCTTTCTGCAGAGCAACAAGAACTCTCTGGCGATTAACTTTATGAGCTGTATCTATACCATAATATTTGCCATCAAATATTTTTTTCTCGTCGTTAACTTCGCTGCTATCAATATATTTTAAAACATTTTTTGAAAGATATTTTTCTATTTCTTCAAAATTATTGTTGTAATCTTCATCAGGTAATAATTCACGCACCATTTCGTCAACAGCTTGTGTACTGGCTATTTCCATAGCCTTTGCCTTTGCTGCTCGTATGTCATTTCGCTTTATAAAGGCTTTAGATTTTATACGTATAACACGGACGTCCGGAGAGTCCTCCTTCAGACTAACACGCCCACTCAAATCAGCCAGTGTAAGAAATTCCTCTGGTTTTGGTTTCTGCTTTTTTGCAGCACATCCGCTGATAAGTATTGTTAGGATCAGCAGAGATGTAATTGTTAAATTCTTTTTTTTCATTATGGCTCCTGTCATTTTATAAGGAGGTTTGATCATTTATTTTAATTAGGAGTTTATCATTAAATAAAAAGCAATAAAATATGTTTAATTACTTTATTTCCTTTGATCATTGTCATTTATTAAAATTAAAACAATTTTTGATTAATCTAAATATAATTATTAAATTATTAATTACTTAAAGTGTAAAATCATCTTAAATGTAAAGTCAAATCAGTTTCAGATTTGCGAATTTTTCTAAAAACTGGGAATCTTGAATGTAGCATTTTACTGAATTAATTAAAAGGAGATATTTGATTCTAATAAGAATAATAGTTATTTATTTTTCAATATTTTTGTTTACTCCTGCTTTTACGCCCTTCGCGTACTATCCTCTAAGTTGGAACGATTTAATGTACCAGCTGGAATCTCGTATGAACTGGAGACGCGTTAAAATGGAGACTATAGTACAGGTTTTTGATCCGTTCCAAAAATATGATGTAAACGAAAATATAGCAAGTACAGTAGAAATTCCTGCTAGGGGATACAAACAGGTTATTCATTGGAAAGATGGTGAGGCTCTTGTAGTAGAAACCTTAAGCATGAAAGGAGATTTATTACATTTTTACTATGAATTCAAAGAAAGATTTCTGTCAGTATCTGTGAATGATAACAGAACTTTTGAATCAGAAGACGTTATGCCAATACATCTTCGTTTTCGATCTAGATTTGATGAAACAAGGAGCAAAGCGCTAAAGGAAGTTGGAATTGTAAATAAAGAAATAGCCTATCATTTAGGTAAAGATAATCATGTTTTTTTAAGGGTAGGTAATTTGGAGTCTGGTCACTATGCTCTATTGAATCCAAAAACCTACGATTTATTATCTATTAACAACAGAATTTGGAATTCGGATGGAAGGTGGATTGATTTAAAAATTATTTTCAAAAGTTATGAAACATATCGTTGGCAAACTTATCCAAAAGTGACAGAGTATTTTTTGGATGAACAATTATTTAAGAGAGTTACAGTTAGCAGTGTGCAGACAATTTCTCGTCTTCCAATAAAGAGACTTAAAGAACTAGCTAAAGAACTAAATCAAAAACAAATAGCAACTCTCAAATATGACTATGCACTTTAAACATATCTTATTTTATCTTACGGTTTTTTGTGGATTGTTTTTTATGATTCTGCAAAGTGTTCAAGCAGAAAGCATCGTGGTTGACAGAATTTATTTGATTGTCAACAGTCAGATGCTAACTCGAAGTGAAGCGCAGGATGTTAAGTCGGCAATAATGTCTCAAAAATCATCAGAGCAAAAAACAAAATCTGATTTAGATAAGCAATTGCTTATGCAGTTGCTACAGGAGATGTTACTTCTTGACCGTGCTAATTCATTGAAAATAATGCCAGTAGAGAATGTAATTGATTCTCGTTTAAACAGTCTTACAGATGAACAACCTCAATTACTGGATATATATGCTGAGGAAGATTTAAAAGAACAACTTGTCAGAGATTTCAAGAAACATAGAGTAATTAGCAGGGAGGTAGATTCAAAAATTCACATTAATTCATTGGATATTGAAAATTTTTGTTATCAACGAAAGAATAGTCAAAGAAAAATAGGTCTTGCTCAAATACTTTTAAAGGGCTCTGATGAGACTATAAGCAAGAATGTTAGTGAAATTATGCTGGATTTCGAAAACGGAGTCCCTTTTGAAGATCTTGCCAAGAGATATTCAGCAGATTCAAATGCAAAACAAACAGGAGGTAAGCTTGGAGTTTTTAAACCTGAAGATTTGCTTGAGGCAATAGGAGAGATTACTAAAACTCTGGAGCCCGGAAAAATCAGTAAGATTGTCGAAACAAATATGGGAAAACATCTGCTCTATATTTACATGCAAGAATTACCTCCGGGAGTAGATTGTCAGAATCTCTCAGAAGAAAAAAAAGCAGAATACTCTGATTCTCTTTATAAAAAAAAGCGTGGAGGATTACTAAGTTTATATATTAGTGAACTATATGCCTGCGCAAACATCGAAATTAAAGATCCTGGTGATTCAGGATTACCAGATGTTTTGCCATCATCAGAAGTAAAGACAGAAGATGTAAATTGTCAAGCTCGTAGACTAATGGTGATTCCACAGAAAAAGAAGAAAAACAAAAAAAGAGCTGGAATGAATTCAAAAAGCTAAAATAATTTAATATAATTTTTGATAGTTTTAAATATATGTATCTTTATACTGTTTAAAAACAGAAAAAATATATATCCAAAAGTTATTTTAAAACATTCTATATAAGAATTTATCTATCAGCTTTAGTGGAAAGATAAAATTCATATGCCTTTTCTGCAGTTTCATTTTCATGCACAACTGATCTTACGGCCTTGATCATTGCAATAGGAGCTTCTGATTGAAAAATATTTCTTCCCATGTCCACTCCAGCTGCACCTTGCTGTATTGCATTGTAAGCCATCTTCAATGCATCTAATTCAGGAATTTTTTTACCTCCAGCTATAACTATAGGCACAGGACAACTTGCTGTGACAGTTTCAAAATCCTTTTCTATATAATAGGTTTTGATGTAGTGAGCACCTAATTCTGCACATATGCGTGTTGAAAGTCGAAAATACCTGGCATCTCTTACCATATCCTTGCCTACTGCTGTCACAGCTAAAGTTGGTATCCCATAACGATTCCCCTGATCAACAAGCTTGGTCATATTTATAATGGACTGTTTTTCGTGTTCACCGCCTATAAAAACCTGAACAGCCATAGCTGATACATTCATTCGGATTGAATCCTCTATATCGACAGCAATTTCCTCATTTGATAAATCTTTTAACATACTCGTACCTCCTGATGCTCGCATCACTATAGATTGTGTAAATGATGGTGGTACAATACTACGTAATATTCCACGTGTAAGCATGAGTGTGTCAGCGTAACGTGCGAGAGGTATTATTTTGACGTCGATACGTTCCAGGCCTGTGGTTGCTCCCTGAAAATATCCGTGATCAAAGGCAAGCATCACTGTTCGACCCGTTTTTGGGTTGAATATTCGAGCCAATCTATTTTGCATTCCCCAATCGATCCCATTNAAACCTTTTAGGTAGAAAGCCTCTGATTTCTGTGGAANGTCTAGGNAGTATTCTTTNGAATCTTTTAAATTATCTAAATCGGCCATTTTCTTTTTCGNATTTTTAAATTAAGGGTTTTAAATGACACGTTCATTGCCGCCGTCTATAGGAATTTGCGCGCCTGTGGTTTTGGCGAATACTGAGCTAGCCATTGCACATACCATCCGTGCAACTTCAACTGTTTTAACATCAGTCTTCAAAATATTCCTGTTTTTGTATTCTTCTACAGTTAAGCCGTAACGACTTGCAGACCTTTTAAGAGATTTTGATGTCCAGAGTCCAGTATCATAAACACAATCTGGATGAATAATGTTTACTCTTATACCATACTTACCTAACTCAAGAGCTGCAATTCTTGCCAGTTGAGTCTGCCCCGCTTTAGGCACTGAGTAGGCAGATGCTCCTGGTCCAGGAGCTGGAACATTCCTTGATGCAATAAAAATAACAGATGGATCAATCCCTTCCTTCAAAAATGGCAAACACGACTGTAGTAACTTCTGAGGTGCGGTTAAATTTGTCTTCAGGCTATTGTTCCAAGTTTCATCCTCGACTTCTTCTATTGCCTTTCCTGCTGGAAAAGTCCCTGCATTCAAAACAAGAATGTCTATGCCACCAAAATATTGTATAGTTTTTGATATTGCCTTTGCAATAGCATGTTTTTCTGTAACATCACATCGTATACCCAATATGTTGGTGCCACCTGATTTAGTGCGATCCAAAAGGATCTTATTTATTCCTGAATTTATATCCAGCCCTGCTACTGCAGCCCCTAATTGATTAAAATGTTCGGCACAAGCTAGTCCGATTCCACTAGCGGCGCCTGTAACAAGAGCAATTTTACCTTTAAATTCTTGAGGCTGTGATTCTGTTTTTAATTTTGCCTGTTGTAAGTCCCAATATTCTGCTTCAAAGATATGATTTTCAGATATGGGTTTCCATCCTCTGAAATTTGATGATTTCAAATTCTCAGCATGTTGAATTGATCTCACAGTGTGCATAGCAATGTCTGAGATAATTTCAGTTTCGTATGAATTTTGTCCAAAAGATATGATTCCCTTTTGAGCCCAGACTCCCCAACGTGGTGAACTGTCAAGGCGGGATTGTTTCCCGTCTGTATGTCTATCAAAATAAGCTCCATATTTAGATGCAAAATCTTCAATACTCTTCTCTACATTTTTCTTGTTGATATATACAGGTGCAGGTTTGGTCCGGATCAGATGATCCGATGTTATTGGACCGCGCGTCGAAATATTTTTTATATTAGGAATACTAGAAAAAAAACGTGCCTCAGCGCTGCTATTTAGTCTAGCAATTGAAGCATTGCCGCGAATTAAAGAGACTTTTTTTCTGATTTTTGCCAATGTAGTCAATGTTTGATAGTTTAATATAGGTGTTCTTTTTTTTAAGTTAATTTTAGGCATTGAGGAATGTTTTTTTAGAAAATTTTCTGCCAACTTAACTGAATTGATCATTCTTTCATAACTCTCATGTGCTTCTGAACCAAATGAAATTATGCCATGATTAAGGAGTATCATTCCTTTGTAAAGTTGCCAATCTAACTTCTTAGTAATTTCATAAACCATGCGAGCAAGTTTGAAACCTGGCATTACATAGGGAATAATAATAAAACTGTCACCGTAAACTTGCTGTATTATTTCCTCACCTTTAGGTGTATTTGTTAATGTTACAACTGCATCAGCATGGGTGTGGTCAATCCATCTGAAAGGAATAATAGCGTGAAGAAGAGCCTCTACAGAGGGGTTTGGGGCTTCGGAATTGGTCATTGCTAGTTTCTGTTCACGTACCAGAGTTTTGTCGCTGATATGAACAAGTTCCACAAGCTTCTTCATATGTGTAAGACGAAGAGGAGTGAAACCCTTTATATCAATTGTGGCTAAATTAATTCCACTTCCTTTGACATAAATGATTTCTTCTTCTTCTCCAAATATGTTTTTTTCAAGTATCTTTACTGAAGTATTGCCACCACCGTGCAATACTAGCTCAGAATCAAGTCCAAGAAGTTGTGAAGTATAAACACGCAAATGGAGAGGTTTTTTTTCGAGCTTGGAAGCTATTTTTTGATCCCAAAGGTTTTTCATCAAAGCAGTTTGTATTAACTAGAGGTACTTTTTCCGAAGATTTTCTCCATATGGGGGGCCGATAATGCCTTTATCTGTAATTAGTCCAGTCACTAAATCATTCGGAGTTACATCAAAAGCAGGATTTTGGACATTCATATTTTCAGGTGCTGTTCTCTGCATTCCAAAATTTGTTACTTCTTCTGTTTCCCTTTGTTCGATCAAGATATCCTTGCCTTGCTTTGTTTTAAAATCTATCGTGGAATATGGACAAGCCACAAAAAATGGAATTTTAAAATGTCTTGCCATGATGGCTAACCCATGAGTTCCGATCTTATTGGCCACATCTCCGTTAGCAACGACTCGGTCGGTTCCTGTTATAATCAAATCAATCAGTCCCTGCGACATAAGATGTGCAGCCATATTGTCTGTTAGGAGGGTAACATCGAGCCCGGACTCTTTTAGTTCCCAACTGGTCAAACGCGCTCCTTGAAGTAATGGCCGTGTTTCACTTGAGTAAACTTTAAATCTAATCTTTTTCCGGTGAGCTAAATACATTGGAGCAGTGGCTGTACCGATCCCCGTAGTTGCGAGAGCACCTGCATTACAGTGTGTCATTACACCCATGTCTTTTTTAATCAGTGAAACACCAAATTTACCTATGTCTAAGCAAAGTTTTTCATCCTCATTATGAATTCGAATTGCTTCATCTTCCAAATATTTGAATAATTCTTTAGGATCTTCACCAGAAAATAACTTAGTACATTCAAGCATTCTGTCAAGTGCCCATTTTAAATTAACAGCAGTTGGCCGAGCACTGTCCAGATATTTTGCTTTGTTTTTAATGAGCTCATTAAATTTGTTTTTTTTCAGCCATGTTTTATCCTTAATGGCCAAAAGAAGACCGTATGCTCCTGCTACCCCAATTGCAGGAGCACCTCGTACTTTGAGCTTTCTAATAGAATACCAGACCTGTTCTACTGTTTCCTGCTTTTCTTCAACCACTTTGAGAGGTAGCTTTGTCTGATCAAGGAAGTATAATTCCCCTGAGTCCCAGCGTATGGTTTGGGGTAAAGATGGCATATTAGATTAAAAAATTTTTGAAATTTTTTTTAATTTATGATCTGATTAATAAAAAATTGACACATTTAAAATACTTTACCTGCCTTTATTGATCCTTTGAAGGCATTAACGTTAATTCTACTTCTATCAATTACGTTCTACGACTGTAGCTATTCCCTGACCAAGCCCTATGCACATAGTAGCGACACCAAGTTTAGCATCTTTCTCCCGCATCTCATGCAGTAAAGTCCCAAGAATGCGTGTACCGGAACAACCAAGTGGGTGACCAAGTGCAATTGCACCACCGTTTGCATTCACTTTTTCTTCAATTAAATCACCTAATTTAAGATCGCGAAGAACTGTCAAAGATTGAGCAGCAAACGCCTCATTCAATTCAAATAAATCAATATCTGAAATTTCAAGTTTGCTGCGTTTCAAAGCTTTCCTGACAGCAGGAACAGGACCGTATCCCATGATGGCAGGATCAACGCCTGCGGTGGCCATAGATTTAACTTTTGCTAGTGGAATTAAGTCAAGGTCTTTTGCTTTTTGAGAAGACATCATTAAAACAGCCGAAGCGCCATCACAAATTGCCGAAGAATTACCAGCTGTAACAGTTCCTGAATTAGGATTGAAAACAGGAGACAGTGCAGCGAGAGCATCCATACTTGCATCATGACGAATAACTTCATCCTCCGAGCACAGCTTTAATCTACCTTCTTCGTCATGTCCCTCTATAGTCACAATTTCCTTTTCAAACCTTTTTGATTTTGTCGCAAGTGAAGCTTTATTATGAGAGCGAAGAGCAAATTCATCCTGATCTTGACGAGAAATTTTATGCATAATTGAAAGCATTTCTGCAGTTAGTCCCATCATTCCGGATGCCTTTGCAGAAAATTTACTTGTGCTTGGGTTTGGGTTCAGTCCATGATCCATTGGAACATGTCCCATATGCTCAACTCCTCCGCATATGAAAACTTCTCCCACTCCACACATGATAGACATAGCAGCTGTATGAACAGCAGTCATAGATGATCCGCACAAACGATTGACAGTCTGAGCAGAACATGTATGTGGTAACTGTGTTAAAAGTGAAGCAAATCGGGCTATATTGAAGCCTTGTTCTTTAGTCTGGTTTACGCATCCCCATATTACGTCTTCTACTTCATCTGGATTAAGCTCAGGATATCTATCAAGTAATTCAATTATCAGTGCCGCAGACATATTTTCAGCACGTACATTCCTAAACATACCTCCTTTTGATCGTCCCATTGGAGTTCTTACAGCATCAACAATTACAGCTTCTTGCATTATACCTCATTAATTTTTATTAAAGTTTAGTTTTTTTATATTCCAATCTGAAAAATTAAATTAATTTTTATAAAATGTTATGGAATAAAAGTCCCTCATGGACCATCTTCCTTATTTGATCTGTAGGCTCATAAATTTTTTCAAGAGACGCAAGTTTTTCAGCTCGCTTTAGTAATTCATCCAATCCCAAAGAATCTGCCCAACGAAAAATTCCACCACGGAATGGGGGAAATCCAAGCCCATAAATTAATCCCATATCAATTTCTATAGGGGTCTGAACAATGTTATCTTCTAAACATCGTGAACTTTCCATCAACATTGGAAGCATCATTCTAAATATAATGTCTTCATCACTGATATCATCTCCAGAATTTCCGTTCAAAGTTTGGATAAAATTTTTAGTTATTGGGCTTACCTCCTTTATGGGCCTACCTTTTTTGTCTTTTGAGTGAATATAAAATCCTTTTTCGTTTTTCTTGCCAAACCATTTCTTCTCATACATTTTAGAAATAATTGTTGGTTTATCTTTACTCATTCGATCAGGATATCCATTAGCCATTACGCTACCAGCATGAAAGGCAGTGTCAATTCCCACGACATCCAGCAGAAATGCTGGACCCATTGGCCAGCCAAATTTTTCCATTACTTTGTCAATATGTTCATAAGAAATTCCATCACTCACCAAACCTGTAAAACCTGAAAAATAAGGGAACAATATCCTATTTACTAGAAACCCCGGGCAGTCATTCACCACGATCGGATTTTTTCCCATTGCAGTTGCATAGGCAACTGTAGAAGCAATTGTTAATTCAGAACTTTTTTCACCTCGTATTACTTCAACAAGTGGCATTTTGTGTACCGGATTAAAGAAGTGCATACCACAAAACTGTTCGGGTCTTGTCAGTACTTTAGCAAGTTTTGTAATTGAAATGGTAGAAGTATTTGAAGCAAGAATAGCGTTATTTCGAATAATTGACTCAGCTTCATAAAGTACTGATTTTTTTACATTTTCTTTTTCTACAACGGCCTCTATAACTAGGTCAGCCTCAGCAATATTATCATATGAAAGTGTTGGAGTAATATCAGTCAAAATATTAGTCATTCTTTCTGATTTCATCTGCCCATTGTTAACACGTTTTTGCATTATCTTTGCGGCTTCCTTCATGCCTAATTTCAGCTGAGATTGAGCAATATCTTTCATAGCTATTGGGATCCCTTTATAAGCTGATTGATAAGCTACACCACCACCCATAATACCAGCACCAATGACTGCAGAGCGATTTATTGGGATAGATATTTTTTTTGAAATTTTAGCTTTTTTCTTTAGTAATTGATCCCCTAAAAATAAGCCTATTAATGAAGTCGCTTCTGGAGATTTTGCTAGTTCCGCAAATCCTTCTGCCTCAATTGCCAAAGCATCTCCAAGTGGAAGGTTTGCACCAGCCTGCATGACTCCAACAATAGTTAATGGTGCAGGGTAGTTTGGACCAGCCTTTCCTGCAATGAATGCACGTGCAGTCTCAAATGTCATCATTGCTTCGTTTTCATTTAGCATTAATGGTTGCTGTTTTTCTTTAAGTTTTTTTTCCCAATCCAGCTCACCCTTGATTGCTTTAGCAAGCAGGTCCAAGGAGGCATCCCTTAAAATATTGTGCTCAACAACGGAGTCAACGGCACCTGCCTTGAGAGCATTATCTGGACTGTTATCTTTACCTCCTGCAGTCCATTCTAAAGCATTATCAGCACCTATAAGTCTAGGAAGTCTTGATGTCCCTCCAAATCCTGGTAGTAATCCAAGTTTAACTTCAGGTAAGCCTACTTTAGCTTCCTTAGAGGCTACTCTATAAGTACATGCAAGGCATAATTCAAATCCTCCTCCAAGAGCAAATCCATTTATAGCGCTGACACTGGGAATATTTAAATTTTCCAGATTTGAAAAAACCTGCTGGCCGTCTTTTACCCATTGAACAAGTATGTCTAGTGGTTCCTGAAAAGTCTTCAAAAACTGGTTAATATCTGCTCCTACAATGAATGAGTCTTTCCCGCTTGTTATAAGCAAACCTTTTACTGAGTTATCTTTTTCCAACAATTTAACTACTTCATCTAGTTCTTTAAGCGAGTTTTTATCAAACTTATTTACAGATTCATCTTGTGAGTCAAATTTTAGCTCCACAATATTGTTTTCTAAAGTATTGCATTGAAGTGCTTTACCTTTGTATTCCATATTTTAAGATTTGGTTTAATAGATTAAAAAGTTATTTCTAGGGCATCAAAATTTTGTTTTTTACCTCCTTCAAGCAATGCATGATACTGAGGAATTACAGCTTCCAAAAAATAACGCGTTGTTTTTAACTTGTTGGAGTAAAAAATTGCATTCTCATTTTTCAATATAAAATCTGAATCATCAAGGTCTTCTAGTCCTTCTTTTGATCTTATTTTTGATAACGTTTCAGATGCTATGACTGCTTGTTGTAATAAAAGCCAGCCTGCTGTAACAGAAGAAATAAACATCAAAAATGGAGTTGCATATAGCGCAATGGCTTCCATACCGCGTTCATTCAATATTTTCTGTGTTGACATAGAGGTTTCAAAAAGAGATTCACAATAACCTTCAAAAATACAAATTAAGTGCCCCATTTCTTCATGATCCTTTTTTTCAGTTATTAATTCACTGAAATGTTTCATCAGTATCTGAAAAAGCGCACCGTCGTTGCGAAGAATTTTTCTGCCAATTAAATCAAGAGCCTGAATATCAGTTGTGCCTTCATAAATTGTAGAAATTCTTGCATCTCTGTATAATTGTTCGAGTGGAAAGTCTTTGGTATAACCTACGCCCCCCATAACCTGTAAACCAGTTTGAACAACTTCTAGACCTACTTCGGTACACCAACCCTTGCACATAGGTGTCAGTAAATCGATCATATTTTGTCGATTTTCTTTTTCATCGGAAGTTTCAGCAATTCTCTCTAAATCGAATTGAAATGCAGTATAGTAAATAAGAGCACGCATAGCTTCAACTCTTGATTTCATATTTATTAAATTCAGTCGAACTGCAGGATGTTCAATTATAGCTACACTTTGTTGACTCAAATCACGAATTTTTGAAATGTTTGTCCCCTGAATTCGCTCATGAGCATAAGTCTTTGCGTTTTCGTATGCAGCACCTCCCATAGACAATCCAATTAATCCGGTATAAATTCGAGCTGTATTCATCATTTGAAACATTGCAGTAATTCCCTGTCCTTCGCTACCAAGAATCCACCCCATACAATCATTATTATCTCCAAAATTCAGAACTGCAGTTGGGCTTGAATGTATTCCCATTTTATTTTCAATTGAAGCAACTGTTACGTCATTCCATTCACCCAATGAGCCATCATCGTTTACCCTAAAATAAGGAACTACAAAGAGACTCAAACCTTTTGTCCCATTTGGGGCGCCCTTGACACGTGCTAAGACAGTATGAATTACGTTTTCGCCTAAGTCGCTATCTCCAGAAGAAATCCAGCATTTAGTCCCTTTAATTTTGTAAACACCGTCCCCCAGTCTTTCTGCACTTGTTATACCTGCTCCGACATCTGACCCTGCATGTGGCTCGCTCAAACACATAGTCCCTGTATACTGTCCCTTATACATTTTTGAAATGTACTTTCCCTTTAACATCTCTGAGCCATATGTTTCAATCAATTTTGCTGCTCCAGAAGTGAGTCCAAAAAACATTCCTAATCCTAGATTTGCTCCATTAATTGCTTCACTAACTATTAAGCCTATAGTTGCTGGGGCACCCATACCCCCGTACTCTTGAGAATTGGAAGTCGAAGCCCAACCTAATTCATAAGCTCTTTGATAAGGCTTGTGTAAACATTCTGAAACTTTTACCCTTCCATTTTCAATTCTACATCCATTTCTATCACTTTCGGCACGAGTTGGAGAAACGACCTCAATCGCAAAGCTTATTCCCTCCTCAACTATCATTTCTAGGGTAGTCTGATCAAATTCAGCATATTTTTTGTAATTTTTCAGTCTCCCAATTTGTAGCCAATCTCTTATTGCGAAGCTAATATCGCGCTGGTCAAGTGTTAAATTTGTACTGCTCATTATTTATAATTATGTTAGTAAATATGGTTTTTGCAATATTGCTAGATCAAGATGTTTTCATCAAATAAATTTAAAAGACCACTATCTTAGTGGTAGTAAAGAAATTATTTGGATTCATAAAGTAAACGGATCATTTCGTGTCTATATAGACTTTTGACTTTTGTTAAGGATTTATTAACAAGCAATTGCTTAAAGTCCATAACATTCTCAAAGATTATGCCAGCTCATTTTAATAAATAAAAATTATTTTATTTCTTTGATATTATGTAAGTAATGTTAAGTTAGTCAACTTTTTATATGCACCTTAATATTTGATTTCTGATTAATTATTAGGCATTTATTTATTTTGGTTTGGTCAACTATTAATCGATAAAAAAAAGTAAATTGTATCGGCATTTTTTGAAGATAATGGAAATCGAGTTTATTATAAACCATCATTATATACAGTAACACTATTTTATTGTTAAGATTTCTCATATATTTGGGACAGTTTGTGCAAAAGTATTAGTATATTCAATATTTTAATAATTTCATGGCATACTTATTTGAAATATTGAATTTCCTAATTATTGTTTTATCTTATAATTTTATGTCGTTAAAATCATTAATTCATTCCTCGAGAAGGACTCCAAGTTCTCTAAAGAATCAGTTCAGGTGGAAACTAGTTCCTGGATTTTTTTGGAAATCATTACAATCTTTTAGAATAACTTTGCTAATATGGGGACTGGTAACAGCAGGATGTATCTTCTACCTTTCACAATGGATGAATTTCAGGCAAGTTGCTCACAGAATTGATTTACTTGAAACAAACCGGTCAAAATTGTCTTCTCAATTAGAGTTATTGGATGTTGAAATAAGTTATCTTACACGTCCACAGCGTCTGGAATATCTGGCAGGTGGTAAAATGCTGATGCAGCCTCCAGAATCTATACAATATAAATTGTCCTGGCAGGATGTAACCAGCAAAAAAGACTAAATGAGTCAATCACCCCGTTTTCAAGTTTATAGTTTCAAATCAAGACTTCTAACCGTTTTGTTCTTTTTTGGAATATGTTTTGTTGCGGTTTTGGGTAAAGTATTTTTTTTACAAATCATTAAAGCAGATTACTATATTCATAAAGCAAAGTCTCAACATGAACTTACAGTAAAAGTGGAACCGCATCGTGGAAGAATTTTAGATAATAATGGGCAAATTTTAGCGGTATCAGTTAAACTTAAATCATTGTTTGCAAAACCAAACCAAATTTACTCACCTTCAGAATATGCAAGGAGACTTTCCCCAATTCTTAAAATTCCCTACCACAAACTTTTAAATGAATTAAAATCAAAACATCAGTTTATCTGGATTAAAAGAAGATTACATCCTAAACAAGCAAGACTTGTTCAGAAACTTGGATTAAAGGGAATTGGATTTATAGAGGAATACCGAAGATTTTATCCTAACGGTAATTTTGCTGGACAACTTTTGGGATATTCTGGGATTGACACGCAAGGATTAGAGGGTATAGAACACAAATATGAGTCTTTGCTTGCAGGCATTCCTGTTACCTATGTTCTTGAAAAAGAAGGAATGTACCGTACGGACCCTCTTTCAAATATTTCAAAAAAAGTCCCAGATCAATATTCTCTCTATCTTACTATAGACAGTACTATTCAACATTTTGCAGAGAAAGCCTTAAAAGAAGGAGTAATTAAGTCTCGTGGTGAGCGAGGTACAGCTGTAGTAATGGACGCTAAAACTGGAGCGGTCCTGGGAATGGCCAATTATCCCGGTTATGATCCAAACCGGTATCAACGTTACGGAAGAGACCGTCAGCTTAATTATGCGGTAACTGCGGGTTACGAACCTGGATCTACATTCAAAATGATTACAGTTGCAGCAGGACTTAATGAAGGTCTTATATCAGCTGATCAAGAATTTTTCTGTGAAGAAGGTGTGTATAAGATAGGCAGTAATTTAATCAGAGACTCCTCACCTCAAGGAATGTTGACACTTCAGCAGATTTTAAAAAAATCATCAAATATTTGTGCAGCAAAAATTGGCATGAGCATACCACCATCCCGATTTTATGACTACATTAAGCTTTTTGGTTTTGGGCAAAAGCCAAATTCTGGTATTGCAGCTGAAGCATCTGGCAGGGTTATTTCGCACAAAAAATGGAAAAGCATTGATCATGCAACGATATCTTTTGGACAGGCTATACTCGTTTCTCCATTGCAAATGGTTAGTGCCGCCAACGTTTTTGCTAATCAGGGGAAATGGGTTCAACCTTATATTCTTGACCATGTTCGCGATAAAAATGGCAAAGTAATTAAGGAAATCAGGGACAATGATGGAAGTTTGATTCAAAAATTTGGTTCAGGCATTAGCAGTCGAGTAGTAGAAGCTTCGGTTTCAGAGTTAATTAAAGAGTATCTTATATCAGTTACTAAACCTGGTGGTACTGCAGAATTAGCAGCGATAAAAGGCTATCAAGTTGCGGGTAAAACTGGCACTAGTCAAATTTTTGATCATCAGTTGGGAAGATATTCTAAAACTAGATACATAGCATCATTTGTTGGTTTTGCACCAGCATCAGAGCCACTAGTCACTGTTCTGGTTATAGTTGAACAACCTCAAACTTCTTATTACGGCGGAACGGTTGCAGCGCCAATATTTAATGAAATTGTTCATAGAACTCTTTTGTTTAAAGATGTATTGCCCCTACCAGGAGAAAGTTTCCCAGAAATTCACGTAAATAAAAATACTGCATCTCGTTAAATATAATGAGTGTTTAAGTATAGTTTTAAATTTTTTCTTTTGGTCTATAGCCGGCTAATTTAGACACGAATGGATGTTGAGGTCATCCTAAGAGCCATCTTAATTGATTCTATCATAGAACTTGGATTAGCCTCCAATTTTGGAGCAAGCTGGAAAGCAGTCCCATGGTCAGGCGATGTTCTTATGATAGGTAGCCCTAAAGTTATGTTTACAGCACGATCAAATCCGTACAACTTAAGAGGTATCAATGCTTGATCATGATAAAGAGCAACTACTGCGTCAAACAATCCCTTTCTGTGTTCCAGAAAAATAGTATCTGGAGGAAATGGTCCTTCACATAGCAGATTTTTGTTGCGAGCAAGATCTAATGCAGGGATAATGATTTGTTTTTCTTCATCACCAAATAACCCATTTTCTCCTGCATGCGGATTTAGTCCTGCAATACCAAGTTTAGGATTCTTAATACCCATTCTTCTGAGTCCAGAGTCACTTATTTCAATTACTTCAAGTATCAATTCTGGCGTAAGTGAATCCAGAGCTCGACGTAATGACATATGCAGCGTTACCATAGAAGCTCTTAAGTTATCTACTGACAGCATCATTACAGAGCGCGCTCCATTGCTGTAGTGAGAAAATATTTCAGTATGTCCTGGAAAATCATAACCTGCAGAAAAAATTGCCTCTTTTGAAATTGGGGCTGTGACAACAGCATTAATTTTTTTTTTGTTTGCCCATTTTATAGCGTTGTGAATATATTTAAAGGCTGATGCCCCTCCCCATGAGGAACACAAACCTAGTTCCCAATTTCGATTATTTTTTATGGGCAAATCAATTACATGAATGCAAAAAGAATCATCAAGTTCTTCAATCGGCAGATCATAATTGTTGGGAATTGACTCGTATGAGAGAGAACTACCTAAGGATTTATTGATTCCATTTATAATTTCCAGATCACCGAAAATTAAGGGGGTCCAGTTATTAAAAGGGTGAAGGTAATTAAGGGCTCGTGTCAAAACTTCAGGCCCAATGCCGTTTGGATCTCCCATTGTGATGCCAATTCTTATTTTTGACTTCTTTGGCATTTTTTTAATCTTTTTGAAAAGTTTATGAATTTAGAGAATAAATTAACTCTTGGTACTGATAAATTTATCTGTGTTGTTAAAGCAAATGTTTTGAAACTTTTTCAATTTTAAATAAGTGACATATTAAGATAACATCACTCTGAAGAAGGAGCAAAGCAAACAATTCTAGAGCTTTCAGAAAAAAATACAGATACCTTTTTTTATTAAGTATATTTGAAAGTCTTTTCTGCAATCAAATAACTTATTCATTAAGCGAAAACAGTCTAGTCACACATTTTTAATTTACTATAATGCTGCAAAATTTAGCCTTTCCTATTATTTCCCGAAACTGAAAAAATTTGATCATCTATTAGCACTAAATTTCAAGGACTCCTTGTTCAAATAAAAACTATATAAGAAAATAATGAAATCTTATTTCCTGCGAATAATTATCAAGTTGATGAATTTATTTGCTGAAAATCTAGGGGATGGTTTTTCCAGAAGGCTTAAAAAGTCTTTTTGATTCAATTTAAAAAAGGTTCAGCTTACAATTTATCAAACCAAGCAAAAGTTAACTAAATAGCTTATGAAACTTATGTTTCATCGTGTAAACCTATTAAGATTGATTTAACTGTATCAATTGAAAATATATACCTAAATTGATTTGGTTTTTCAGAAGATATTGTACTGATAGTTGAAAATTTGGTATAATTTAGATTTTACTGAAAAAATTCTCCAAATAGATGGGAAACTTCTGTCAATTGAAGCTATTAAATAATTTAAAATATGTTTAAACAAAAATTTATTTTCCTGATATTTCTTTCTAATCTCTGCATATTAAATGTACATGGTGTTACGCGTTTTTCAGTAGAAGAACAGAAAAACATCAATATTTATGAAAAAAGCAGCAAGGCAGTTGTTAATATAAGCAATATTGGTCTAAATTATGATTTTTTTTACCGAGCAATCCCTACTGAATCTGGATCAGGCACTGGATTTTTAATTGATGATTCTGGAACAATTGTTACTAATTATCATGTCGTAGAAAATGCTAGAAAATTGATTATCACTCTATCAGATAATAGTCAATGGCCAGGTGAACTTATTGGTGCAGATCCAAACAATGATCTGGCTGTAATTAGAATTGATGCACCTTCAAGTAGCTATGATTATCTTACATTTTCAAATTCAAGGGAAATTGTAGTTGGCCAAAAAGTTTTGGCACTAGGAAATCCTTTTGGACTAAGATTGACTTTGACAACAGGAATAATAAGTGCTTTGGGGCGTACCATAGCTGCAAAAAATGGACGTAAAATTGAAGGAATTATACAGACTGATGCAGCAATAAATCCAGGTAATTCTGGTGGTCCTCTACTGGATTCAGAAGGTAAAGTAATTGGAATTAATACCGCAATAATAGGTACTTCTGGCAGTGTTGGTATTGGATTTGCGGTACCTAGCGATACTGCTTTGCGGATACTGCCAGATTTATTGGAATATGGATATGTACGTCGTCCTTGGCTTGGAATTGAACCTATACCAACTGTTTATCTTCAAAGGATAGGCATTGATGTGCCTGAAGGAGTATTAGTTGCAAGAGTTGTGGAAGGAGCATCAGCAGACCAAGCGGGATTAATTGGCGCTACCAAAACAGTCAAGGTTGGTAATTATAAAATCCCTTGGGGAGGTGACATTATTACACATATCAATCAAACCAAGGTTACTACAATGGAAGATTTGGCACAGCAAATAGAAACACGTAGATCTGGAGATGAAATAATTATCAAGTTAATCCGTAATGAGCGAGTGCAGTCCATCAAGGTTAAGTTGTTTTTGAGACCAAGATCATAGTTTATCTATTTTTTCTAAAAAAATATTTCTTAAAATAACATTTTATTTCAATTG
>PAZT01000004.1 GCA_002716165.1 Deltaproteobacteria bacterium | reverse complement strand
TTACTACTTGGACTTCACGTTTAACGTTTTGATATGGTTTAATTCCTGGACGTGATTCACTACTGCTTTTTGTTTCAGTTACTTTCCAACCTTGTCTTTTTAACTCAATTAATTCAGTGCTGATGGAGTCAGTATTGGCATGCAGCAGATGCCAGTAAAATAATCCAGAAAACAAAAAACAGATTTGAGATATTAGTATTTTACTTCTCATAAAGATTGTTTTTTTCCCGGATGGGGAACTGATTTTTTTAATGTTATTACTTTTATTAGGTTTAGTCATTTTTTGAGTGCCTTTCATATCCGTTTTTTAGTTCAGAACGTAGAAATTCTCCATAAACAATGCTTTCATATTTAAGTGGATTTTCCGATGTAATACAACGGGCCAACGGTGAGACATTTGCATTTATATTGGGCTCATAAAAAAAGGGGCATGAATAACGCGCCTTACCTGAAGTATTAATCACGCGATGTGGTGTAGAAATAAATAATCCATTACTCCAGCGTTGTAGCATATCGCCAAAATTCATTACAAAAGAATCCTTTAAATATGGCGAATCTATCCAGATGCCTTTTCTATTCATTACTTGTAAACCTCCTGTTTCGTCCTGAGCTAGTAATGTAATGCATCCAAAATCACTATGTTGTGCAGAACCGTAAATATTGCTAGTTATATTAGGAGGTTTTGGAGGATATCTAAGAAGACGCAAAAATGTGGTTGGAGGTTCAAACTCTCTTTCAAACGTTTCAGAATCAGTTCCCAATGAAATTGCAATAACATTGCATATTTTCTGGCAGAGTTTTGTCATTGCATCAAAGTATGAGACTAAAGTCTCTCTAAACCCTTGAATTTCTTGTGGCCACTGGTTACGCCCTGCCAAATAGTCTCCCTTTTGAACTGCGGGGTCATACTCATTTGCTTCTCTCATCATTATGAATGATTCACTCTGTTTGGGCTTTTTAACATCTGCAAATTTGGAATTCCTATCAGTTGAAGTATTTATTGGTATTAAACCCCTGTGCAGTTCATTGAGCTCTATTTCATTTTTGCTTCATAAAGCAGGGAATGAAATTCGCATGATTTCTGAAAAAGATTCTCAACTAGGCACTGATCAATACTATGATTGACAATGTACGCGAACCCTATTTTACTATATGCCCGCCTTGTCTGGTGAACTAGAGTATTATTTTTTAACCGATTATTTTCTTCAATTTCTCCAACATCTATAATTGGAATACTCTTAAAAGAATCCATCCAAATTTATTCCTTACTATTTTCAATGGAATTTAACAACAATGGACTTTTACTTATCAGGCTTGAGTCTAAGAATTTTACCCATGTCTGTTGAAAGATAAATCCAACCTTCAGGGCTTTCGACGATAGCACGTATTCGTTCCCTGAGTTTTTCTAGCAGCCGCTCTTCACCAACAGCCTTGCCGTTAAGATCAATTTCTACTCTATTCAGGTGTCTCTTTGCTAAGGCTCCGGAAAATAGATTCCCCTTCCAGTTTGGAAATGCTTTTCCGGAATAGACGATAAGACTTCCAGGAGCAATTGACGGGACATAGTACTTTACCGGTTGTTCCATGCCTTCTTTATGTGTACCTTCGCCAACCTTAATAGGAGCGTAATATTCTTTACCGTATGAGATGATCGGCCATCCATAATTCAACCCTGGTTTAATGAGATTTATTTCGTCACCTCCTCGCGGTCCATGCTCAATTGACCAAAGGAGTTTTTTTTGAATGTCATAAAATAATCCTTGTGGATTTCGATGTCCATAACTCCATATTTCCGGCAATGCGTCTTTTCGTCTAAAAAATGGATTATCATCAGGGACACGACCATCAATTTTTAAGCGTAGAATAGAACCTGAATGTATGCTCATGTCTTGGGCATTTGGACGATGACCTCTATCACCAATAGAGAAAAAGATATGTCCCTCGCCATCGAAAGTGATACGGCTTCCAAAATGGTAGTTTGAGTTGCTTAATGACTTCGTTATCAACAGGTCATCCAGCTCTACAAACGTTTTTCCTTGCAATTTAGCTCGTGCAAGCGTTGTTGCTGACTTTATTTGACCTTTTCTTTTCAGTGGTTTGCTGTAGGTAAAATATATCCAGTTACCTTTCTTATATCCTGGAGGAACAGCCACATCAAGAAGACCTCCTTGGCCATAAGCTCGAACTTTAGGTCCACCATCAATGTAAATGACCTCTCCACTTAATGTACTAATAATTCCTATTTTTCCAGTGCGTTCAGTAAAAAGAATTTTGTCAGACTCAATGAATACCATACCCCACGTTAACCCAAGCTTTTCAGTGATAGTATCGACTTTATATAGCATCCCTTGGCTTTTGTCTTGGAAAAGTACTTTTGCTGTTGCTGATTGAGTCTCTAATAAAAAAGAAAAGGTAAAAATCTTAATTAATAGCACTAAAGTTATAAATATTTTCTGCATTATGGAGTTCGATTAAAAGGAGGAATTAGTATTTGTCTTTTGGAATACGTCCCAAAAGGTAAAAATCTTCATTTGGTCTCATACTAGTAAGATTTGCAATTCTGTTTGATAAAGCAAATAAAGCGGTGATTGCACCAATATCCCAAATATCATCATTTGAAAAACCTTGCTTTTGCATTTCTTCAATGTCAGCCTCGCTAATTTCATGGGAGCTATTAGATACTTTGATTGAGAAGTCAAGCATTACTTTCTGTCTTTGAGTAATGTCTGCCTTGTGGTAGTTGGTAGCAATTTGGTCTGATAGCCGCGAATTTTTTTCCCGTATTCGCAGTATTGCTCCGTGAGCTACGACGCAGTAAAGACATTTATTGTTAGCTGATGTTGCAACAACAATCATTTCCCGTTCTCCCTTAGTAAGTCCAGTCTCTTTTTCCATCAATGCCTCATGATATGAAAAAAAAGCGCGAAACTCATCTGGACGGTTAGCAAGCACTAGAAAAACATTAGGTACAAATCCAGACTTTTCCTGAACAGCTAAGATTTTTTCACGGATGTCGATAGGGAGACTATTTATTTCAGGAACAGGAAAGCGACTTATTGGTATTTTTTCCATAAAAGATGCCTTTGAATTTTAATCATTCGATATATATTTTCTAAAAATACTAATTATTTTAAGGAGATTATATGAATTTTAAACAAATCCTTTTTGCATTAGTAAGTTTGTTATATTATAAGTTTTAGAGGGCAAATAGAGACTAGCTCTATTCTTTTAAAAGTTATATATTATCTTTAAGTCTTGTCAAGAAATAAATGATAAAGACTAAATACTGGAAGTTATGATAAGAAGAAAATTTAAGTATAATGAATTATACTCTTATCATTCGAAATCTTCTGTTTTGATTTGATTTCGTAGTGCGGTTTGAAGTGAGAGGTAACCAGTTAGGATACCATCTTCGTAATTAAAAATAGAGTCTGCCAATAATTGGGGAAAATCCTGTGGATTTCGTATATCCTCTGGAGTCGCGTTTGGAACAATTTCCCTAGCGACTTTAAGTACTCTGGACTGCTGATGATCGATCATCTTCTGAATTAGTTTCTCAGTTGATTTTCTGTTTTTTGGCATTGTATTTGTGATTAAATTTATCAATCCATTTTTTCCCTGATCAGCAGTCTTAATTTTGCCCTGAGCTTGAGTATTATTTTTGTTCTAATCTGAGAAACCCGGGATTCAATAATACCCAGAACTTCTCCAATTTCCTTTAAGTTAAGATCTTCTTCATAATAAAGTTTTAGAATGAGCTGCTCCCGCTCATCAAGCTGAGAAATTGCTTCAGCAAGCTTGTTTTTAACTTGTTGCATTGAAAGAAGATCAAAAGGATCTTTTTCTCCTGGTTTTGAAAGAATATCTAGTAAACTTGTGCTTTCTTCCTGATTAGATTGAGATTTAAATTCTTCTATGGAGATTAATGGAGTGGGACTAGCCTTGACAATAAACTGGTGATATTCATCTAGAGTCATATCCAACTCTTCAGCCATTTCATAATCACTTGGTTCCCGCCCATGCTCAAAAGTCATTTTGCGCCATACTTGGCTCCATTCATTGGTAGCTGAACGAACAGATCGTGGTACCCAATCCATTGAACGCAACTCATCAAGTATAGCACCCTTGATGCGGAATTCAGCATATGTTTTAAACTGTACATCTCGTTTGGGATCAAACTTATCAACTGCGTCTAACAGACCAATGCTGCCTACGTGATAAAGTTCATCTTGGTCTACACTTGGGGGTAGACGTGCAGCCATTCTAGTAACCACACGTTTAACCAGATGAGCATGCTTTTCAAGCTGCTCTTCCCTGCTATGACGGGTCTGTTCTGTGTAGGGGTTTTGTGTGGTAGGCATTGATACCACTAATTTTTTAGGTTCCAGATATGTTCAGTAGTAAATCCACCAATCGTTCCTTTGAAGCAATCTCAATATCTTCAGGGAATTTTTGTCCAACAGACAAATATGAGAGGGGTTTTTTGAAACGAATTGCATGATTAAAAAGCGAACCATATGTAGCGCTTTCATCAAGTTTTGTGAAAATAATGCTGTCAATGGGCATACTTCCAAATTTTCGTGTAACTTCGTTCATGTCACTATCTTTGCTGGTAGCGCTTAGAACTAGGTAATTATGTATTCGCCCCCGCTCATCAAATAATTCACGCATTCCCAGAAGATGTTTTTCATTTCGCTGCGAGCATCCGTCAGTATCAATAATTATAGATTCATAGTCTCCATAGTCTCTGATAGCTTTGTTCATTTCCGATTTATCTTTAACAACACTCATAGGAGCATTGATAATTTTTGCAAAAGAGCGAATCTGCTTGGCAGCTGGACTATGATTAGTATCAACGGAAATTAGGGCTACCTTTCGCTTGTATTTGGTCATTTGTTCTGAAGCAATTTTCGCAACAGTTGTAGTCTTACCTACTCCAGTAGGTCCTAGTAGAGCCACTATTTTCTGTCGGGTTTTTAGGCCCTCTAGTCCTTTTGTAATTTTTATAATTTTCATCAGCATCCTGGCTATGAAAATTTTTACATAAGCGTAATTTAATCCGTCATCTTCATTAATATTGCGCTGAGCTTCAAGCACAATTCGTCGGGCGAATTTCTCTTCCAGACCGCCGAACTTCATTTGCTGGTAGAGCAATAGCAGATTTTCTGGAAGATCTGGTTCAGAGAGTGAATTTGAACGGGAAGTTAGTATGTGCAACATGTGGCGCATTTCACCGAGCTCATTTTTCAACTGACCTATCATATTGTTATTAAATCCATCTGACTGATTAGTCAAATCTCCTAAGGTTAATCTTATTCCCTGAAGTTCCTCTTGAATTGGAAGCATCATTTTCCTTGTTTCACCAGAGATTGAAAGTGCGGATTTATTATTTGGAGTTAAGAAAGTGTTAGCCATGGCAGCTTCAGATATTTCTGAATCATGCCTGAATGTTTCTACTGCTTTCGAGTCTGCTGACTTTGAAGGTGCCAAGGGTTTTTTTGCTTCACTTGCGGCAGCAGTTACCTCTAAAATTGTTTTACCAAACATACCGAATGCCCCCTTGCCTTCTTTGACTTGACGAGTGGAAACAATCAGGGCATCAGGACCAAGATCTCGTTTTATGAAAGTAAGTGCTTCCTTAATATTTTTGACGCGATAGCGTTTCAGGTTCATCTGATTTTGAATCTAAAAAACGGGTTTTTAGTTATTATTTAAATTAAGCAATAAACATTATAATCTATTTTGATCTTAAATTGTCTAACCACTCAGCTCCACAACTCCTAAAGCTTCGATTCGCACGTCGTGCGCCACTTCATTATGTGACAGAACTACCAGATTTGGAATAAAACGCTCCACCAGTTTTTTTACATGGGGTCGAATCAGTGGAGAACATAGCAACAGAGGCTGATAATTGTTGACCGAAAAAAGTTCCATCATTCCATCAATTCCGTTTATAATCGCCTGTGCCATGTTAGGATTCAAGCCGAGATAGGCTCCCTGTCCAGAATCTTGGATTGCACTTGCAATTTGATTCTCTAAATCTTGGTTCATGGTTATAAGAGGGAGCAAACCGTCTGGAGTTTGGTATTGTCTGGTAATTTGCCGAGATAAACTCTGTCGGACATGCTCAGTAAGTAGCTCTGGATCTTTAGTGATTGGAGCCACATCTGCTAGCGTTTCAAGTACCGTATGAAGATCTCTGATAGAAACAAGTTCCCGAAGCAAATTCTGCAGTACTTTTTGAACGACTCCCAATGATAACAGTGATGGTATTAATTCTTCAACAACTTTCGGTTCAGTTTCAGCATGAGTATCTATTAGTTTTTGGGTTTCCTGGCGGCCAATAAATTCGTAGGCATGGTTTTTCAGGATTTCAGTAAGATGGGTAGCTAGTACAGTAGGTAGGTCAACTACTGTATATCCTGCAAATTGGGCACGTTCCTCATCTTCTTCAGATATCCAGATTGCAGGCAGTCCAAAAGCAGGTTCAACAGTATCAACACCAGGAATCTCTTCATCAACATCTCCAGTTTTCATGGCAAGATGGTTTCCTATCATGAGCTCATTGCGGGCAATCTCGATCCCTTTGATTGTAATTGAGTATTCACCCGGGGAGAGTTCCAAATTATCTTTTATATGAAGTGGAGGTACAACATAACCATAATCTAGTGCAATTTGTCTTCTTATGGCTTTAATGCGTTTCAAAAGTTCTCCGTCCTGTTCTTCATCAACAAGTGGAATCATTCCATAACCAAGTTCCATTCCGAGTACGTCTATAGGAAGAAGTGACTCAATGTCTTCTGGCTCCTCGCTTAACTCCTTTTGCAGTCTAGCCTGTTCTTCCTGGTGTTCCTCTTCGGCAAGTTGTATATTTGATCTCTTACTGACCTGTGCTAGGGTAAAAGTTAGAACTGCTAGAAGCATAAAAGGTGCAATGGGAAGTCCGGGGATTAATGAAAAGGTAAGAAGCACAGCTGATACAACGTAAAGTGCCTGAACATTACTGAAAATCTGGGTTTGTAAATCAACTGAAATTTTATTTTCACCTGATGCTTTCGTAACTGCGATACCTGCAGCAATGGAAATAATAAGTGCGGGAATTTGAGAAACAAGTCCATCTCCAATTGTCAGTGTTGCGTATGAATTGAAGGCGTCTCCAGTTGTCATTTCGAACTGAGTCACTCCTACGAGCAACCCACCTAATATGTTAATTGAGGTAATTATTAGACCAGCAATGGCGTCACCTCGTACAAACTTACTTGCACCGTCTAGAGCACCAAAATAATCTGATTCTCTTTGAATAGTTGAGCGACGGCTGCGAGCTTCATCTTCATCAATAAGTCCAGCGTTTAAATCCGCATCAATTGCCATCTGTTTTCCTGGCATTGCATCCAATGTGAATCTTGCAGCAACCTCCGCGATTCGACCTGTACCCTTGGTGATGACAACGAAATTGATTATAACGAGAATCAGGAATATGATGATACCTACTATCTGGTTACCGCCTACCACAAATTCTCCAAAGGAATTGATGATCGAACCAGCAGCACCAGTACCCTGATGTCCTTCAATAAGGATCAGACGAGTAGATGCAACGTTAACTGAAAGCCGAAAAATTGTAGCAATTAGCAGCACTGAGGGAAATGAAGAAAACTCGAGAGAACTTTTGGTGAATAATGCAACAAAAAGTATAAGGACGCCGATTGTGATGCTCAACGCAAGCAGTAAGTCTAAAATCAAAAGTGGCAGAGGAACTACCATGATTAGCAGCATTGCCATAACGCCAGCGGCTAGAACTACATCAGACTGTCTTAAAACATTATTTATAGGTATAGTTGCTGTGGCCACTGGTTATCCATTACCAAGGGTGAAATAAATAATTTCACATCTTTATAAAGAAAAGTTATGTTCTCCCTTTTGCAATTAGTGCTCCAAAATAAGGAATGAAATAATAATGACTATACTTACCAAATATAAGGTGTAGTAGCAGAGTCTGAGTGGACTTTATTTTCTGCGAATGCGGTATACAAAGGCTAAAATTTCTGCGATTGCTTTGTAAAATCGTTCTGGAATTGTTTCACCGACCTCTACATTTGCATATAAATCACGTGCTAATTCGGGACGCTCAAGAATTGGAACGCTATTCTCTCTTGCTACAGTACGCATGCGAAGTGCCATGTGGTCGGCACCTTTTGCTATAACTTCAGGGGCTTCCATTACATCACGGTCATAAAGTACTGCTACCGAGAAGTGTGTTGGGTTGACGATCAGTGCGTCAGCTTTTGGAACTTCTTGCATCATTCTGGCATTTGACATTTCGCGCTGAATCTGGCGAATTCGTGCTTTAAGTTGCGGGTCACCTTCAGTCTGTTTTGTCTCTTCCTTTACTTCCTGCTTGGTCATCATCAGTTGCTTTTCATGATGCCAGCGCTGATAGAGATAATCAAAAATTGCAATTGCTACTAAGGCCAGAACTATCTTTCCTGAAACTTCAGCCACTACAGTAAAGTTATATTCTAGAATAGCCTCGGGTGTTGCTACTGATAGCCCATTGATTTCAGTAATTCTATCCATGTATGTTATGTAGCCCACTATTCCCACAATAATTAGTTTTGCCATGCTTTTAAGAAAATCAGCTAGGGATTGAGTGGAGAATAATCTTTTTAATCCAGTCAATGGACTGATTTTATTAAATTTAGGAGCAATTGCTTTCAAGGTGATTTGAGCACCAACCTGTAAAACAGAGGCCAAAATACCTACAAGAATAATAATTGCCGCAAAAGGACTGAATGCCGGAAGCAAAGTATAGAAAATTTCTCCAGATAAGTCATATATGCTGTCAATTGATATTTCATCTGCATTAGAAATTTCTAGGAAAATTTTAGTCGTCATTTCCTGGAAGGCGTCTAAAATAAGTGGACTTGTCGCTATAAGTGTCAGTAGAATGCCGGCAAGCAAAGCAGCTGAAGGAAGCTCTCGGCTGAAAGCCACCTGTCCTTCTTCACGGGATTCTCTTCGTTTTTTCTCAGTAGGAGCTTCAGTTTTTTCCTGACCCTGTTGTTCTGCCATTTATCCTGAAAGAAAATTTTTTTTATGCCGGATTAACCAGAATATACTTAGCATTGTTTGATTAAGTCGCATTTAATGGTTGTTAGTTTTTTTGATTATGTTAATTGTTATCCTCCAAGCAATTTGAGAGCGTCAAATATCTGTGTGTCAAGCATCTCAAACATTTTGTGAACAGCTTGTGCAAAAAAAGGCATCCCGAAAAGCATAAATAATAATCCCAGCATTATAGTCAGTGGAAAACCGACAATAAAAATCTGTATTTGTGGCACTGAACGGGCCAGAAGACCAATTACTGCGTTAGCAAGAAAAAGAGCTACAATTAAAGGTGCACCAATTTGTAGACCTATAACGAAAACACTGGCAGATAGCTCTGTTAATTTGTCGACCAAAGGCTGGTTTATATTTGCACCGCCCGGAGGAAGAATTTTATAGCTTCTTACCATTGCCTGAATAAATATTAAGTGTCCGTCCATTGCCAAAAATATTAGAGTTGCGGTTGTGCTCTCAAATCTTCCCACAAGAGAAACTTGTTCCTGAGACTGAGGGTCAAGTACATTTGCCATAGCTAGCCCCATCTGAAAACCAATAACAGTACCCGCGAATTCCACTGCAGCGAATAAAAAACGACCAATAATACCCAAAACTACTCCAATCAAAATTTCACTTGCAACTAGTAAAATGTAATGGTCTGGACGGTCTGGAAAAACTGCAAAACTAGGAACGAAAGGGTAAAGAATTAGAGCCAGCACAAGGCTTAAAACTACTTTTATTTGTGGAGGGGTACTTGAGCTTCCAAAGACTGGTGCGGTAAGAATTATTGCACTTACACGCACAAGCACCAGAATAAAAGCCATTAGCTGGCTGGCATCATAATTCAGCAGATTAGCCATGCAGTTCTGTTACTATAGGCCTTAGTTTACGGGACTATTTTCTGGTAGTATTTAAATTAAAAAAACTTTTTTTGACGCAGGTATTTTAAAATGCAGGGACCTTTTTGCGAAGCAGTCAGATATATATAGACACAAGCGTTGTGAGAAAAAAAATCACTCTTCACCTAGTATTTGACTGGAGTATCCTGCACGGGAAAACGCATTTTGTGCAAGTCGGCTGCGTTCAATATTTGACTGGCAATTGATGCAAGTTCGAGCTAAAGGAAAAGCAAGTAGTCTTTTTTTAGATATTTCTTCTCCGCATTCATCACAATATCCAAAGTCATCCGATTCAATGCGCTTTAGTGCAATTTCAATCCCTTCAAGTCTTGATTGTTCTCTATCCTGAAGTAATAGATCTAACTCGCGTTCCTGCTCCTCTACTGAAGAATCTATGGCGTCACCAATTTCAGTTTTGTTAACTCCATTAGTCTCTGTTTTTTCCTGAATTTCAGAGAGAATTGCCGCCTTCTCTTTCAAGAGCAGACGTTTTATTTCTTTCATGGCACAATTGTTATGAGGTTTTACGTATTAAGGTAAGCTTCCTTATGTTAAGATACAGTCAAATTTAAGCAAATTCTATCTGCAAAATCAAATCCATTTAATTATTTTTTGCAAATTAAATTAATTTTTTTGATGAAAGTCAAATCCAAGCATATATTAAACCTTGAAATTACTCATCAATTTAGATGACATTATTAAGTAGTCAAATTAAAATAAGAGTTTGAATTCATCTATAAAATTTATATTTTAGATCTAATTTTTGAAAGCAGAAGTATTTCAAATTTAATATTTTTTGAAAAAAATTCAACAGATTAATAGATGAAAAGACTGGATGAATTTTGTAATGTATGCAGTAAGTCCATGTCACGTTTTCAGGCAAGCAAAATGATATGTCACCGTTGTGGAGAAGTTGTTTGCCGCCAGTGCATTGTGGACCCGCCAAGAGCAAAAGCACGTTGGACTATTTGTCGAAAATGCGAAGGAGCATACAACTAATGAGGTACTGGTCAAAAATCTTTAATCAGAAAATAATTTTTAATCTGCTCCTGGCAGGCATCATGACTCAAGTTGAGTCAATCCATGCAATAGATAACTATCTTCCTCAATTATTGCCAGGCAGCAGCTCTTCATTTAAACACTGGCATATGAAGCGTTCTGAGGTTACAGGACATAGCCATTACAGTTATGTCGAATTAATTAAAGAAGGAAGACGTTTCATAATAGAAAAAAATGAAAATACCAAGCCAGACGGAGAAGTGTTTACTCGAAAGACACTTTGGTTTGAATCGGATACTGGTATGCCAAAATGGTATGAGGAAGAGGATCTCCGTGAAGATTTTCGAATTATAAATACTTATTCCTTCAAAAAGATGAAAACCAGATTGGAAAAATCCAGCAATGTAATGGAGTTTGAAACAGATCTAGTTAAGGAAAAGGCAGTACCATTTGAAGTGGTTATTTTCTTTCTGAGAAAAAACCTTACTAATATAATTCAGACTGAGAATTACTCATTTACTCTTTTTCTGCCTTTGCTGGCATTGGAGCTTGAAGATAAAGGTATGCCACGTTCGATGAGCATGATCAAGATGGTGGCTGAATTGAAGCAGAAAATAAACCTTGAGACTCCGTTTGGCAAAATGAGGGGGAATAAAATACTGATTTTCCCTCAATCAGGAATTCTTCGAGCACTTCTTCCAAGAGAAAAAACTCACTTTCAATTTACCTTTTCAGAAGATGCACCACATCATTTGCTCGAATTTGAAGTTGGTGAAACTAGACATATACTGACTAAACTTACTCTTAATTAAATATTTTAAACTCACGCTCTATTAGTTTTCATAACTTTGTGTGTATCTGTCATCCATTTATTATTTAATCTGAATATTCAGCTTCCAGTGAGCTTCCTGCATCTATAAGGTGCTGCATTTTTCTTTTCCATACAATCCCTTCGCTTGCCCAGCGTATAACAACACGAACAAATTCACGTCCAAAACCGAGCTTATTTCCAATCTCGAGAAGGTAGTCAATTTCATTTGCACCAAGTACATTATCCACCGAGATAACGGTGGCTAGGTCAATGAAAATTTTTACCTCTAACTCTCTGGTTGAGCTTGGTAGACGGCCTAATTGAGGAAGTTTCTGGTCTTTTACTGCCTGCATCATATTTTTCACGTCCGTCTGTGTTGGTAAAAAAGATAGCGCTCTTTCGAGATATTCTATTTCTTCTGGTGCAATTGATCCATCTGCTGTAATAGCTCCACAAATTGCGTTGGCAAGCCATTGCTTCTGTTCTTCAGAAAGTAGCTCAGGCTGTAGTCCAGATGTTAACTGAAGTGCCATTAATTACCTTTCTTTTATTTAATGAGCTGAATAATAAATGATCATACTAAAATTTTTACCTCAGATTTTCTTAAAGTGCAAGAAATTGAAGTTCCTGAGTTTGCATTTTAGTTAGCTTTAAGCAATCAAAATGGCAGAATTAAGTACTTCAATCTACAGTAATATTCTTATAAAAAAACATCAGTAGTCTCATTAGAAACCTTTCTTTGATTGACCATCTGCACCTCCTAGTCTATAATGTAGCCCAATCAAAATAGGACAATTGACAAAAAAACGCGTTTAAAAAAATACATATTTATATCTCATTATGCTTCATATGGTTAAAGCTAGATATATGTTTATTTCAACTTTCTAAAGATTTATGAGTGAAGTATCTTTTTGCGTACTTGATATAAGTGTTTTGCTCTATAAACCGGAAGCACTTTATGACTTTCCTGAAAATGAGATTGTCCTGCCCGTTTGTTTACTGGACGAACTGGATTACATCAAAAAAGATCTAGGAGAAAAAGGGCGTTCAGCAAAAATTATCACAAGGATACTTGATGAATGCAGACAATTAGGTAGTCTTTCCGAAGGAGTTTTTTTGCCAAATGGTGGAAAATTGAGGATTGATTTGTCTGAGCTAGATACTGGCTTTTTGCCTTTTAGTCTCGATAACAAGAACGTTTCAAACAAGGTACTTGCTTTTGCTAGGATACTACATCAGGAGCGAAAGAAAGTTGTTTTTGTGTCACAAGATGAGAATATAAGAACGAAGGCCGACATTCTGAAAGTTCCTACAATTTGCTATAAGGGAAACAGACTGAATGATTCAATTCTTTATCAAGGAATGCAACACCATGAAGTAGATAAACAAAAATTACGCAGGCTTGCGAATCAAGCATCAATTTCAAAAGAAGAGGCATTTTCTGAAAAACAGCATTGGGAAGAAATAAATCCAAATGAAGGACTTTTGCTTTCTAGTTCCGAAGTACCGAATGAAAAGATTTTATCAATATTTAATTCTGATAAAGAGCATTTTGAAAAAGTTTCGAAAGAACAGGGTTGCTGGGGAATCCGTGCACGTAATCCTGAGCAGCAATTGGCAATGGCATTATTGCGTAACCCTGAGATATCAATAGTTACTCTGAGTGGGAAATCTGGCACTGGCAAGACTTTGCTAGCTTTAGCAATGGGCTTACAACAGGTTTTGGTTGATAATCTTTATTCATGCATGCTGGCATCAAGGCCAATTTTTCCAATGGGGCGTGATCTAGGATACCTACCGGGTGATGCTCAAGAAAAACTAGCTCCATGGATGCAGCCAATTTTTGATAATCTGGAGCTTTTGATCAATAACCCTAAATTAAAAATTAGCTCAAACCGTGATAGTTACCATGAGCTTATTAATAGAGGAATATTGATTGTTGAACCGCTAACATATATCAGGGGACGTACAATTCCCAATCAGTATATGATTATTGATGAAGCACAGAATCTTACACCACATGAAATGAAAACTATAGTTACTAGAGTGGGAGGCGGTACGAAAATAGTTTTAACTGGTGATCCAAACCAAATTGACAATCCGGATGTAAATCTATCCTCCAACGGACTAAGCATATTGGTTGAAAGCTTCAAGAAATCATCAATGTCTGGGCATGTCGGTTTTAAAAGCTGTGAACGCTCTCCTCTAGCTGAATTAGCATCAAAATTACTTTAAAAATTAATATCTTAAAACATATTAAACTTAAATAGTAAAAATCTTTTGAAGACAAAATTTGAGGATTCAAAATGTCCCTAGAATGGAAAATTAAACCACCTCTTCCTTCTAAGCTTACCGACCGAGATGTTCGTTTAACCGGTTTACATTTGTCTGGGAAACGGATTGCCTTGCTGATAACAGGAAGCATTGCGGCTTATAGAATGCCTGATCTAGTTCGAAATTTTCGCAGGGAAGGAGCGGATGTAGTTGTTTTTTCCACTAATGAAGGTCTGCGTTATGTTGCTAAAGAGGCACTCGAATGGTGCTCTCAGAATATTGTAATTGACCACTTCACTGCCGAAGCAGAGCATTTAAGTGATATAGTGCCATTTGATGTTTTTATCGTTGCTCCTGCGACATATAATATATTAAATAAGGCAGCACATGGTATTGCGGATTGTATTGTTTCCTCTACCATTGCAGGGGCCCTTGGAAGAATGGAACGTTTCGGAGTTCCTCTATTGTTTGCTCCAGCAATGCATGGTTCGATGCATAACAAAATTTTGACTAGCTCTATGGAGACATTACGGGAAATGGGAGCCTGCCTAATACCTCCCAAACAGGCTAATGGCAAAAATAATTTAGCCTCACTGGAACTAATTTTGGCAGCAACAATCAGGTCACTCAGTAAATCATCCCTTTATGGAAAATCTTTATTAATCACTGGAGGTCCGACTCCTGTTCCATTAGACAACATACGCAGCATAACTTCATACTTCACAGGGACTTTGTCTATAAATTTAGCACGTGAAGCATGGTTGCGGGGAGCATCAGTAGAACTAATTCTGGGCAAGGGAAGCCGTCCTTCTCCAGATTATATAAATACAAAAATTGCAGCAACTTTTGATGAATACGCAAGGATATTGAAAAAATCACTCAGTCAGCAGTTTTTTGACTGGGGCATTTTTACTGCGGCAGTTGCAGATTTCCAACCTGAGAAAGTTTACAAAGGAAAATTATCGAGTAGGATAAAACAGTTAGATTTAAAACTGATGCCCACTCCAAAAATGGTTGAAGAAGTTCGAAAGAAATATCCACAGTTAAAAACAGTTACATTCAAGTATGAAGAAAATGTATCACATGAAGAACTCATGAAGACTGCAAAAAAACCTTTTTCAAAAAAAGGAGGTCCACAAATAGTAGTTGCAAATCGTGGTGAAGAGTTTAAATCGGATGGAACTCAGGTGGCATGGCTAATTCATCCTAAAAAAGAACCTGAGAAACATGTTGGAAAGGAAGACATAGCCAAAGCCATTCTCAAGCATATTGAGTCTAATTCCTGAAAAAATCTAATAATATTTTTATTTTTGTGCTACTTCAGAGGTTAGGAAATAATTAAATTAAATTCTGAAATAGTATGAGTAAGTTTATTCCATTGAATTTACAAAGGGGAGTAAAATATATCCATAATTCTAATTGACAAAAAACATAATGCTGGATCATAGGATAAACTCAATTATCCATCCAATTATGAACGCTTTGGCAAACAATATCCCTCGTCAAATTTCTGCGAATTCAATCACGCTGCTTGGATTCGCAGTGGGAGTATTGGCGATCCCGTTGCTATGGCTTAAACTCTATTCAGCAGCAATGACAGTTATATTACTCAACCGTTTTTTTGATGGCCTTGATGGAGCAGTAGCACGAAAATTTGGTCCTACAAGTTTAGGGGGCTACTTAGATATTAGCTGTGATTTTATTTTTTATTCAGCAGTTATTATGGGTTTTGCACTTGCTGATCCAGAAAATAATGGCCTTGCTTCAGCTTTTCTAATTTTTGCCTTTATAGGTACAAGTTCAAGCTTTTTGGCCTTTGCAATATCAGCAGAGAAACAAGGTATTTCTTCTAATGCTCATGGGCGAAAGGCTTTTTATTATCTAGGAGGTTTGACAGAGGGTACAGAAACAATTTTGTTTTTTATCATCATATGCATTTACCCGGAAAGGTTCCCGATTCTGGCAGTCGTATTTGGAAGTATTTGCTGGATAACAGTTGTGGGACGTTTTGGTTCTTCATTTACATTGCTGCGTTAAAGTATTTCTTTCTTGATTGAAATATTATTACCTTAACCCTTTACAAAAAGTTTCCGCGGCACATTGGCCAGAGGCTCAGCTCCTTTTTCAGTTATGACTATGCTTTCAGTAATTTCTATTCCCCAGTCATCAAACCATAGCGCTGGCATAAAATGAAAAGTCATGTTAGGTTCTAGTAAAGTTTTGTCTCCTTGGCGAAAGCTTACAGTTCGTTCCCCCCAGTCTGGAGGATAACTCAATCCAATGGCATAACCACAACGGCTCGTTTTATCAAAACCGTACTTAGCAATTGATACACGCCATGCGGCTTCGATGTCTTCGGCATGATTCCCGGGCCTAGCTGCGTTTAATCCTGATTCAATTCCATCGAGGACAGCTTTTTCGACATCAATATATTTTTTTGGTGGTGCTCCAAGGTAAACCGTCCGGCAAAGAGGACAATGATAGCGTCGGTAACATCCTGCAATTTCAAAAAATGTTCCTGAATTATCAGGTATTTTCTCGTCATTCCAAGTTAAGTGAGGAGCGGATGCATCAGCACCTGTGGGTGTTACTGGTACAATTGCAGGATAATCTCCTCCCACTCCTTGAAGTCCAGAAATACCAGAATGATAAATTTCTGCTACAAGATCATTTTTACGCATCCCAGGTGTAATAACTTCTAAAATGCGTTCGTACATTTTTTCGACTATCCTTGCTGCTTTACGCATGTATTCTAATTCCTGGCTAGACTTTACTATACGTTGCCAGTTTACCAAGCCAGTTGAGTCAGTGAAACTTGATTCGGGGAGGTTTTTCTGCAACGATTCCAAGCATGATGCAGTAAAATAATAATTATCTTTTTCTACGCCTATGTTTTTTTTAGCCCAGCCTTTTTCTCTGAAGATTACACTTAGGAAATCCATTGGATGCTTGAACGGATTTTGCACATAGTCATCTGCATATCCGATAATATTTTCATTTTTCATAAATACCGTTCTCTTCGCACCATTTGCATCCATTTCACGTCCAAACCATAGTGGTTCCCTCTCTAGAGTAAGCACTATGCATTGGTGCACGTAAAAAGACCAACCGTCATATCCAGTTAGCCATGACATGTTAGATGGGTCTGTTACAATGAGCACATCTATTTTTTTTTCATCCATGCTTTTGCGAACCTTAGCTAGACGAATATCATATTCTTCTTTTTCAAATAAAGGCATTACTTCTTTGCTAAATTAAGAATTAAAAATATTTTTTCAAATTTCAATTTTATTGCTTTTTTAAAATGTATAAATTGAGACAGCTATTCCCCTAGAAGTGAAATTTTGTTCCAACAACTGTCTTTTGATTTCTAATCATGTAAGTTTTTTATAAGTAATCAAGCACATTTTTAAGTTTCTTCTCGGCAATGTTATTTCCACTGTAAATTAGGGCAACATTTTTTCCACGAACATCTAGCTTTTTTGCCAGAAGAGCTGCAATACCAACTGCTGCGCCCCCTTCAAGAATCATTCTCTGAGTTTGTAATACATATCTAATTGCTCGCCCAATTTCATCTTCACTGACCAGCAAAGTTTCATCGACTAACTCTTGGACCAATTTCAAGGTATATTGATTTTGCAGACCTATACCACCACCAAGGCTATCCGCAAGGCTATCCTCTTCATTAACCTCTACTGGTTTCCCAGCTTTCAGACTAAGTATCATTGCTGGCCCCTTTTCCATCGTTACTCCCACTACATGGATTTTTGGTGATGCAGCTTTGAGCGCTAAAGCAATGCCTCCGATAAGTCCCCCACCTGAAAGTGGAACGACTACGCAATTAACTTCGGGAAAGTCTTCAAGCAGTTCTAGTCCAATTGTACCCTGACCGGAAATAACATCTGGATGGTCAAAAGGTGAAATCTGTATCAAGCCTTCCTCTTCAGTCAACCGATTAGCCTCAATTTCAGCTTCGTCCTGCGAATTGCCGATGATCCTAACATCTGCCCCTAATGATTTGATAGCTTCGACCTTATTTTCTGGAACAAGACCTGAAAGACAGATTACAGCATGTATGCTTTGTTCTCGAGCTGCGTATGCCACTCCTCGGCCGTGATTTCCAGTAGAGACTGCTACCACGCCACGTTTTCGCTGTTCCTCATTAAGTTGCAAAATTGCATTAGTCGCGCCGCGAAGCTTAAAGGCACCTGTAGGCTGCATAATTTCAAGCTTGCATCTGATTTCGGCCTCACATAGGTCAGAAAGTTCGTGTGCCCTTACTAAGGGTGTACGTGTTATATGCTGAGAAATTCTTTTTTTTGCCTGGTAAATACTAAGTGGGGAGATATTCATTATGGCTTTATATAATGATTATAGAGAGCCCTTATGGACGCAGATAAAGCATCTTCTTTAAGTAAGTAACAAATTGCATTATTATTTGATTTAATTATTTTAGTATTTTGAATATTTTTTATTTCAGTGACAGGCTTGTCAAATACTACTGAAATTGTGGCCCAATCATATTCTTTTTTAAATNTACCAAAGTTTTTTTGTAGATCTTTTAGTCTACTTTTAATGTATATATCATTTTTTAGCAGGAATTTCTCATCATCCAACTGGATTAATTCTGGAATTAATTTTAGAGCGTATGTTTTTTTATCAAACTCAATCAGGACAAGTTCATCCCTATGTGCGAGTGCTATCTGATCAGACTCATGGTTATGAACATTATGGAAAATTTTTGTTCCGCTTTGTTCGTTGAATGTATTGCGTACAACAATTTCGGTTTTTGTTTTCAGTGAAGCATTAACGGCCCTTGGGTGAATGACCTTGCTGCCTTCATTTGCCATAGAAAGAATTTGTTTGACACTGACCGACCCCATAAAACGAGCCTCGGGTATTAGTCGGGGATCACAATTGGCAATACCATCAACGTCAGAATAAATTTCTATAGCCTCAGCACCCAGTGATGAACCCAATGCAACGGCACTTGTATCACTACCTCCTCTCCCGAGAGTTCGAACATCTCCCTTTGTAGTAACTCCCTGGAAACCTGCTACTATTGGGGTTTTTCCTTGGCTTAAGGCCTTAAGGATTCTGGAAGTATCTATTTCAAGAATTTTAGCATTTCCTGGATTATCGTCTGTTAGTATACCTGCCTGTCCTCCTGTGAATGCAACTGAAGGAATTCCATTCATAGAAAGCAAATGGGAAAAATAAGCTGAACTCAGACTTTCCCCGATACTCATAACAGAATCTAGCTCTGATGGATTTACAGGTTCTCCAACATCTTTAAGAAGAGAAATCAGTGTGTCAGTTGCATAAGGATCTCCTTTGCGGCCCATCGCGGAAACAACAACAACAACATTTTTATTGGATTCAACATTCCTTCGAATATGCTTGATTGCATGCTGACGCGACTTTTTAGAATGTACACTTGTTCCGCCGAATTTCATCACTATGATTGAATCTTTGGTACTACTTCCTGTCATTATTAAATAAACTGTTTTAGATTTAAAAACCTGTTATGTAATAGGTGAAAATTTTTAGATGTCTTTTTTATATAACCTAACCTAATTATTAAATGCTAAATAGAATTTTTGGCTAGAATTCATTTTTTTCTATACGTCCAGTCATCTTTAATATTTAGTATTTATAGGCAGTCAATTCTATTAAAACTGGCAATAAGGGGCAAGCAAGATATGATGGATTAGATCTGAATCAAAAGAAAAAAAAGGAGTCAATTCTTGAAATATTTATTAACATTGAAATGTATATGATTGTTTACTTTTGGGATTGTTTATAATATAGATTGAACAGTAAAATTTATTTACAATTTTTTATTTTTAACTAACTCAAGAAAAGGAAAAATAAAAATGTTTGATATGAGGCAGGCTGCTGAGCGAGTTTTGTTTCTGGCAGAAAAAAAGAAACTCAAAGATATTGATATAGTGGTTGAACGAAATGAGTCACTTGAATTGGAAATTCAGGAAGGGAAAGTAGAAAAAGTTGAACAGTCGACCAGTGTTGGCTTGGGAGTAAGAGTACTCGATGAAGGCCGAACTGGGCTTGCATCATCAGAAAGGTTAAGTTCAGAAGCTATTGAGCTTGCATTTAAAAATGCCTGTGAAAATGCTAAACTTCAAGATCCTACCGAGGTGATAATGCTAGAAGCTCCAATTGAAGTACCAGATTCGTCATTGCTCGAGCTTCATAATCCTAAGATTGATGAGTTGAACTCGGATCAGCTTATGGAACTCGGATTTTCGATTGAGGATTCAGTTAAATCATCTGACAAACGGGTTGTTTCAATTCCGTATCTTGGCGTCTCTCGCGGCAGAAATGAATCTCTTTTGCTTTCCAGTAAAGGAGTATCGTACAAGCAGAACTCCAATGAAGTTGCCGCCTGGTGCGGGCCTCTTCTCCAGGATGGAGATTCGAGAAAATCTGGATTAAAAATATTAAATCGCCGTGAATGGGATCCAATGGCTGGAAAAAGAATTGGTGTAGAAGCTGTAGAAAAAGCAGTAGAATTACTTAATGCCTCGCCAATTCAAAGTGGCACAATGCCTGTTGTACTTGATGAGTATACGGCACCGGGTTTTCTGGCGATGTTTTTTAGGGCATTTTCAGCAGAAGCAGCTCAGCGTGGATTGTCTCGCTTGAAGGGAAAACTAGGCCAGAAAATAGCAGTTTCTGAATTAAACTTAATGGATGATCCTCATTTGTTGGGAGGGAAACGTTCCTGTTTTATGGACTCAGAAGGATTTTTGACGAAGCAGTTGCCTTTGATTGAAAATGGGATTTTTAGGAATTTTTTATATCATGTTGAGTCTGCGCGCAAGGAAAATAAAGCCTCAACAGGTCATGCATCGCGTGGATACACAGGTGGAATAGGTACTAGTTTACATAACCTTGTCTGTCCAATTGGTGAACATAGTCTGGATCAGCTTTGCGCACTTGAGAAAAAATGTTTACTTGTAACCGAACTAGAGGGTCAGGCTGGATGCGATCCGGTCAGTGGAGATATTTCTATTGGCGTGCAGGGTTTTTTGATTGAGAATGGAAGTCGTGTTCAGCCTGTGGACAGTGTCACAGTTGCAGGAAACTTTTTTGATGTCCTCAATAACATTTGTGGATATGGAAATAAGTATCAACCCGAACTTACCCATTTATTTATTCCGGCCCTGTTGATTCATCAAATGACGATATCTGGATGATTAAATAAAAATCCAGATTTTTCTTGCGCTTGAATTTTTCAGATCGTCAATAATGAATTATGAAAAATGCTGAAATATTTTCTTGGAAAAGGGATTTATTTTGAATGGTTTTTTTTCTGGTTCTGAAAAAATTCAATAAATAAAACTAGGAAGATTCCTGACAAAAAACCGAACATTATGCTAAGGGCAATGGTTCTTACTTTGCTAATAGAGTTTACTGTTTTTGTTTGGTAAGCAGGTTTCTCAAAATTCATAATGTGAAAGTCCTCTTCAAGGATTTCAATTGAACTTAACCTAGTTAATTTCTTTTCCAATTCAAAAATTTCTTTTTTATTTGGACCGTCCCATGAACGTTTTTTAAGAAATTCTATTTCAATATTAAGAGCCTTATAGCCTCTATAATAAAGTGGGGGCTCTACAATACCATAACCCAGATCAATTGAAGATGAAAAGTCGCTATTAACTCTTTCTTCAATTCCTAGCGCTAGTGCAATTTGGGCAGCTTCTTCATATAAAAGTATCCGATTTCTAAAGAACTTCTTCTGCTCTTCCTGATTCGAAATAATTTTTTTTTTAGTGTATTTGATTTCTTCCTGAATTGAATAACGAATTTGTTCTAGTAGCTCACTGATAGTCTTAGTTTCAACAAATTCAATATAAGAGTTGAGCCATTTTGTAAAATTTATTGGTATTGTGAATTCTGTGGAAATGGTAATTTTTTGGTCATCATTGTTTCCCCCCACATAAAAAACTGACAAATTTGATAAAATTTGACGAAAATTCGCATCACTTGCTTCTGGTGTTGTCTCCTTAGCTAAATATTCAGTTAAGCCTTCTTTTTCAAAAAATATATTTTGATTATTGCGTAAAATAAGATTTCTTTTGAACTTTTCAAGGGCGTGATCTAGTATAATTTCTTGGTGATTCTCAACACGGGTAAGTTGAGTTTCACCATAATTATCGTAGTTAATTTTAAACACTGATTTTTTAGTTGTGGGTACTAAAAGGGCCTGCACTTTGTAATAAGTAATGGGAGTTTGTAGCAGAGCGTATACTATGGATCCTATGGCTGCGACTACTGTAACTGAAATAATAAGCCACTTCTTATTCCATAGGGAAATCAATATTTTATATAAATCAAAGGTTTCGGCTTCAAGGTACTTAGGATATGGAGCCACGTGATCATTCTCCTGCTGCCCTTTTACGGAAGATTTTTTTGCGTCAGATTGTGGCATTGAAATTATTCAAAAAGGTTTGCATTAAGTTTTCAGATTCGTTCAGAATAAAAATGGAAAGTTCTAAGCTCTAATTCTCAATGCTACGGCATTATAAAAATGGCAGCCGAATTGATTTAACATTTTAATTGCAAGGGTTGAATTCTATCTGAATTTCTTCTGGGAGGCAATTGAATTTTGAATTTCTGGAATAGAAACATATTCAAGATAGCGGAGAATTTGACCAAGCAAAAGAGGGAATCTTTTCTGCATAAGTAAAGCAATTTCGAGCTGTTGTTCTGAAATAGAACCACAACTTAACAGCATTCCTCCTAGTTTTCGTTTTGAGGATGTGACGGAATATAATTGATTTTTGATTTTTGAAAGAGGTCGAAAAAATGAACTTTTCCAGCTAGAAGCTTGACTGCGAAGTATTTCAACAACATATGATCTATTTGCTGAATCAATACTTTCAAGCGCTTTTACTGCTGCAGCGGATACTTCTATTGATTTATCTTTAACATAGGGAAACAGATACTGATTTACTCTTTTAATTCCACATTGGCCGAGCGCCTTTATCACATCAGCTCTTTTGGAGGCATCTGTATTTTGCAAAAGGTGAAGTAGGTAGTTCACACCGCCTTTATTTTTCTTAGCAGCAATTGCTTCAAGAGCAACCTGTCTTACGTATTGGTTTTCAGAAAGTTCCACACAGTTTATGAGTTCTTCCATGGAGAGATTTGTTTTCTGGCGGTTGACCTTAATTTTTTCATCTTTTCCCTTTGGGAAAGATGATTTTTCCCACCATGCTTTTGAAACACCTTTCTGCTGCTGTTTGTTATTTTGAAAAACTGAGGAAAACTTTTGTCTTAAATTAGAAGCCCTACTAACCGTTTTTTTCCCGGCATGAGCAGATTGATAGGCGTTCATTTTTTGCAATAACTTATATGCTTCTGTAACTTGTCGAAACTTCTGCGCATTTCCGTTTCCTGAGGATGTATCAGGATGATATCGCATTACAGACTGGCGATAAGCTTGCTTTAGCTGTTTTTGTGTTACTCCGGGCTCAACACCCAGTTCAAAATAAGGATTTAGTGTTTGTTGTTCCATTGATAATTGTTAAATGATTCGCAAAATCCACTTGTATATTAAATTCTGCAAAACACAGTCCAATTTGATTTTAATAATATTAAAATCAGTCAAAGATAAGAAAATTTTACTCCCGGAAATTGTTTCAAAAACTTTCGTGTTGCTTCTTCATGATCAATAGCCAGAGCTAGTGGTTTATCTCCTTTTGAAACCCTTAAAAGATTGTCAAATGCGTTGCTAATCGTACGCATGTAGCACTCCTTGTCAGGGGCACTGTGTGGAGTTAGTACAACATTATCAAGTTTGCATAGGGGGGATTTTTTCGGGAGTGGTTCCTCCTCAAAAACATCAAGTCCTGCACCATAAATTTTTTTTGAAACCAACGCCTCATATACGGCATTTTCGTCATGCACATCACCACGTGACGCGTTGATCAGTAGTGCGCCGTCTTTCATTTTATTTATAGAGTTGCGATTTATCAGGTGGCGAGTATAACTTGTTTTAGGTACATGGTAGCTGAGTATATCAGAATGTTTCAGCAGTTCCTCAGGAAGGACAAATTTCAGTCCTAATTCTTTTTCAGTAATTACCTGACGTATAATATCAAAATACATGATTTTGACACCAAATGCAGAAGCTCGTCTTGCAAGTGCTTTCCCAGTATTACCAAGTCCAAAAATTCCCAAAGTTTTTCCTGATAGTCCACGGTTCTGATATTTCAAGCAGGTCCATCTTCCTTGTGCTACAGAATTATGATGAAAAAGCAGTTGGCGGTAAAGTGCTAAAATCATCATTATAACATGCTCAGCCACAGATTCTGCGTTTGCACCATTGTTGTTTGCGACATAAACATTGTGCTGTTTTGCTTTTCCTAAGTCAATATGGTCAAAACCTGCACTTAATGTTTGAATTATCTGCAACTTGCTGGCAGCTGCATATTGTGCATCACTGAGATTTATTTTCTGACCTATAATAGCATTTACCTTAATAAGCTGTTCTTGCTGGGTATCATCATGACAGGAAAAATCAGTCAATTTCATGGAAAAAAATTCTGGCAACTCTGTTTTTAGCGTCTCAAATAACCATTCGTATTCATTATTTACAAGTATATTAAACATCAGGATTTCCTAAAATGTATAACCTATGCCGATACCGTATTCTGTAGAATGTAAAGCAACATCTTTACTTACACCGTCACGCAAAACTGTAAGTTCATCAAAAGTCAAATCTCTTTGCTGATAAAACAATAATAGATCAATGTTGCCGTATGCTATTCCAGAACCAAGAAAATATCCCATACCACTTATGGACTTAGCCTCACTAGATCCGGGATTACCATTTACTTCTGCCTGGCCACTAACAGGGAAACGAGTGGATGCTTCAATTAGCATAGATATAGTTCTTGTTAACTCAACACCTGTATAACCCGCACCTAGCTCAAGTAGATGAGCTCTAAACACGCCAGTGTAGGCCTCTGAAGATGTGACGGTGTCTTCTATACGGGCATTGAAATAGGAATATCCAAAATCCAATTGAGTGCTTCTGGAAACAGGCATCAAAAAGGAAAGTACAAATTCAGAAGTATTAATATTTGTATCTTCAAACCCATCAGTTACACTTTCAATACTTATGGGGAATAGAAACCTTATTTTTGCTCTCACTGCCCATAATTCTGTTGCAAGACCCATCAAACAAAAAGTGAGAAAAATTTTTTTTGACGTTGGGTTAATTAAACTCATGTATATTTAAATTTTTTAATAGAAAAGGTTTATATTTCATCTTATATTTTACAAAATTTACAGACCTTGTGTATTTTTGTAAGTTTCTTAGAATGCAGTACTAGGATTTAAACAAAAACATTAGCAGAAATTATAATGAAAAAAATTGTCGAAACTGATCAGCGTCCATGGGGATACTTCACTGTTTTGGCAGACGAAATAGACCACAAGATCAAAAGAATAGTAGTTTATCCTGGTAAACGGCTCAGTCTTCAAAAACACCAAAAAAGGTCTGAACACTGGTTTGTGTTGTCTGGTCAAGGAATCGTAACACTTGACGGAGAACGACACAACAAAAAAGGTGGTGAGTCAATTAATATTCCATGTGGTTCATCCCACCGTATAGAAAATACTGGCAAAGTTGATTTGAGTTTCATTGAAGTTCAGACAGGGGAATATTTTGGGGAAGATGATATTGAGCGTTTGGAAGATGATTACGGTAGGAGATGAAGAATTTATTTAAAAAGTAAAGAAACAGAGGTGATAAATTCATTTGTAAGATTCCAGTCAATTATTTCTTGAAATTCAAATTTAGAAAGTCCCTTTCTTTAATCAAGGCAGGATATATGTGGAAGTTCCCTGAATTTTTCCGCATAATCAAGTCCGTAGCCAACGACGAAGCGATTTTCAATCTCGAAGCCGATATACTTAACATTAATAGATGCCTTATTCGTAATCCTTTTATTAAGCAGAGCGCATATTTCAAAAGATGCTGGCTTTTGCATATTAAGGTCTTCCTTTATGTGTTGGAGTGTTAACCCTGTATCAAAAATATCTTCAACAACAAGGACATTTTTCTCGTTCAAATCGAGATTATGCATTAGTATTACCTCTCCCGTACTCACCTGCTGGTCTTTGTAGCTTGAAGCTTGTAAAAAGCATATTTGACAAGGAATACTGAGATGACGCACTAGGTCAGCAAGAAATATAAAAGCTCCATTGAGAACTCCCACAAGATGAAGTTCTCTACCTTGATAATCTTGCGATATTTCTCGTCCTAACTGCTCTATTCTATAGTTGATTTCATCTCTAGTAATTAAAACTTCTCTAGAGTAAATATCTATTTTGTCCTCATTGGAGGAAACTCTATTCATTCTTTATTGACAGCTTTTGTAAATTTATGTAGTCAGATAAAATCGCCATACTTTCGTTGATATAATCGTCTTGATTAATAACATTATCTGTTTCATTTTGTGTTGTTTCAGAATTAATTTCCTTTTCATCTTTTACAGTTGCACTTTCTACCTCCAGTTTACGCTGAGCCTTACGCTTTAAATCTTCCTGCTGCATTTGTAGGATGGAAGTGTATCCTAATGGCTTTACGTTTGTAATGTATTCCTGAGTGTCTTGGACAATTTTTTTGAAATATTCAGAAGATCCCAATCTCCGTTTAGAAAATTTTTTAAGCTCAGAGATATCTTTATTTAAATTTCCTTTAACACTGTAAGTAACAGAATCAATTGCACGCCAAGGTAGGGCATTGTCAAGAGTAGATTCACCAATTTCCCTTACATTATTTAATGATGGCAAAACAATACTACTTTCAACTCCCCGATGTTGTGTGGACCAACCTGAAACTCGGTAAAACTGTGCAATTGTAACTTTAAGTGCCCCGTAACCTTCCGGAAGCTGAAAGATATTCTGTACAGTACCTTTTCCAAAAGTTGTATTGTCCCCTACTAAAATTGCACGCTGATAATCATGCATGGCACCAGCAAGAATTTCTGATGCAGAGGCGCTGTAGCGATTGAGCATTATTACAAGTGGACCATCATATACCTGTCTTTCCCGACTGCGGTGAACTGTAATTCTTTTTCCTCCAGACTGGCGGACAATTACTACAGGGTTATTGCCTATGAAAAGTCCTGCCATATTGATTGCTTCATCAAGACCCCCTCCACCGTTACTGCGTAAATCTAGGATCACTCCATCAACATTATTTTTTACAAATCTTTTCAGATGCTCTTTTACATCTCTTGAGGAACTTTTATAATTTTTGGGATTTTTTCTTCTATCATTGAAATCAATATAGAAAGAAGGCAGCTTAATTACTCCGATTCTGTAAAGATCTTTTTCGTTTTTATTAAGCTGTATATTATGATGATCAAATATTTTTGCTCTTGCTTCTCCATCTTTTAGCACAATTTTGTCACGAACGATGAAAAATTTTAGTGTATCAAAGCCTTTATTAGTTTTGCGAAGAATCTGCAGACCTACCTTTGTCCCTCTTTTCCCACGTATAAGCTGTACTACATCATTCAGGCGCATATCAATTACACTTTCAAAGTCCTGCTCGCCTTGCGCAACTGCAATGATCCTATCCTCAGATTTGAGTTTCCCGTGCCTAGAGGCAGCCCCTCCGGGTACGATTGAGTTTACTACTGTGTAGCCATCCTCCCATCGTAATACAGCTCCAATGCCTTCAAGTGAGAGTTTGATCGATATATCAAAATTCTTCAATTCCTGAGCTGCGAGATAGGAAGAATGAGGGTCAAAAGCTGCTGCCATTGAATTTAGAAGTAGAGCAACTATATCATCTTTTTCGTACTGAGAATAATCTTTCCATAAACCTCGGACACGTTTCATTAAACGCTCTTTTCCTTCTTCTATACTAGTATCTGCCAACTTTAGAGTAAGTAAATCAAATTTTATTTTTGTACGCCAAATCTGCCTGGCAGCTTCGGAGGATTCAGGATATGGCAGTTTGCTACGATCAAGTGTCCATTTTTCATCAAGGTTGAAATTAAAGTCCTCGCTTAAAAATTCTTCCATCATTGCAAGTCTTTCAGACAAACGAGCTTTGAAACGTTCAAAAATATCCAATGCAAGTATCACATCTCCGTTGAGAAGCATATCGTCGATCCGTGTTTCGTAAACACGAAATTCATTTATATCTGAGGCAAGAAAATAGTAGTGAGCAGGATCAAGTCTGTTTATGTAATGTGAAAAAATATTTTTGGACATTTCATCGTTAAGAGTTTTCTGGGAATAGTGCATGTTAGCAAACTGCTCAACTATACTCTTGACAATGGAGCCACTGAGTTTCTGTGTCTCTTCTTTGGCTGTTAAAAAGGGAGGAAAAAGTAATAAAAGGACAGAAACGATAAAAGGGATAAATTTGTTAAACTTCATTAAAAAATTTTATAATTTAAAATCATAATATGAAAAATCAATTATATTTATTTCATAAAATGCAAGAAATATCAATCAATTTGCCAATAATCTTTTAGATATTATCTAAACATAAGGATTATCCTAGAAGAAACAACTAGAATAACAATTGAGCACAATAGAGCATTAGTTAAAAAAGGTAAAACTGTTAAACTTATTTGCAAGTATTATAAATTGATGGTTACAGTTTGCAATGGAAGTCGTTGAAAAATTTGTTGAATCGATATAAGTTAATAGATATATTTCTGGAAAATATGGTGATATATTTTTAGTAGTATTGATCGCATTTATGTATAAAACTATCTATTTGGAATTGAACCTTTTATTGAATATAGAATGAACATGGAAGGAATTAATTTGTTTATTTTTCATGTGATAGTGGTTGGCATCCTGGTAGTTATAACTGCATTTATTGCTTACAATGCTGGAAAAAACAAAGGGAGTATTATTTCTAGGGGACAAGAAAATAGAAATTAGCAGAGAAAATCTTTTGGTATGAACTCCTGATAATCATTCTATAATAATGATTTAAAACGCATGCAAAGAAATTTTTTTTGTATAATTTTTTTATGAATGTGAAGAATTCAATACTGTCTGAAATTTATGAAACAGACACAATAAAAAATAGTTCACAAATTATAATAAAAAATCTGTTTTATTTACTGAAGAAACAAAGATTTTTCATTGGCAAATAGATAAGTTAATGGTAAAAAGAAATGAAACATAGATTGGTCTGCGATGTAATCATCATTTAAGTTTTTAAACTTATTCCTGATATAAAATATACTTAAATAATGGAGAAATAATTATGAGAATAAAATTAGTGGCATTGAGTTTTGTTTTTATGCTAAACAGTGCTCAATTGTTTGCAGAAATATATGAGGTAAATAATGAGAAAATTAAATTTCTACTAGAAAGTAATGTCCCCTTAATTGATATCAGGACTGAAGGGGAATGGTATGAAACCGGTGTAATTAAAAGCAGCCACCTTATGACTTTTTTTGATAAAAATGGAAGTTATGATTTTAGAAAATGGATGACTGAAGTTGTTGAAATAGCAAATGAAAATGGACCAGTTGTAATAATTTGCAGGTCTGGAAGAAGGAGTCGAATTGTTTCAAATATGATAATCAAGGAAAACAGTGAATACCTTATCTATCATGCAACTAATGGGATTAAATCTTGGATTGAATCAAGCAACAAAACTGTTCAGCCGAATTAAAGCATTTATGTTGTAGGAGTTATATACTTTAAAGTGAGAAACAACTTTCTATACCTGTATGGACTACAATTCATTGCTACGCCCAGATTTAAGGAAAAAATCAATACCTTATTTTAAGGCATTACCTGCCTGTATTTTTAATTCATATTTTGTAGCGATGCTGATGGGATGGTTTATTGAAACAAAAGATTAATTTTCAACCCCCCCTAGTGCTCGATACATCATGTTCGCTTCGCTTACAAATTCTGAGGTAATTATAGCAAATGAAGGAACACCCAAAAGCTCTGAATTAATAGAGTCATGCAACTGCATGATGGATAGCTACCTCAATCTCCAACTCCAGCAATTGCAGCATCCCATTTTTTAATTACCTTCAATATCGTTTTTTCAGCAGGCGAACTGTAATTCTTTTTTATAACTCTTATTACTTCTCTTGCCTTGGAATTTTTATCAGTAGACCTTCAAAAGCATTGAAGAAAACGAGAGTGCCTTTCTTGCTATTTGAAATGATGCAAACTTTTGCTCCTTTAAGATTTTCTATGCCTGTTGCGTATTTAAAGGAACTGGTATCATCCTCTTAAGTCCGATCTAAAACTTCTATGGTCATGTTTAGCAGAGATATAAATTTGGTATTTATTTTTGGCAACAATCAAGGCAGAGACCAAGTGGTTGAGTGACTGCTCCGCTCTTCGTTCCAAACCATGTAGGAATAACGCCACCAATTGAAGGATTTTGAAATAAGCATTTTTAATATATTAATGAATTTATGAAGCTGAGTAATACGCCTGATAATAAAGAAAAAGTAATTGCGGTCAATAAATTAGGACCAAAAGCAAGTTTATGTGACTTTACCTTAAATAAGTTTGAACAAGTTAATACTGATAGTGAAGCAACAGAACTCATTGTTCCTGCGGCCCAACCTTCAAGATGAGCTTGCATCAGCAGTGCAGGATGAATATCTATCTTTACTGATGTAAGCAGAGAAAGTGCGATTGTGCTTGTAATCACAGGATGAATTCCAGTGAAAAAAAATATTGTTATAACTAGTGGCGTAAATGCTAAAAGTGACCATGAAGGAAAAATTGCTGAGTCAAGAAAAAGAATATAATCATTAACTAAATTGGAGTGACTAATCAGATACCCAAAAAACATTGCAATACAAATTACAGTGATATCATCTTAGGAATTCAGAAGCCATGATATTGTTTTAGAGAAAATCTCAAAATAATTCTTAAAGTTGAAAATTATGTAAATAACTATTAAAACAGGCATTACCAATACTTCAGCTGACAATGCAGTGAAATAAAAAAAAGTGATACAGAAAGGACAGAAATCATTATTAAAATCATCAGTGGAAATACTGGACTAAGACATGCCAGCGAATATTTTATTTAACGTAGATCCATATTCAAAAATAGGTAGAGAAATAAAGTTGAAAAGAATTCCAATTAAAATTCCGAGTGCCATTGCAACCCAAGAATTTTTTGTATCGATAAATGCTTGTCCTACAGCGAATGCAACAAAAAAAAGAGACCACGTAGCCGAGGTATTCATTCCACGCAGACAGGCTTCAGCAATAGTCTTACGGTAATATTTTCAGAATTCTCTGGAAGGGCAGCAGATAGAATGGAAAATGTTACGGTGTTAATTACGCTTCCAAAAAAATGAGAAGCAATCTGAAAACCTGAAGTTGAGATGTTTGTAGGAATATTTCTTAGCAAGTCCTGAGATTTTTTTACACTTCTCACATTTAAAGAAGTAGAACTGAAAAGTTTCATAGTTGGAAGTAATGCAGAAAAAACTAATGTAAATCGCCCCGCTGACAAATAGTCTTCAAAACTTGGTAAATGTTCCAGCATAAAAAACGCCACAATAACTAAGATTGTAATAATTGTAAGGCTTTCCTTTTTAAGTCGTCCGAATGTAAGGACTATAAATAATAACAGACTCAATACTCCTAAATTTGCAATGAATAAAGCAGACTGGCCGACTGTAATATCAATTATTGCTGTTGACCATGCTACACAAAGCAATAATAATCGTATTTTGTCTATGTGCATTTGGAAGTTGGATGTTTTGAGTAGTTCCCTTTGAGGTTTAAAACAGGGTTTAATTCTTAATCCAATACTACATTTAGGATTAAGTAAGAGAGGTTATCTGCCGCCATAATTATATGGCGGCATTTTGTTCTTTAAAGAAGGAAATTAGTTGAAATCATCTTTAAGGAATAAAAATTTTCATTTAAGATGGGAATTAACTAAGGCACGTTTGACGAATTGTCCTCCACGTTCAATTTTTTGTTCATTATTTTCAATTATAACCCTTCCGCGACTAAGTACTGTTTCAGTAAATCCCTGAACCTCAAAACCTTCATAGGCTGAATAGTCTACACGCATATGGTGAGTACATGGATTATTAATACTGATGGTTTCCTTGCGATTAGGATCAAAAATAACTATGTCCGCGTCTGTTCCTACAGCGATTGTTCCTTTTTTAGGAAAAAGACCGAAAGCTTTGGCTGCTGCTGTGGATGTAACCTCAACAAAACGATTCAGGTCCATCCTCCCTTTGACAACGCCACCGTTAAAAATTAAGCTCATGCGGTTTTCAACTCCAGGTGCCCCATTAGGAATTTTTGTAAATGATTCTAGTCCGAGTTCTTTCTGTTCCTTGAAACAGAAAGGACAATGATCAGTTGCAATAGTTTCTAGGTCACGAAATTTGAGACCCTGCCAAAGTTCGTCTTGGTTCCATTTTTCTCTTAAGGCAGGTGTCATAACCCACTTTGCTCCTTCAAAACCTTCTTTTTCATAGTAGCTTTTATCAAGAAAAAGATATTGTGGGCAGGTTTCAGCAATCACATTTACTCCGCGCATCCGTGCTCTTTTTACTTCTTCAAGTGCGTCAGAACATGATAGGTGAACTATATACAAAGGAACATCAGCTACCTCTGCAATTGCAATCGAACGATAAACTCCTTCTGCCTCCATCCTAGTAGGACGAGTGAGACCATGCCATTTAGGTTCAGTATGACCATCAGCAACAGCTTCCTTAATAATTTCATCGATGACGATCCCGTTTTCGGCATGCATACAGATTCGCGTGCCGTTTTCTCCTGCCTGCCTGAATGCCCTGTAAAGTGTACCGTCGTCCACGTAAAGAACTCCCGGATAAGCCATGAAAAGTTTATAGGAGGTTACTCCTTCATCGGCCAATTTACGCATCTCACCTAACCTTGTATCAGGCATGTCAGTAACGATCATGTGGAATGCATAATCAATCAAGGACTTTCCGTCTGCCTTTGCATGCCATGTATCTAGTCCATCCAGAGTTGATTCTCCCTTGGTCTGAATTGCAAAATCAATTATGCATGTTGTTCCACCAAAAGCAGCCGCTCTTGGACCTGTTTCAAAATCATCCGCACTCATCGTACCACCAAAAGGCATATCAAAATGCGTATGTGGATCAATACCTCCGGGGATAACATATTTCCCTTTGGCATCTATTATTTTGTCTGCATCCATTTGCAAATCTTTTCCAATAACTGAAATTTTTTCATCTTCAACAAAAATATCTGCATCATAATCATCAACAGCCGTAATAACTCTTCCTTTTTTAATCAATACGCTCATGGGTTCTCCTTTGTTTTATTTTGTTAGAGAATAAATAAATCACTTAAACATTAAAAAAAAGTTTTAACAAATATTTCTATAGGTTAAGGATGCTGTTTAATCATTCAGAACTTTACCATTTTTCAGTTTCATATATTAAAAGTATTAATCCCCAAAGGAACCAGTCGTTTCTTCATTAAAAGACTTTTAGGAAAATACTTTATAATTTGAAACCCTAATTCATTCAAAACAATTTTTCAAAGTTAATTTCATTTTTTTATTAATCCTTTAGGATAATTTAATTGAACAGCAAGGATACCAGACATAATTATTATTACTGAAATTCCATCTTTCAATGATATGGGCTCAGATAAAATTATTGCAGCAATTAATACCCCAAAAAAAGGATTCAAAAAATGAAAAGCTGCAGATTTAGTCGCACCAACTCTTTTTACAAGCAAAAACCAGATCAGGGTTCCTAATAATCCTGGCATAAGGATTTGATATACAAATGAAATTATGAAAATCATCGACCAATTTATTAACCATTTCTCGAAAATAATTGTTAAAGGAAACAATAATACGAAACCAACAAACATTTGAAATCCTACGATCATTAAAAGGTTTTTTTCACTTCTAAAAAAGTTTCCTAACAATATTGTTGCTCCTGCTAAAGCTAATAGTGCAATAGAACATAATAAAAAACCTAGTAATTTTGTTTGGTCAGCAGTTCTATCGATCATAATTAGCAGCACTCCTGACATTCCTGCAAAAAGTCCAAGAATACCAAAAATTTTAGGTTTCTCAATCAAAAAAAACCATGAAATAACTGCAACAATAAGAGGTAACATGCTGGCTATAATTGCTGCCATACTTGCATCTATCCATTGTAATGCAACAAAGTTAAGTCCGAGATTAAGGACGTTCTGACAAAATCCAAAAATTAAAATTCCAGACCACTCTTGCCTGGAAAAATTAAAATTCTGTCCAAGCATTCTGGCTATTGCTATTCCCAATATTCCTGAAATCAGAAATCTAAGAGACAAAACGAGGAAAGGTGGAGCATTTGACATTAATATTCTTGCTGACGTAAATGCACTGGACCAAATTATCGATAAAAATATACCCAAAAATATGGATCGGAAGTCCATAGTAATCATGATTTTTAAATTAACTTGTTTTAATCTGATATTACTAAATTTTATTATAAAAGATGTTATATAGTATTATCATTTAGCAAACAGTCTCAACATTAGTAAAATGGAGATTATGTTTAAAAAGAGAAGGATTTTTCTTGTGTTTACTTAATACTTTGGTGAAGAGAAAATGAAAAATTCTGGGAATATTTTTTAATACTGAAGTTTAGTTGTCTGCAACTTATGTACTAGGACCTTATTTTTTTAATATTTTAATTTTGACGCTTTAAATTTAATGGAGTCATGCAACATATCTACTGAACAAGTTTCAGTTTAGGATTCGCCCTACAGAGGACTCTATTTCAATACCCGCAACCCATTGACCTTGAAAATTAAATTCCATATCCGCCATCTGCTCAAAAAACCACTTTGGATCATCTCCTTCAATGTGGTCTTTGTGAGCATCCTGATCCTTGAAAACCTGAGTGTAAAGAAAAACATTAGTCTGTTCCACACTCCTGCAAACTAGAAATTGCTCCATTCCACTTTGATTTTCAAGACATCTGTGACGGTAATCATTAATCAAGATTTCAATTTCCTCTAGGTCTCCTTCAACTATTGCCGTAACATGTACCACGTAACTCATTTTTCCTCCGTTTTTTTCATATTCGGCAAAATCCGAAACAATCATCACACATAAATATTTTTAGGCTATATGACAAGACTTTCTATTTTACTAGTGAGGTTTTATTTTATTATTCAGCTAAAATTAAAACCAGTATTCAGCAAGTACCAACCATTAAAAAAGATTATGGAATCAACCAAATAACCTTCAAGTTATTTCATAATATTTGTATGCTTTCTATCTCTATGTTTTACCAATTTAATCTATGTTTCCGATTTTAATTACTTATTCTAACTCATAAAAAAAACTTCTTTGCCTTTATATTAATTAAGTTATTTCAAACTAGCCAATCAAGTTCATTTTTGACTCTCTTTTAGGATATTCAAATCTGAAAGTTATTATCGAAAAATTATACTAATAGCAACTTTTACAGACCAATGCTGTTTTTTTCAGGTTTGTAAACTAAAGGGAAGAAAAAAACAAAAAGGGATGATGAATGAGAAATTAAACCCAGTCATCATCCCCTATAAGAATCATATTAAGAAAGCAGGTAATTACTTTCCAAAATTTTGATCTATGCAGTTTTTAGAATAATTACCATACTTTAATATGGAAACTCTAGATTAACGGTGACTCCTCACCATAACAAAAAGGTGAAGAACCACCATCTTTATCTGAGTAGACATTCACACCTCCTTTCTTTAATTGTTTAAAGATTGGGACAAAACGACAAATAAAATCCCACGTACAATAATTCTATTTCCAAACACTTAAATTTCCAAGAAAAAATCGTATTATTTTCAAAAATTAACAAAAAGCTCAAAATATTCAGTGAATGTATTTTATATTTTTAGTTAAAACAATTAAATTGGAATTACAATTAAAACTTATAAATGGGATATAAATTTACAAAATTGATAATGAGAAAGTCTGTTTTGTGAAAGTTGCTGAAAGCAATATAGTCTTGATCATGCACATCAAAATTTCATTATTTATATAAAAAATTATGCATCACAACCTAAATGGAGAATGATTCGCCATGAACTACTTTAATCTTCATTGTAATTTTTTTATATTTTAAGTTTTCAGAGCTACCGGGATCATGGTTCCCTGCATAATTGCGACCAGATTTTTTTTTCTATCTTTAAGGGAATGAATTTCGGAAGAAACTACGACTAGTCGTTTACCATTTTTCAGAACCTTACCTTCAGCTGTTAAAATTTCCCCATCCACAGGAGCTAACAAGTTAATTTTAATTTCTGCTGTCATGACTTCCTGATCATCATTCATCATTGTCAATGCAGAATATCCAGCAGCACTGTCTCCAATAGAAAATGTCAGCCCTGCATGTGCATAGCCATGTTGTTGTAGTGTTGAAGGAAGTATAGGCGCAATAATAGTTACTTTTCCCTTCTCCACTTTATGAATGGTGGCTCCTAGGGTTTTCATCATGTTTTGGGATTCAAAACTCCTAGTAACGCGTTCCGTCATTTTATTTTTCATTTAATCATTATTTAAAGGTGATTAATGAACAGAATTTTATGGCCATGTTTACATCATGAATTGTTAAATTTTAAAAGAGGCTCCTTCCCTCCTAAATGTGTTTACCTATCGTTTCTTTCATTATAATACACTTAATTTTTTTTGCCATAATGCTGGCATGAATTGGTTTATATTTCCATGGAATTAGAAAGGACAGACGATCATTATAATTTTTGAAATATACTCACTAGGACGCTCCTCAGTTCTTTTTCCTAACAACAAACTAGGTCTTAGAATAAGGCAGATCGTGATCGATCTTCATGAAAGCATCTCTAGACCCTGCTTTTTTTATTGTTGTACCTAAAGTGCTTACTATAATATCTTTTTTAAGGTCTTGCCTCATTATTTCTATATCTGAAAAGTCATGAATAGACTGTTGTATGAAGCTTTTTTTATCAAGTATTGGTATTTTTTGGCGAGTGATTGCTTTTACATTTTGAAAATCATCTGGGCTGATTTGTTCAAGAATATGAGAGCCAATTAGTCCTGAAGAACCAATCAGGGTTAATTTTTGTTTTAAATTATTAGGCATGATTGCCCCTAGATGAGAGAGAATTAAAAATTTATTGAATTATTTCATTTATCAGGGTGAGAATACCGTATTGAAACTGATGCTGCAGAATAGGAGGGTATAAAACCTTGCTGTATTCAAAAACTCTAATTTGTATTTAAAAAAAATGTAAATTACAATAAGTGTTTTTTGATTACAGCAAGGCAGAACTCTTGGCCTAGTAATTAAGTTAAAATAGAATTAGTTATGCAATTCAATAAACAAATAACCAATAATTTTGAAATTATCTCTTCAAATGTTAGTTGTTGATTTGATCAATACAATCCCATCCAAATTCATTTTTTAGTTTATCTTCAACAAATGCATTGCCCTTTGTATCGCAATATTCTGTTGAATTTTTTGCTCGCCATATGGTTCTAATCGTCTCATTTGCTGTTCCAACTGCCTTAGTGTAAATCACTTCACAACCTGGATCTTTGTGAACTATCTTAACTTCCCTTACGAGTTCGTTATCCTTGTGCGTGCATGTAAATCTTGAAGATATTAAATCTATTGCATACAAGGGCGAAGAAAAAAGAATTATAAGTAAAATTAAATACTTCATTTTTTATCCTATATGGTAATTACTAATATTAATAAATTAAATCGATTAATAATAAAAAATTATTAATAGAACGCAACTTAATTATAAAATAAAAAGTTTAATTGACAAGATTTTTGATAATTGTATCGTAATTTTTTTAAGTTTTTTGCAGATCAAATTACTATTAAGATATCAATGAGAAGCAATGCTTGTGCAACTGGCGTTAGAATCAAGATAAAAAGTTAAATTTTTCATAATCACAATAGACATTAGTTTAGGAAAAAAACAAGCATTCCTTCCAAAATTAATGATAGCCTGATTTAATCCCTTCTGCTTTAATGAAGTTTTTTGACTAATAATTGAACGTAGTTGGTAAAGAAAAGTAAGACCTTACCTCTTACTTTTTTAAAAATTCTTACTTGTTTCTCGATCTATTGTTATTACTTAAGATAATATACTAAAAGACTAAAACTTGAACCATGTTGTTGAGATTTTACGAACACTAAAATTACTACAATAATTAAAAGGAATAGTTATCTAAATTAGAAACTACATATTCTTGGGAATTTCTCCAAAACTCTGTTAAGTCATTTAATTGACTTAAAAAATATTCCAAATGAAGGTCGAAATGAAGAAAATTATATTATGTAATATTTTTTGGATTCTGAGTTCTGCAATATTTGCAAAAAATGATTTTGCCTGTAGCAAAATGGATAACAAAAGGAGTATAGATATTGGGGCAGTTTATGGAGTTTTTTATGCACTTGGATATAATGATGCGAGTAATAAGAAAATTGATAATGAATTAGATGAAATTTTGAATAAACTAGTTGAATATATCAAAGTAGGTTGTGAAAAAAAACCAAATTTAAATATTATAAATTTATTTAGAAAAGGAATACAAAGTGGATTTGTTAAATCTGATTTTACAAAGAAAAAATTTGAACAAAATTTTTTTGATGTAATTCTTTATAAATTAAGTGGTGGAGCAGATATAGATACTAGAGAATGTTTGAAAATTAATTTGACTGAAGATTTAGTTCAAATTATTGAATCAAAATTTTATAAACTTGAAAATGTCTGTGGAAAATCTTGTAAAAGATATAAGAGAAAAGACTTAAGGAATATTTTTAACAAAAGTGAAGGAATAAAATTTGATAAGGAGTTTAAATTAGCATTTAAAAAATGTAAGTTATAATTAATCTTTTAATTTATTCTCACTCTAAATAAAAACTCACTAATTCAAGTATGAGCTTATTAATCCGAAAAAATTTACATTATACCAATTGAAAGCCATATTCATATACCTATCTTATCTTCTTCTTTCTTGCCTTCTAATTTCTTGTTATAAAAAGGAGGAGACACTTTACAGATGGGGAACTTTTTCTAGTTGGGAGTGGAAAACTATTGGAGATAAAAACATAAATCCACAATATAAAGGGGAAGTAAAAAGAAAATATTTTATATTTGGAGATTATATACTAGAAGGTTCTGGCACTTTAAATGTACCTAATGGAGAGAAATATGTAGGAGAATTCAAAGATGGTAAATATAATGGCCAAGGTACAGTAACTATTCCTGACGGTAGTAAATATGCAGGAGAGTGGAAGAATGGGAACTTTAACGGACAAGGAACTTACACATTTTCTAATGGAGGAAGTTTTGTTGGTTTTTGGAAAGATAGCGCTCCTTGGAATATTTCTGGATACAACGAAAAAGGAGAATTTGTCAATTATGTTGAGGGAAAAAAGATAAAGTAATCATCTTTGAAAAACCTCCTCTCTCCTCTCCTAAAATCCTTTACATAAAGTTAATCAAAAAAAATTATTTATGACTGGGGATCAGTAAAGTCATTTCCAGATATCTTTATTAATCAGAAAAAACTTGATTTTAATTCTATATAAGTTGGTTTACAATAAGCGATATAATTGCTTTAGTTAAATTATTTCTATTAAAAATTCTTCTAAATAATATTGAACTCCTACCTGTTAAATTATATTTCAGACGCTATAAAAATATTGGAGTTATGAAGCCCCAATACTCATATACACGTTAATAGCTTTATAAATCTATTGAAACTTATTTGCGAGCGTGCTTCGCTACAAATAAATCAGCACCTTCATCTTCAGCGATACCGAAGAGACGTAGCATTCTATTTTTTTGCATTTCTTTAAGCCAAGAGTTTAGAGATTTAGATCCAAATCCTTCTTGCTTAAACATTGTCATAACCAAGCCATCATTCAGACAGCTATGAATCAAATTGCTGTCGGATCGTACTATTTGAACTGCATTAGACAGTAAATCAACTAATTCTAAACCATTCGGAGAGTCATCTGGTCCGCCTGCTTGAAATCCAACTTTAGCTGTAGGATGCTTAATTCCCCTTAATAAGGGAACTTCTGCATCATAGATATTTGACAATAAGCCGGGGAAGGCCACGATGGTGTTGATCTCACAGTCAAGCATCATTTCATTTACATTTCTATCTGAAGCAGGAAGTTTTGAGGCTTTTAAATAAGACTTAATAAATGCTTTTCGATATTGAAATGATGTGAAACGAGATCCTAACCACATTGTATAGGGAAGACCAAAATCCATGACTGCTGCTCCAACTTGAACCAGGTCATAGTCTATGGCTGTCAGAGAACCTGTCAGAGGATCTCTCATGATATTATCAGGTTTGAAATCATTGTGTATAACAACTTGGCGCTTTGCTGCCTCAGAGGTAGGGAAAAATGCAGAGCACTGCATGACCTTCTTATATACACCTGTTTCAATTTCCAATTCCAGTATCTTTTTTGAAGATGTGATGTCTGGATTGCCAACTCCTAGTACTGGCAAACCGGTATCAAAGGCTGACCAAGGTAAGCACCAACAAGGTGCGTGTGAGGGCATGGGGCTCAAGATTGCTGCTAAAATTGGGTCTCGATCTAAAAAGCTTTCTTTCAAAGGTGTGTACCAATTGGTGGGAACTGAGTGAATCTTAGCTAACAGTTCTGCTAATTTATCTGGAGGAGCTAATTCAGATTTAAAGTTAAAGAAGTCCTTCATGACTGAGTTACCAGCTGATCGTTCAATATGAAAATCTATACCATTCATTAATATTGAGGGCGCTATACCATGTTCGCGCAAAACTTTTGTGGCAGCAGCAACTCGTGCTGTTGTATTGGGATGGGAATTCATAATACTTTCACCATCGTTAATTTTAACTATGCACTTCGAAAAACCGTCTTCATGGCAAATGTATGTCTTTGCACCGCTGTTGCCCGATACATCATTTACAGAAAGTAATGTTTTAGATTTCTGATTTGGATAAAGCGAATGCAAAGCAATTTCTGCTATTTCCTCTAAGGTTGCACCTTTAAGTTTAATTTCTGATTGAATTATTTTTTCTGTCATTTAATCTTGAGCTGCTAAAAAATTGAACTAATTAAATTGTGTCAGTTTCAAAAATATTAACTAATATTATTAGCTATTTAAAGCCGAAATAAAAGGGGTGGTGGAGATAAAGCTAGATTTCATGAAAAATAATTGCTGAAAACCATAGTTTCTTTGCAATTATTAGGATTGTTATATTGAATCAAACCCAGCGAAAATCTCCCAGGTTTAAGAGTTGCATCAGGTATTTTTTATGAAAACTTAAGTAGCCTAATTCTTTATACTTAACCTTATTTTCAATTTTTTTTTGATATTTTTGCAATTTGTGAAAAGGGATGCCTGGCGCATGATGGTGTCCGGTATGGTAATTCATATTCCACATGAAAAAACGAACCAAGAAATTAGTTTTAATGGTTCTACTATTTTTTTTCATGTCTGCTATTGAATCGCAGAAGCCATGCTCAGCAAGAAGAAATAATCTTAAAAAAGGCTGGCCGATTATCATCGGAATGATCCACACATATAAAAGGAGTCCGTTATTGAGATTGTAAGAGATTAAAAACAACAAAAGGTAAATTGCAAAAACGATACGAGCCTCAAAAACAGCCTTTTTGGAGTTATGCTTATTGATATAAGGCTGGTTTGCATTACCTAAAATTAGCCTAAATAAATTAATAAAAAGATCGATCCAGATTTTGATGCCTGTAATTAATAAAATATAAGAAAAAATAGTCTTCGGATGTTCTTTTCCAAGTTCAGGATCCTTTTGGGTATTTTGTGTGTGTCGGTGATGCTGCATGTGGAATTCTCTAAACCAGATCGAAGGCATCAAATGAACCATTCCACAAAAAAACATAAGCAATTTATTTAAAAGTTTAGTTTTAAATGCTGTTGAATGTGAGCATTCATGCAATGGTGCAAAAAAAGAAATCAGCAATAAGCCTTGAGTCAGAATGAAAAACTTTTGATAGATGTTCTCAAGATTTATTAAGTACCCGTTGAATAAAATAAGTGTAATTACAAATAGAAATCTAAATGATGCATGATGGTTGGTTTTCTGAAAATAGGGGTTGCTATGTTGATTCATAAATTTTCTAATTAGTAAGAAATACTATCGGTGCATTATAATTTTGATTAAATAAATATGGTCCAGCTAAAGTGCTCCAAGTAGTATTAATTAATTTTCAAATCGTAAATAGATTATTTTTTTGCTTTCCACATGGATTTCGTAATCATGAATGCTCCTGTTCCCAATGCTAGAAACATTACTACAAAACTTAAATTTTTAAGAAACATGTTAATATTGACACTGATGTTAATGAAACTAAGTTCACTTAAATAACTTGGTATGATTATTCCTCTGCTCAAAGCGACCAAAAGCATAATGGTTCCCATGACTTTTTTAATATAATTTTGATTTACAAAAGTAGTTCCATAAGCACCAATTTGGACTCCAAATAATGATCCAGCCAAAATGATTACGGTTAATCTTATATCAATGAGTCCCATCAAACCCCATTTGATTGAACCAACTAACCCCATGCTAAAGGCAACGACTAGTTCTGTAGCGGACGCAACTACGCTTGGTGCTCCAAGAACAAATATCATACCTGGCACACCAATAAAACCACCAACTGCAATTGTTGCAGCAAGCATTCCCGTAAGAAAACCTATGGGTAAGATGAACCATATTGAAATTACACTATCTGCAACCTTAAGTTTAGCTTTTGGCGGAAGATTAATATTTTTAAGAACTAGTGAAAGTTTTGATTTTTTTTCAATGCCACCAGAATTTTGTGTTCTGTAAGCATCATAAAAAACGTAACTTCCTATTGAAGTCAAAACAATGACATAGGCCAAACTTACATATAGATCAGATCCTAAATTCCCGTAAGCATTATTAATTTTTTGTTGAATATCAATCCCTACTAATACTCCAAGAAGTGCACAAGAGGCCATAATAAGACCTAATTTTAAGTCCACTTGACCATATTTGTATCTTTTAAATGCTCCTACCAGTGCTTTTGGAAATTTGTGACACATATTAGAAGCAATTGCTACAAGTCCATCTACTCCGAGACTCATCATACCTGGTGTAAGGACAAAAGCCCCTCCTGATCCAATAAAACCGCTGACAAGCCCCCCAATAAAACCCAAAATTAAAAGGAAGCTTATATTCAATAAATTTAATTCAATAAATTTAATTATTTTTTTAAATACAATTTTTTTATTATTTGATAATAGCTCAAGATTACCATTAGACGTATTTAAATAAACCTGCACATTTTCAGTTTTATTTTTAAAAGTATATATTTGATTAAATTTTGTTAGCTCATACTTTAATCCGTCTTTTTCAATGATTAAACCTTGATTTTCATTACCTTTTATAATTGTCATATAATCTTTGCCATCAGAGCTACTCCATTGACCTAACATAGGGCTTACTCTTTTACCTGCAAAAGCAGTTAATGCAAAGAAAACAGTAAATAAAAAGATTAAAAATTTTTTCAAAACTTAACTTTTTTTCTCTTGAAGTTTCCCAATATAATTAATAACGAAATTAGCAAATGAACCATATGCTATTGAAATTACAAATGCTGTACTTATAGGCAAAATAGCATACCATGAACCTAAAACAAAATAATGCATGACTAATTCTTCAAAATAAAAAATTAAGAAATATAAAATAAATGAGATTGATCCAAAAAATATGATTCTCAGTTTTATTGGGTCCATAATTTTTTAATGAATTTTTAAATTTTTTAATGGTTTAAAAAAATGCCCATTTCAATAGTTTTTTTTTAAATCTAATATGCTTTGAAAATAGATATTATTTTAACCCACTCTCACATTAACCCTAAAAAAACCTAGAAAATTTATCAATTAATTTGAAGATTTTTAGTGAGAAATAATAGTGTTATAGGATTGCAATAACATATTTTTGTTGGAAAAAGCGTGTATTAAAATCAGAATTATTCCTTTAATTTTTCTAGAAAAAAGGTTTTCCAAATACCTTTATTTTTTAGACTTATTTCCCCTCTTGGAGTGGTGACAGCATTTTCTCCTAAGTGATCAGCAGTTTTTTCAGAAATATGAATTTTTCCTTCTTCTCCAGAATTTTCTAATCTAGATGCAACATTTACCGCATCACCCCAAACATCCAATGAATCTGAAGTAGAACCTGCTATAAGAGGTCCAGTGTGGATGCCAATTCTTAATTTCCAAATAGGTTTGTCTAAAACTTGGTGCTGAATATTTATACCTTCTACAAATTGAAGCATGTCAAAAGCTAAAGCACAAATTTCTTTCGCATGATTCTTTTGTTGTTTAGGGATACCAGAAACACACATATAGCAATCACCAATAGTTTTAACTTTAGTAATTTCATGCTTTTTTGATAATTTATCAAATCCATTAAAAAAAACATTTAGTGTTTGAATAAGATCTCCGGGCTCCATTTCCTCAACAAGTGTTGTAAATCCAACAAAATCAGCAAAAAGGATTGATGAAGTAGAAAAATACTTGGTTGTAATTATATTTTCATCATTTTCAAAATTATTTGATTGATCTAAATCATCATTTTTTGTTTCAAATTCATGTTCTATCATCTCAACTACTTGATCAGCTAAAATTCTTAACCCCTCTATTTGATTATGGTTTACCTTTTTAGGTTCACTATCAATTACGCACAAAGTTCCTATAGAATAACCTCTGGATGTTATTAACGGAGAGCCAGCATAAAATCTAATACCTTCAAATAAATCCATCTTATGAAAGTTCTTTGTTCTATCATCAGAATTCAAGTCATCGATAATTAATGGTTCTTTCGGAGATGCTAGACTATATTGACAGATTGATATCTCTCTAGGTATTTCTTCCGTAATAGTCTTTTCAACTACGTTTAATCCATAGTTGGTTTTACATTGTTGAATACTAGCACCTAAAATATTTATTAGACCAAATTTAGATTTTGTGATTATTGTAGCAAGTTGAGTGATCGAATTATATTTAGCTTCATCTGAGAAGTCTTTATCTAAAATTCCCAGCCTCTTTACCTCTTCCAAGCGACTTTCTTCGTTTGGGATATTTTCTACAGGAAGGATACCAATTTGTGATCCTTGAATACGCAGAACATCATTAAATTGAGATCTTGTTGATTTATTCATGATATTAGTTTTTGAAAATAATTCTTTTATCTTAAATAAGCTCTAAAGTATCACCTAATTTGATCACACCTTCTTCAATTACGTTTGCAGTGATACCTCCATGTCCTCTCATTGCATTATATCCTCCTGCCCCAAGATTTTCTTCCATTCGACTGCAAGGGGCACAAATTCCAGTTGTCTCTAAAGTTACATCACCAATCCTAAATTTATGATGTTTTAATGAAAGAAGATTAATACCTGAAACTACAATGTTTCTTCGAGTCAGTTTAGGGTCAATTATCCTTTTCTTTAAAATACTTGAAATTACATTGAGATGTTCTTGTTGTATGAGTGTCACTTGTCTCTTTCCAGAGGAACTGCCATTGAAATGGTCACCTGCTAAACCAGTTCCTTTTTCAACTTTTACATATTCAACGGCAGATAAAACTGCTCTCTTCTTTGATCGAATTCCAAGCCACTCTACCGTACCTTTTTGAGGAATGACCCTTAAAAGTCTTTTCATAACTGTTTCGTTATACGTCATAAAATTTAATTCGATTATTTACTAAAAAAAATCCTAGCATTTGTCTTTTACCATTTCTTCTTTTCGCATTGGCATTGTATCTATCAAATTAAATATATCCTTTATAGAAGTTTTTTTTGAATTTAATTTTATCCCACCATCTTTTCCAATAAGTATTAAACGGAATTCAATAGGAGATAGAGATAAATTACCAAAAGATCTTTCAAATATTTTAATTTCCTGTTTGTTTGTGTTAAGTATTAAATCAATATGGATAATATTTCTGGCATTAAAGTCACATAAATTTTTATTCATACTATTTAAAAATTTGTTCCTTTCAAAATTTATTTTACTTGGAGAAAAAGTTACTATAACTCGGTTTTTCCAAAGATATTTTTCCAAAGGACCAGAATTAACAGCCATTATGGGGAAATTTATTAAAAGTAATATTAAAATAAATTTTTTCATATAAGCGAGCATTAATTACGATTATAACTAAATAATTATTATTTTAACAAATGAAAGGACTTCTTATCCTGAAAGTGTTCTTGCAAAAGGCTTGTTGTATTCAACCATCTTCATTATGAAAGAATTATAATTAATTTATTGTTAATAGAATCAATTTAATCATTACTTCTAGCTATATTTCATTATCTCATTGCTTTCAAACAAGCTCCACAATCATTTTAAAATTAACCTAATTATGGTAAAAGTAATTTTTGCTTAAGATAATAATTAAGTAATCCTAATGAAAAATTTAATAATAATCATATCAACACGTCTTCTTC
>PAZT01000003.1 GCA_002716165.1 Deltaproteobacteria bacterium | reverse complement strand
GAGTAAAGATTAATAAAACTGATAAACTTGAGAGTGTTCTTTCAAAAGTGGATTGTATTTACATGACAAGGATTCAGGATGAATATGATCTTTCAGGAGAATCAAACAATATTGATTATTCACAATTTAGTTTGACTACAGAAAACATAAAAAAGATGAAACCTTCATCTATTATTTTACATCCTTTACCTAGAAGGAATGAAATTTCTCCAAATGTTGATGCTGACCCTCGTGCAATGTATTGGAGGCAATTGCGAAATGGCGTATATATCAGGGCAGCACTTTTGCTTTATGTGTTCAATGTTGCACATCGATTGGATGAGTATTAAAATAATCACTGAAATTATAAACACAATATAATGAAAAAAAACTAAGAATTTTTTTATTAATCTGAGTATGTCCCACCCAAAACTTCTTTCGAAAAATGTAGCTGCCTTGCTGGTATATGGACGTCCTCCATTAGTGTTTGCTGGAATGATGTGCGCTATTGGAGTTATGCTTGACCAGAATCCATTAGTATATTTTTGTGGAGTTATTTTTCTCCTTGTCGCAATGATTCTTGATCTTATTGACGGCTGGTTTGCTGCTCGCTTTAGGCCTCAGGCAAGATTATCTCATTTGGCAGATAGGATAATGGATAAAGTCGTATATTCTATTGTTTTTCCTATGGTTGCTGTTGGTATGATGTGGCGTTATCAGTATTTGCCGGAAAGTGCAAATTTGCGACTTGAAATGCTACATGTAGTTTTTGTATTTGTACTTTGTGTAACAGTTTTACTAAGGGATAACTTCGCACATTTTATGCGAAATTTTTCTCTTAGGAAAGGTGAAGAAGAGGAGATGAAGGAAGTTACAAGACTGCGTACAATGGTAGCAGCCCCTGTAGGAGTTATACTATACATTCACGCATTTTATATTCCAGGGGGGCCAGATTCTTCACTCTATTCATGGATGAGCTGGTTGGGAGCAATTCCGATTCAACAACTGTTCTTTCTTGAAATTTTGTTTCTAATTATTAATTTTGGTTCTATAGCCGGTTATTGTCGAAAATATGGGACTGCATGTCTGGACGAACTTTGTTTGGATGATAAAGTATTACGCCGACGAATACTAGCTGTTTTTCCGAATGCATTCACTGTGATGAATGCTCTTATGGGAGTTTTGGCTATTATGTTTGCCTATCGCGGACGAATTCAGGAAGCATACTTGATTCTTCTTGGTGCAGGGTTTTTTGATAAAATTGATGGATCTGTTGCTAGAAAACTTGGCCTCACAACTCCTCTTCCATCTGCAAAACCCAAAAAATATAATATTACTTTGGGTGGAATCCTCGATGATGTTTCAGATACAGTTAGTTTCTGTATAGCACCAGCTGTCATTTTTTATATGTTGATGGAGCAGGTTGATGATAGTTCAATCCAGAGTCTTCCGTATGGATGGATTGCAATACTTTATATAGTTTTAGGCGTAACAAGACTTTTATTCTTTATTTTTGATCAAAACAGTATTCCTGGGTTTTTTAAGGGAATCCCGGTACCAGGTGCAGCTTTGTTAGTTGCGGCACCATTTATTATGCTTGGTAAGTCTCTTGAAATGAATTCTCTAGATATAAATTTCTGGGCACAGTTTTGTTTTTTTCTTATGATTTTTGCTGCCATACTGATGGTATGTTTTCCAATTAGATATATGCACATAGGTCGCTTAATGAGCCGCAGCAGGAAATTTTTAATTTTTACAATTAGTTTGATCATTGGATTTGCATTTACACCATATTTTGGACATGTTGCTTTGGGATACCTACTCTTATACGTTTTGTCTCCATTATACACTTGGCGAATAACTCCAGAACTTGCTTCTAGAGAGCACCCGGAATCCCCTCCCTCATCAATATAAAAAGAAATGCAGGAAACATCTCTGGACAAAGTACCCTCAGAAGATCGTGTAAATACTGAAGAGCGATTGGTAGCACCAGAATCTCAGTTGGGAGAAAATTATGATCATTCATTGCGACCAGAACGTCTTAGAGACTATATCGGACAAAAAGAAATTAAGGAAAATCTCGAAGTATTTATAGGAGCTGCAAAAAAACGAGGACATGCTCTGGATCACGTTCTATTAAGTGGACCTCCTGGACTTGGAAAAACGACTCTTGCAAATATTTTAGCTCGAGAAATGGGAGTAGAACTTCGATCTACTTCTGGACCAGTCATTGAGAGGCAGGGGGATTTGGCTGCAATTCTCACGAACCTTGATTCAGGAACAATTATGTTTGTTGATGAAATTCATAGAATGAACAGGGTTGTAGAGGAAGTTCTCTATGGAGCAATGGAGGATTTTACACTTGACATAATAATTGGAGAAGGCCCAGGAGCAAGAACAGTGAAGATCGATTTACCTCATTTTACTTTGGTTGGAGCAACAACAAGAGCAGGTTTGCTTTCTTCACCATTGAGGGAACGTTTTGGAATTCAATTCAGGCTAAATTTTTATGAACCTGAAGAGTTGAAATCCATTATTTTACGTGCCGCATCTTTACTTGGGATTGAGATTGTTGAGGAAGCTTCATTGGAATTGGCTCGAAGAGCAAGAGGGACACCCAGAATAGCAAACCGTTTGCTGAAACGTTGCCGTGATTTTGCTGATATGGAAACTTCTGGAATTATAACTCAAGCTCTAGTTGAGACTAGTTTGTCAAAAATGAGTATTGATTTGGAAGGACTCGATCAAATGGACTGTCGTATACTGGAAGCACTTATTGTAAAATTTGGAGGTAGTCCAGTAGGGCTAAATACTCTTTCTGCGGCAGTTTCAGAAGAAAAAGATACAATTGAAGACGTATATGAACCATATTTGTTGCTCAAAGGTTTTTTGCAGCGTACCTCAAGAGGAAGAATTGCTACCGAAAAAGCCTATAAACATCTTGGGATTGAAGTTCAGGAACAAGTGCAAAAAAAACTTTTTTGATAAAATTTTGATTATTGATCTGCGTTCAAAAGATTAGAGAAAAATTAAATGAGGAAAAGACAATTGCTTTTAAATTAAATTGGATGCATGTCTCTTTAAAATTTTTAGATGTAGACTGTCGCTTAATTTGATTAATGGACCATAGCTTCTCTCCAAACGAAAATTACCCTTTTTTATCACAGTTTCTCTTACCTGAGGATTATAAAAATCAACAGGTCTATCTAGATGAAATGCTTTCTCAACTTGATGAAGCATGGCAGAAAGACAAAATCAGTTCCAGTCATACGAATGAGCATCTTACTTTGCGCGAAAATGTTTTTGCTGAGGTAGTTTTGCAATATTATCAAGAGCAGTATAGGGAACTAGTAGAAGAAAGTTTGCATACGAAAAATTCATTTCAGATCCTTTTTAAAAATACTATTCTTTTGGATAGTATCATTCAGTCAGCTTTTGAATTTGCATTTTCAGATATTTCAATACTATCGAAAAGGGTTAATGAAGATCTGAACAAAGAGTACAAATTTGCAAAAAAATCACTTCATGGAAAAAGTAAAAAACTCAGCCATACTCAGGAAGAAATTAAGAAACTTGAATCTAAAACAGATGAACCGGATCAAAGACAACTTTATAAATATTATAATAGCATTAAAGTAGAGTTAAGTAATGCAATTGATCAACTGAACGAGAGAATTCTTAAACTGGAAGAACAACTTCCTTTGATCCCAAAATCAGAACTTAAACGTGATTTTTTGCTAAACAATTTTGTAATCTTTGCTAGGGGAGGATACGGAAGGTGTGAGCTTAGTTTTGCTTCAGATAAAGATCTGGGTTATTGTCTAGATACTCAGCAGTTAAATGCTGCGGAAGCAGAAATATATAGACAATTTATAATACATATAGAGCATCTTCTCCGAAAATCAGGAATAGACACCGCTCACCAATATTTTGAACTAAATGAAGATTTATCACGTTTTAAAGAACCCTCCACAATACATACCATTCCCTCCATATTAGAAAGCAGAGTTCTGCTTGGCAGTAAGAATCTAGCAAATGCCTTGAAGCGCAGATTTTTTCAGATTTTACCTTATGAATCATTTGTGCTGAGTCAGATTAGTGCATATGAAAAATGTGAGATTCCTGAACTAAATCAGATGAATATAAAGGAAAATAAAGGAGGTTTACGTTCTATTCAAATTCCTCTTTGGCTAGCTGCAGCAACTTTTGGTGTCTTCCCTAGTCAAACTGCAGAAATGCTGTCTCTTTTGATTCAGAAGAGAATAATTTCTCCTAAGCAGGGTTTTAAGCTTTGTCAGGCGCTTGAATTCTTTTATGACTTACGCAATTTTTCTGCGACTGCAAAAAAATTTCACTTTGATGATGAGGCACTCGGAACTGGACTTTCTGATGAAGATTTAAAATTAAATTTTATTAACGATTCAACGGAACGTCTTTACTTGCTTAAAAAGGAGCGTTTCCAGAGCATAGATGATTTTGATAGATACCGCCTGCAGATGGTAGATTACATTCAATATTTATCTCAAGCTATTTTGCAGCGTTTGTTGGACCGAACTATAGTCAGAACATTTTCTAATTTCCAGGTTATTGTTCATCTAGGGAAACGGCTTATTTTAGAGGTAAATGCTATTGAAGGTCTTCCTCAGGTACCGTTATCACTGATTTTTAATGATCCATGTGCCTTACTGGAATTGTTTGAATACGTGAGTATATCTGATTATGACTTGTCTTTCGATCTAAAAGATGAAATGTCTGAATTAATCAAAGTTTTGACTCCTGAAGTAATTAAATCAAATAGAAAAAAAATATCTAGTCGTTTTAGCACTATATTGCTGGCTCCTTTTGCTTCAAATGCTCTGAGCATTATGTTTGAAATATGTGAACCAATAAATGATGAGAATCTCCCTAATACATTAATTGGTTGTTTCATCCCGGAAACTAACAAAATGCGATTTTTACTGAGGAATCTTTCAGTACACCAGCGTACTGTTTGTATGCATACACTTAAGGCTTTAGATCATGTTCAAAAGGAGCTTTACAGGCTAAAATATGATTATCCAGAATTACATCAGTATCTTCAAGAAAAGCATATAATTGCTCTTAAATGGGGAATATTTTTTCATGATTTGGGAAAAATTGATCCACATGCCGATCATGAGGTTTCAGGGACATCAATGGCAGTGCAAGCTTTAGAGAAAATAGGTTATAATGATCAGGAATTGCTTACACTAGTTTCACTGCTTATTGTACATCACTCAACATTGGTTCAGTTAAGTAAAACATCGGCTTACTTTGATCAGGCACTTCAGAACTTTTTTGAGATTGCTGACCGTAACTTGATAAATATCATTTTGATTTATCTTTGCAATATTTCTGACTTCATTGCTGTTAATGATACTAATATTCACTCTACACGTGGATTGAGATCATTTTTTGATGAGACTTATCGTGTATTTGCTGAAATGAGATCATCTAAAGTTCAAGAAGATTCAATGGATTTCATCAATGCTTATTTGGATGTTAAAAAGAATGACTTGGAGTCAGATACACGCATTTATTTATTAATAAACAGAAGTCTTAATGAAAATCTGGAATCAGTTTTGTTTAAGCCATTAAAAAAGATCAACGCTGAAGAGATGCAACTTCTTAAAAAATCCGAAGATGAATTGAAAGTTCTATGGCGTGACCTCAAATTAGGTTCATTGGATAAACTTGGAACTGACCAGACCACTGATAAACTAATAAGGACTATCCGAAAGTCAATCAGCAAGAAAACTTTGCAGTTACTTACAGAGGGATATAATCCTAATATTAACTGGTTTTTTGCTTCATTTCCAAATCGTTTTTTGCATAGTTCTACTCCTGATATGCTTGCAGAAAATCTTTCAATCTTCAATCAACTGGATAGGCCAGCGATTGTAAATGTTATAACTAATGCAAGAGGTAAGCTTAACGGACTTTTAATCTATGTTCATGATCAGCCTCAAATTCACAGCAGAATTGCCTATACTTTAATGTTGAAGCACATTAACATTGAGTCAGCAAAAATCAATCAGATTCAATTTTCAAGCGGTCAAGTTGCATTTTGCTACTATCTTAAGGTCTCAGTTAGTGAGGAAGACAATGTAATTTTCCCTAGAGAACTCGAAAACTCCATCAAAATTAACAAACCTCCACCACTAAATTTAAACTCACAAACATTTCTATACAACACAAAACTACATCTTGAGTATTTGGATGATGATAAAAAAGGATATATTATTGGTGAATTAAACAATATATCAAAGGGTGGTTTCCCTTTATTGAATAATAAATCTCCAGAAAAAACTGATTTTTCCAGAAAGGATAAAAATTTTCTTCGAATTAAAATTACAGCAGAAGATGCTCCAATGGTTTATTACAAAATGGTTAACGCATTTGACCATGTAAATGTCACGATACAACAAGCTGTAATTTCCACAATTGGGCATCAGGTGATTGATACATTCTATATAATACCTTCTGATCAAGAAAAAATAGTGGGATCAGATTTTGAGGAATCTCTCAAACAAGGGCTAATGAGCCCCTCAGAAATTTAATATTTATGCATAAGATTGGTTAAAACAACTTGACTATATTTATAAATATGCGATCTTAATTATCCATTTGTATCAAGATGACACTTAGGGATCTGGCCCTTTGAAGTGTCGAGCAGCCTTTTCTGCATAAAGGTGCTAATGCCAGCCCAACTGACATTTGTCGGTGGGAGTCGATGCGACTCGATTCGAGTAATTTGCTGGATCGCTTCATTTGTGACCCACCATATTTGTTTCTAGTCCAAAAAGTATTCTCAACAGGTCAGTTTTAAAGAGGCTTAACTAGATACTGGTATATAATTAGGCCAGCATTTTCTCAATTTACAACTTAAAAATAGGGCATGATATGAGAAATTATATTTTGGAAATTTTCTTTATTTTAAGATTATTTTAATTGGCTTAATTTTAATCAGCTACTGTGGATTTAACTAAAAAAGTTTATGTTTAATAATTATTAATATTACAAAAAAAGTATATTCATAAAGAATTTTTTTAAAATTTTTAGCATGAGCAAATCTTGGAATTAAATTTTTTTAATTGAACAATTTATGACACTCATTATAAGCCCTGATTATCACGCAGTACCCGTACTGGAAAAAAATGGTATACGGTGGATTCCTCCGTCACAGGCCAAGCGTCAGGATATTCGTCCATTGAGAATTGGGATACTGAACATTATGCCCTTGGGAGAAAAATATGAGTTTAATATTCTTCATCCATTAGGACTTTCTGTTCTTCAATTGGAACCAATATGGATTCGATTGGAATCTCATAATTATAAAACTTGGGAGCAAAGCCATGTGGACAATATTTATCAAACTTATGAAAGTGCAACTCATAAACAAAAGCTTGATGGATTAATATTAACTGGGGCGCCCGTGGAGACTATTAATTTTGAAGATGTCCATTACTGGGATGAAATCAAAAATATTCTATCTGACGCTCGCAAAAATATTCCCAGCACACTTGGCCTATGCTGGGCTGGTTTTGTGATGGCCTATCTTGAAGGGGTTAATAAAATTAACTATGACCAAAAACTATTTGGAGTTTTCGAATTGAAAAATCTTGATCCAACTCATCCTATTATAGGCGAGTTAGATGATATATTTTATTGTCCGCAGAGTCGTCATGCAGGAATTGCCGATGAAGACATGGAAAAGGCTGCGGAGGATGGGCGGTTAAAATTGCTAGCCTACGGGCCGCAAGCAGGCTATACTATTTTTTCTACTCTAGATGATCGCTTTATTGCTCACACCGGACATCCTGAGTACAATGCGACCAGACTAGCAGATGAAGCAAAACGTGATAAGGACAATCCTTCAGTTATGGCACCAGAAAATTTTAATTTTAATAATCCACTCAATCGATGGCGATCCCATCGAAACATTTTTTTTACTCAATGGGTAAGATATTGCTATCTCAGTGTTAGCACATATGACATGGCTGTTGATCAAAATTTCTTGGTAACCTCTCAGTAGAAATCAGAGTAAATTAAAAAATTGTAATTAAACATGTTGCTGAAATCATTTAAATACTTTTAGAATAAAAGCTTTATAAAGTAAATTAATTTTCATTTTTTAAAAGAGCACAATGAGTGAAAAGAACAATGAGTCACCTGAATGGCTCGAAAAATTATTTTCAACACAGGTAATTCTTACAGCAATTTTAATTTTAGGTATTTACTGGGTATTTTTTGGAGAAAACAAAAGTCGAGAATCTTCGTTATCAGGATACTCTCCCCAAAAAATTCCAATTGGGATCAGTGATCAACTGAATCCTGAAGCAATTGAAAAGCTGGGACTTGATCTAACTGACAATCTTGATCCAAAATTGATCCCAGCAATTACATCTGAAGCCTTAAGGGAAACTACAAAGGCAAATGTTTCTGAAGAAAGTTTTCTACCCACTCTGGTTAGTAATATATCTAATAAAATTCGAGATATAAGCACTATAGACTTGAATGAAGATGGAATTGCCGATCCTGTTCTGGTAGTACCCCAAACGGAAACAGGTGATTCAGATTTTCTTACATTTTCAATATTAGTTCCTGATCCCAGTAAAGTAAGTACCCTTCCTCCCCGTTCAGATAATCAGGCATGGAGAATTGTTGCAGAGAATAAATCGATTGAAATAATGACTGCTTCAGTTGTTAGGGGCTCAGGTAGTGAATTAAATATTCAATCTAGTCCAAATCCAGATGTTTACCAATCTGGAGGTACACCTTATCCACCTTATTATGGTGCAGGATACAGCATGACAAATCTTCTGATGTCTTCAATGATGATGTCAATGCTTTTTCGTCCACCATTCATCTGGGGTGGAGGTTTTGGGTATGGTTATGGATATGGTGGTCCAATGCAAGTAAGTAACGTACAAAATAGTCGTGGAGCAACTACGTCTGCTTTAAGAAAGGCAAAGCCATCTTATTCTGCTACAAAGACTGCAGGCGGAAGAAGTGTGTCTTCTAATAAATTTCGTGCAACTTCAAAAAAATCACTTAATAATATAAAAAGTACTAAATTTCGTACAGCAAACCGAAATGCAGTAGCGACTGGATTAGGAAGCAGTCGTTTTCAGCAAAACAGGCCTAGTGTTTCAAAAAGAAGTCGAATTGTACCAAGGAAAAGGTCCCTTTTTGGAGGTAGTAGACGTATGAGAGGTTTTGGTTTTGGGGGTTTTGGTAGAAGAAGACGTTAAAAAAGACACTATTGGATCCTTACAGGAATATTTTAAGCTGAAGTTTATGAAGATTCATTTATTTCCCATTCGAGTTCTTCGTTTTCGAAGGTTTCTTTGTCTATGGGAGTCTTTTCCTTTTTTCGACCTAAAACATATTTATCAAATGCGTTCTGACGCATTATTTTCATTTGTTTAATGTAAGATTGATTTTCAAATAATTCTAGCTGTATAACATCGTATGGTGCGTGTAATCTTGCTTCTTTTTCAATTTTCAAATGACAAGTCGCACAGAGTGGTATCAGGTTTTCCAGATCATTATTCCCAGGATTTGCATCTATGTGATGTACTTGCAAAACGGAATCTGATTTTTTAGAATTTCTGCAGTTTTTGCCGCATTTGGCACAAAAAAAGTCAAACAGTTCTCTTACATATCGAGATACTGTTTCCCACTCCGGGTGATAACGCTGATCATTGACCATTAATTACTTCCATAAAATATTTAATCATTTGTCCTTAATAAAGTTTATAATCTATGAATAATGATAGCACGAATTTATCTTGGGTTTCTGCAACAAAAAAATTATTTCAAACATAATTTTAGTCATAGTAAAGGAATATAATGTCTATAAGTCGTGATGAACTAATAAATATCTTATCAGTAGTAAGTTTTTTGGGCCACTATGAAAGAGAAATGCATGCAGCAGAAAAAAAAGTTTTGATGGCAATTTTTAAGGCTGCATCTGTCACTCATGAAGAACATGAAAAGATGAAATCAAGTCATTCTCTAGATGGAATGTTAAAGCACGTTCAATCAGATGATGCAAAGCATACGCTAGTAGAACTGATGGCTTTAGTTGCTGGAGCAGATGGTGTTCTTCAGGATGAAGAAAAGACGATTATTAAAAAAATTATGAAACGTGTTGGAGTTACAGACGATCATCCATATTTTGATGATGATAATCTCGATGTTGAAAATGTACGAGCAAACGTAGGAAAAATATTAAAATCTTTAAAAGAAATTTCATCCTGACTTTTAGCTAGAATTTAGATCTTCTTACAACTTATAAGTTAATACTTTTATTTTACTTCTTAAACTACTAGTTATACTTATTTCTTAGTAAGGCTTACATTATACTAGGAAGATTTTCTGAGCTTTGACGTGAGCAATTAAAGGAGGGGGTTAGGGACGGATATACTTGTTTATCCATCCCTTTAATTTTTTTTAGAAGAGGTACTTTGGATCAGATACGGTTTTCTGGTTCAAAATCTACGTGTAGTTGACTCATAACACTGTCTGCTGCTTCAGTGTAGTTGTCATCTAAAGCTAGATCATTATTTAGTAAAAACCCATTGTCGTTGTATTCAACTTTTTTGATTACTCCACCTTTTTTGATGAAGCGTGCCAAAGCATCATTTATTTCTTCTTGTGAAACATCATTCTCTGATTTAGATTTCTTAGCCATTTTTTACCCTAACCTTAAATACAATTGTTAAAAATATAATCTGCAAGTAGGTTTTTTAAGAATTAATTTGAAAAATCAGTTTAAAATATTATGTTTTCTCTAACTACCACAGATATTTAAGTACAAATATTATAATTTGTTAGCACTCACTTTAAGGGAGTGCTACCAGTTTGTCAAGCTTTTTTTTAAAACTTAAAATTTAATTAATTTTTAAACAGAAAAATGGTGATAAAGTCAGAAAAGGAACAAACAGTCAATACCATCTAATGCCATATGAATCAGGAGACCTATCGCTGCAATCCTTCGATAACGAGAGACGAGGCACGTGAGGTAGGAAAAAATTGCAGGCAATGAGTGTAATGGATGTGCGCGAATGCTACAACGATTGGGATCAAAAAATGGTTCAGCAAATAAACGGTCCTAATCAACTAAAAATTTTAATGCCATAATTAAAAATGGTATAGTCCATTTTTCCTGCCAAACAGTTTTTGCAACAGCAAATGGTACAAAAAAATGGAAGATAATATGAATTACTTTTCGGTCCATATTTTATTTGAAATAAATATCATTTATGGACAATGTAAAAAAATAATTAAATTTCTTCTTTTGTAAAGCAGATCACATCCTGAATATTATCTGTACCACATAGCCACATTATTAATCGGTCAACTCCCAAAGCCATGCCGGAACAATCAGGAAGCCCTTGTTCAAGACTTTTCAGAAGCATTTTATCTAAAGGGACATTTTCACGACCTTCTGATTTCCTATTTTGAAGGTCTTGTTCAAAACGCCTGTGATATTCAATAGGATCAGTTAATTCCGCAAAACCATTTGCTAATTCTATAGAGTTTACATAAAGCTCAACACGTTCTGCAAATTTCTGACTAGTTAAGTTTTTCCTTGCAAGGCTTGCAAGAGGAAGAGGCCAGTCAAATACAAAAACAGGTGTAGAATGTGAAAATTTGTTTTGGATATAACTCCATATTCGAAAAAAAGTTTGTTCATATGCCAGTGAATCTGTAAGTTTTGAAGAATCAGGCATGTCATCAAATAGATTCTCATATCCAGAAATCTCAGCTTTCTTTTGCAGTTCATAAGCTGTTTCATCACCATCTAGTTTTATTCCAATATGTTTTTTAAATAAAGAACTTACGGATTTACGAGGCCATGGTGGGGGTGGTATCTTTTTATAAAGTAGATTGGACTTAACTGAATCTGAAAGATGTAATACAAATTGCTCAATATCACTCATCAACTTTTCTAGTGGTTGGTAGGTTCTGTACCACTCAAGCATTGAGAATTCAGGATTGTGAAGCGGGCTTTTTTCATTATCACGAAAACAACGAGAAATTTGGAATATTTTGTCAAAACCTCCAACCAAAAGACGCTTCATTTGATATTCAGGTGAAGTTATTAAAAATCCTTTATGTGTTTTTACTGGGAACAATTGTGCTTCTGGACTTGGTGCTGAAACCAGCAACGGAGTTTCTGTTTCAATGAAATCTTGCTGGTCAAACCATCTTCTTATTTCGCGAACAACGAGGTGGCGGGTCTTAATAAATTCCATTCTGGAGGGTTTATTTGTTAATTTTGTCCAACGAAAAATATCTCCATTCGCTTCAAAATTTACTTTAGAATTTGTTATTTTTATTTTTTCAATTTTTTTCCCAAGATTAATTTCAAATGAAATTAGTGATCCTGGAGTAATTTTAATGGGTTTTTCCATTATTAACCGAAATAACAGATCCTTTATCAAAACTATTATTTGATTAGTTTTTTCATAATGTTTTATAATCCTTCCATGGTAATTACCAGACGGCAGATTTTCACAGAGACTTTGCAAGCAGCGAAGCATAGTTGAAAATTAGTTCAATTATTTTAGTTAATATTATTAATAGAATAGAAAAATCAGCTTTTAATACGGGAAAAAATAAAAGGACTAGGTTTGATAGCTGAATAAGATTTGCCCTCGTTTAAATTTTATTGGACCATTCAGGCGAAAAAATTATTTTTTGTAAGGGAGATTTGGAAAATATATTAAATTAAAAATATGATATTAATTTAAAATAATTGATCCTTTTTTTGTGACAAATTAACTTTGGCTTTTTACTCTCTCCACATATTCACCATTTCTAGTATCGACTTTCAGATGATCACCTTCATTAATAAATAGTGGGACATTTAGTGAATAACCGGTTGTAACAAGGGCAGGTTTCAAGGCTCCTGTGACCGTGTTCCCTTTCTCTCCAGGAGCTGTTTCTGTAACTTCTAAAATAACAAAATTTGGTAGTGACAAGCCAATTGGTCTTCCCTTGTAAAAACTAATATCCACATTCATGTTTTCAGTCAAATAATAAGTATTATCTCCTACTAGAGTACTTTCTAAACTTATCTGTTCAAAACTATTTGAGTCCAAAAAATGATAATTTCCATCACAATATATATATTGCATGGAGCGTTCTTCAGTGTCTGCAGCTTGAAGTTTTTCACCAGACTTAAACGTTCTATCAATTACAGCTCCATTTATTAAGTTTCGGACTTTGGTCCTAGTAAATGCCGTTCCTTTTCCAGGCTTTACAAATTGAAATTCTATTACTATGTAAGGATCTCCGTCCATTTCAATTCGAAGTCCTTTCCTAATATCTGATGTTTCTAACACTTAAATTAAGTTGTCTGAAAATTTTTATTATTTAATTTAGTTTTATAAAATTGATTAAGCTAAAAAAATATTTTCTTATTTTTTTTGAAGTTAGAAAATAAAATTAACCAATCAACTAAAAAAATTTTTAACATGAGCAAGGTTATAACAAGCTTGGTAACAAATCTAGTTTATTTTGTGTTAGTCCTCTAAATATGNAAATATGAACTTGTTTTTGTAATTNTTTTTGGATTTAAACTAGTTAATCTATTTTATATAAAAAAATTCCTTCTAATTAAAATTATATATTATGTCTTCTAAATTAATTTCTAGGTTGGCACCAACACCCAGTGGGAATCTACATTTTGGCAATGCTTTTAATTTTTTGCTGACATATTTGCTTGTTAAATTTCATGATGGAATTTTGCATCTACGAATTGATGATCTGGATGGTCCTAGAGTAGATCCTAAATCTGTAGAGGACATATTTATTCAATTGGAATGGCTTGGTATTGAATATCATTACGGTCCATCTGGACCGGATGAATTATACTCCAATTATTCACAGCAACTGCGTAAGGATCGTTATTTTAACGCAATTGAAATTCTAAAGAAATCGGGGAACTTATTTGCATGCGAATGCTCGCGTTCTAAAATTAGAAACTCTTCAACCAGTAAAATTTATCCCGGAACATGTAGAAATAAAAATATAAAATTTTTAAAAGATAGTCAGGCATGGCGGGTCATTGTTCCGGAGAATACTTTTATTTACTACAACACTTTTATAAACAATAGGAAGCAAATTGATTTGAAAACAATAGTTGGAGACTTTGTTATAAGAAGAAGAGATGGTCAACCAGCTTATCAGATTGCATCCCTGATAGATGATATTGAAATGAGCATAAATCTTATTGTAAGGGGGAATGATTTAATTCCATCCACAGGGGCTCAGATTTTCTTGGCAGAATATTTAAAGGATTCTGTTTTTTCTAATGCTCATTTTGTTCACCATAAGTTAATAAAAAATGAATCAGGAAATAAACTTTCAAAATCATTTAGAGATCATTCATTAAAATTATTAAGGAATAAAAATAGTAGCCCAACAATTGTTTATCAGCAGAGCGCTAAAATTTTAGATCTTCCTTTTGAGGAAATTCAAACTCTTCAAGATTTAATTGAGGCTTTTAGGTCAGAAATGAATAGAAGAAATCTATTGATGAAATTTGATTATCAAATCTAAAAAATCATACAAAGAATTCTACTTTCAGAATTTCGATCTCTATCTTCCCTTTAGGAATCGGTATTGTTAGAGTCTCACCTGCTGATCTCCCTATCAATGACCTTGCAATAGGAGAGGAAATTGAAATTTTATTTTGTTTTATATCTGATTCATCTTCTCCTACAATCTGATAATTACTAATTTCTTCAGTGTCAATATCCTCGAAGGTTACTGTTGCTCCAAATACGACCTTATCTCCCGAAAGTTTTTCTATATCAATTACATTTGCTTTTGCCAGTTTGGCATTAAGTTCTTGTATTCTTCCTTCAATAAATCCCTGTTGTTCTTTTGCGGCATGATATTCAGCATTTTCCTTTAAATCACCATGCTCCCTTGCCGAGGAAATGGCATTTACTATCGCAGGCCTATCAGTATTTAAAAGTTTTTTTAGTTCTTTTTTTAAAAGTTCATAACCCTTTTTAGTAACGGGGTAAGATTCTTTCATGGCTAAAAATTATTACAGATTGAATTTTTTATGGGGACTTTAACGTAAAAAATTTACTTTTGGAAAATTTATGTTAGAAATAGTAGAAGTATATAATAAAATAATCATTTAGGAAATTTTAGCGATTGATTGGCATCACCCACTCATATTGATCTCGGTAAACTGAGATCATTTCTCCTTGGTCATTATCGGGCATGTTACGTCGAATAATTCGCGCTAAAGATGTGTTCATTTCCAATAAATTCTGTATTGCATAATAATGTGAGACTCTTCTGTCCCAGCAATTTTTGGCCTTACGGGATTCATACACTGAGTCTGAAGCGTTATAAAATGCTTGGTAAAGTTGATTATCACTTCTTTCGTCAAAAAATAGGGCTAATCCCGATTTTGCATTTTCGTGAAGTTGAAAGGCTCTTTCTATCACAATATTAGCACATGAAGTTGGGGTAGCCTGATTTTTAGTGTAACCAATGATATTTTTAAAATTTGAGCATCCTGAACAAATAATAATATATCCGCAGAGGATCAGTAAAACTATGCTTCTTTGTTTCATTTCAATCATTTTTTTAAATAGTTTTTGAATAGTTTTTTAAATTATTCAAAAAAATCAAACACTATTTTATTCGGCATTTTATTATTAAACTTTAGACTTAATTAAAAACTTTTAATTTTTAAACTATATGTATTTCCAAATTTGTTAGCTTTTCAACTACCCCTACTAATTTGTCCCCTTTGTTAATAGGACCAACCCCTGAGGGTGTTCCAGTGAAAATCAAGTCTCCTGGAAAGAGTTCAAAAAATCCTGAGAGGATAGATATAATTTCAGGTACAGACCAGATCATTTCTGAAACATCTCCCCTCTGCCTAATCTCACCGTTTACTTTGAGTGTTATGCAGCCTTTTTCAATAAATCCAATGTCATCAACTTTATGTAAAACTGAGCATGGTGCAGAATGGTCAAATCCTTTTGCTATAGTCCAAGGTCGGCCTTTCTTTTTTGCCTCTTGCTGTAAGTCCCTCCGGGTTAGATCTAAACCAACTGTGTAACCAAAAACGTGTTTTAGAGCTTCCGATTTAGAAATTTTCTTTCCTTTTTCTCCAATAGCAACAACCAATTCCACTTCGTGATGTAAATTTTTTGTTTTTGTCGGATAAGAAATTTTTGATTCTGAATGAATAACTGCGTCTGCCGGTTTACTGAAGAAAAATGGCGCATCTCGTTTAGGGTTTGAACCCATTTCATGCATATGTTTAGAATAATTCTGACCTACGCAATAAATTCTATGGACAGGGAAAACGTTCTCTGTTCCAGCAACCGAAAGTATAGGAATTTTATGAATTGGAAAAACGTAATTCATAGAAGTATTTTGGCTTTTTATCCTGATTCAATTTAGATTAAGTTTTTTTATTATATGAAAACTTAAAACATTATTTTTTATCTATAAAATATTTTTGATGGTAAAAATGAATTTATAGTCAGCTGGTTATGATCATGATTTTCAAATTGTGATGATAAGAAGGAAAAAGATTTGATTTTTTGCAATTATACAAACATTTTATGATTTTTTAAATTGTTTTTGAAATATTCAATATTTTTAAGAGGCATTGAGTCGAAAGGGTTCATATTTTAAATAATAGATTCAAAATGAGAGTATATTGACTTGATTGATTAGTGTTCTTATTCATTATTTTAGAATTTTGTAGGGGAATCATAGTTGCTTTAAGGATGAGTACGAAATTGTGAGAATACTAAAAATTTTTTCAAGTTTAGAATTAATAGCTAAATCTTTATATTAAGAAAAGTTAGTTCATTTTTTGTCAGAGCTAGAGAATAGATAAAATTAATTTTCTAGCATATGAAATCCATAATAAGTAATTGTTAGGATTTAAAGGCATCATCATGTTAATCATTTATAAAAGTTGATCAGAACACTCTAATCTAATTTAAGTTTAATAGATAAGGGACTTATTTAAGGGATAAGTCTTGTTATTTTACTTCCATCTTGAAATCCTGAAAATGGAATATTTTTAAGCTGTTTCATTCATTTTTTTTAGTGGAAATAATATAGTAAATTATATTTATCATATGCGATAGATAGATTAAATTAATCTTTAAATTTTAAAACAATTTTGAAAATGCCAACACTTACTAGTTTAGCAAAATCCTGCGGATGAGCTGCTAAATTCGGTCCGGTCGGGCTGAAAAAACTTCTGTCATCATTACCGCAACATTTTGATCAAGATGTGCTAGTTGGGTTTGATACTAGTGATGACGCCGGAGTTTATCGTCTTAATGATAAACAGGCGTTGGTTTTCACGGCTGATTTCATAACACCACCTTTAGATGACCCTTTTATATTTGGCCAAATAGCTGCCGCGAATTCACTTAGTGATATTTACGCTATGGGAGCGGATCCAGTGTCTTGCCTTAACTTGGTTGGATTCCCTTCAGGAAAACTTGATAAAGAGGTTCTACAAGAAATAATTGAAGGTGCACTGCAAAAAATAAATGAAGCTGGTGCGGTTCTTTTAGGAGGACATACTACGGAAGATGATGAACCAAAATTTGGATTGGCTGCAACTGGTATAGTACATCCAGAAAAAATTTGGAGAAACATTGGCGCACAAATTGGAGATCATTTGATTCTAACTAAGCCAATAGGAAGTGGGGTATTGCTAAATGCAAATAAAAAAAAACTGGTATCTAAAAATGCTTTTCAGGCATGTATTAAATCAATGATAAAACTTAATAAAGCCGCTGCAGAGGTAATGGGTGATTTTGAGATACATGCAGCAACAGATATTACAGGATTTGGTTTTGCTGCTCATGCTCTGGAAATGGCTCAGGGAGAAAATCTGACATTGAATTTTACTCTTGACAAAATTCCTTTTTATGGAGAAGCAAGCCAAATGTATTTTAATGGTATTTCTACAAGGGTAAATAAAATTAACCGTGAAATGGTTAAAAAACATTGGACTTTTATCGATGAAACTAGGACTGAAAAACAGGAATTATTACTTGACCCTCAGACCAGTGGTGGTCTTTTATTTGCAGTCCACCGAGACCAATCTAGCTCAGTTATCAGTGCTCTTCATAATGCAGGTGTTACTGATTCTGAACAAGTTGGTTATGTAAGTAAGTTCAAAACTTCAAAGTTGATTTTTAGGTAAATAAAAGATTCTAAGCAGAATATATTTAACTAAATAAAATTATTATTTGAAAAAATAATAAATATTTATTAAATTTATGAGTTGAACTTTTTTTAATATGTAATTTTATAAAAATTTAACAGACTTGGGATATGAAACCCGCATCTCAAAAAATACTAGAAAACACAAGAAATATTGGCATATCAGCGCACATTGACAGTGGTAAAACCACTCTCACTGAGAGAGTTCTTTACTATGCAGGAAAAATCCACAAAATTGAAGAAGTGCGAGGTGGTGGTTCCGGTGCAACTATGGATCATATGGAACTTGAAAAAGAAAAAGGAATCACTATTACATCTGCAGCAACAAGTGTTGACTGGAATGATAAAAAAATAAACATCATCGATACTCCCGGACATGTTGATTTTACGGTAGAAGTTGAACGCTCCCTAAGAGTTCTTGATGGAGCAATTATGATACT
>PAZT01000002.1 GCA_002716165.1 Deltaproteobacteria bacterium | reverse complement strand
GGTGTTTCTGGTTCAGGTAAAACCAGTCTTGCTTTCGATACAATTTTTGCAGAAGGACAGGCACGCTATCTTGAATCACTTTCAACATATGCGAGAAGATTTTTAGGACGTATGGACAAAGCACCTGTTGATAAAATTGATGGGCTCTCCCCTGCTATAGCAATCAATCAGAAATCAACGGGAAGGAATCCTCGTTCAACTGTTGCAACAACAACCGAAATTTATGATTATTTACGTTTGCTATATGCACGTATTGGAAAAGCACATTGTCCAAAAACAGGAAAACCTCTCATAGGATATAGTTCAAGCAGCGCTGCTGCACATTGTATTAAACATTTTGATGGTGAACGAGTGGAATTGCTTGCTCCTCTTTATTTACCGGGCTCCAGCAAAATCTTATTATTGGATCATCCAAAGCAATTGTCAAATGTCGTTGATCCTTTGTTAAAGGAGGGTTTTGTGCGTATTAATATCAATGGAAAGTCATTTCGTCTTGATGAATGGGATAATATTCCTACAAAAAATAAAGATCAAAATGGCTTAGAATTTACCGGCGAAACCACAGTGGATTTAGTTATTGATCGTTTACTTGTGAGTATAAATGATCAAAAAAGGCTGGCTGAAGCTATCGAAAATGCATTTCATCGGGGACATGGTTTAGTAAAAATATGTCTAACTGATCAAAATGGTGAAACAAAAATTTTGTCAGAAACACCTGCCAATGTGGAAAGTGACTTTTTTCAGCTTGAAGAGCTGACACCTCGAATGTTTTCTTTCAATTCACATTTAGGAGCATGTCCTACTTGTGATGGTTTGGGTGGATGGTCAGATACTAATGAATCACTTTGTTCAGATTGTAATGGGGAACGTTTAAAGCCTGAATTCAGGTATGTAACTATTAATGACTTAAACATAAGTAAATTATGTCAGTTTTCAATCACCGAGGCCCGCAAGCTAATAGAAAATTGGGAATTTACTGAAAATCAGCAAAAAGTAGCTGAACAGGCGCTCGGAGAAATTATCTCAAGACTCAAATTTATGGAGGATGTGGGGTTGGATTATTTAACGCTTGATCAAAAAACTGTGACTCTTTCAGGAGGTGAGGCCCAACGGATTAGGCTTGCTTCACAGATTGGATCAGGACTGGTAGGTGTAATGTACGTACTAGACGAACCTACCATTGGTTTACATGCTCGTGATACTGACAGGCTGATAAAGACTCTGAAGCAAATGCGTGATAGAGGTAACAGCGTGATAATGGTGGAACACGACTTAGATACAATCAGGCAAGCGGATCATTTAATCGACATAGGTCCGGGGGCAGGACATTACGGTGGAAGAATTTCTGCGTTTGGAAGTCCATCTGAAATTGCCTCGAAAAAAGAAACACTAACTGGACAGTATTTGAGTGGCAAAAAATCGATTTCAATTCCAAAAAAATGTCGCCCGTTTAAACAGGATTATTCACTTAATGTAAACGGTGCAACTGCTAACAATTTAAAAAAACTAGATGTCAAGTTTCCATTGGGAGTATTTACAGTAGTAACAGGTGTTTCTGGTTCGGGAAAATCATCACTGGTTGTAGATGTTTTACAGCGATCATTAGAGAAAGAGTTAAATGGAAAACAGGTTAAACCTGGAGAGCATAAAAGTATTGTGGGTATTGAAAAGATTGAATCTATGATGGTTATAAATCAGGATCCGATAGGACGAACTCCACGTTCAAATCCTGCAACTTATTCTAAAGTAATGGATCCAATCAGAGACATATTTTCAGCAATGCCTGAAGCTCGAGAAAGGGGATATAAAAAAGGACGTTTTTCCTTTAATGCAAAAGAAGGACGCTGTCCAACTTGTGATGGTCAAGGTTTTCATCTGATCGAAATGCATTTTTTGTCAGATGTGTGGGTAAAATGTGATCAGTGTAAAGGAAAGAGATATAATAGGGAAACACTTTCTGTAAGGTACAAGGGTTTCTCGATTTCTGATGTACTTGAAATGGAAATAAGCAAGGCTTTGGAAATTTTCAGTTCCCAACCTCGCATTAAAAGAATTCTCAAAACGATGGAGGAAGTAGGTTTGGGTTATATGAAATTAGGACAGGCAGGAAATACACTTTCTGGTGGTGAAGCACAGCGATTGAAGCTTTCGACCGAATTAGCCCGCAGGTCAAGAGGTACAACGCTCTATATTTTGGATGAGCCAACTACTGGTCTGCATATTGATGATGTAGCGAGATTGCTTAAAGTTTTACACTCTTTAGTAGATCAAGGTCATTCAGTACTAGTTATTGAACATAATTTAGAAGTAATCAAAACAGCAGACTGGGTAATTGATCTTGGTCCAGAAGGAGGCGATCGAGGAGGTCGCATCGTTTATCAAGGTATTCCTAAAAACTGCATTAGTAAACCTGAAAGCCACACAGGAAAGTTCTTGGAACCTTCCTTTAATTTTACTGCATAGGATAATCACTTATGAGAAGTTGAAACTATAAAAAAATATTGGGAGAGATCAAATGCTAACATTTATTCCTAGATATTTCCTTCATAATCCGTAAATGAAACCTTATAAAAATATTATTAAATTAAGAATTGCTCAGAATAAGAATCAACTAAAAATTTATCAGTTATATAACATCAGTTTGGATATAATCTAGCTATAATTTGTGAATTCTTAAAGTTACAACTATGAAAACAAAATATAATTTAAGTTATTTTTTGCTTAATTTTACTCTCAAAAATTATCTTTATCATTTTTCTTTCCGAATCTAAGCTCATAATATTTATATTACGAAAAAATTATTTCTTTAATTTAAAAAATGTATTTAAATTAAGAATTTACTTTTTTTAAAAGTTAGTATCTACATAAAAATATTTGGAAATGTTTAAATGTTTCCAAGAACCCTTTCAATTGATATATTCTTAAATAAGATTTAGAACAAATTAGATTTACTAAAATTTATACAACCAACAAAACTGTGAACTTTGATTCAATAGACTTAAATCTCCTATTTTTATCCTTTATATGGTTTTTTGCAGGAATAATTTCAACATGGTTTTATATGAAAAAAACCATTTTGTCTCAATCACTTGAAAATCAAAATGCGCAAGAATCATTGAAAGACCTATTTAAGAAAAATGAAGATCTACTAATAGAAAAAATGGAGCTTGAGAAGCAACTAGCGGTTTTAAGAAAGGAAGCAGAAAGGCTACCTATAATTGAAGAAGAGCTTAAATTACAACAAAAAAATTATTCTGAAATCCAGATTTTAAAAGCTACAATGGAAGAGAGATTAGAATCAAAGGAAAATGAATCGAGAGAAAAGTTAAAATTCCTTGAGGAAGCTAAAAAATTGATGGGTACAGAGTTTGAAAATCTTTCGGCCAAGATCTTTGATACAAAGTCGAAGCAGTTTACTGAATCAAATAAAAATAGTATTCAAAACTTACTGAATCCTATCCAGACAAAATTGAAGGAGTTTCAGGAAAAAGTTGAAAAATTCCATTTAGAAGATGAAACTGGTCGTGCAACAATCAAGGCTGAATTTGAGCACTTCAGGGAAGTAAGCNCAAATCTGAGTCAGGACGCACAAAATCTGACAACAGCACTAAAGGGAGACACTAAGCAGCAAGGNGATTGGGGAGAATTGATTCTTGAAAAATGTCTGGAAAATGCGGGATTAATTGAAGGGGAACATTACCAAAAACAANNACAAATTAAATCTGAANACGGTATAGAATTGCGTCCAGATTTTATTGTCAACTTGCCTAATAATCGTATTTTGATCGTGGATTCTAAGGTTTCTCTAAATGCATATAATAGTTATATTTCTGCAGTTGATAATGAAAATAGAAAAGCTGCCGCCAAAAAACACCTTCGCTCTGTACGTAGCCATATTCATAATTTATCTTCAAAAAGTTACCATGAAGGATTCAATGAATTCGGTTCTCCAGATTATGTGCTAATGTTTCTTCAAGTTGAGCCAGCTTACTCTCTCGCACAATCGCTTGATTCGAATTTAACAACAGATGCATTTAACAAAAATATTATCATTGTTACACCTGCAAGCCTGATGATGGCACTTCGGATAGTTAATCAGCTATGGCGTCAGGAAAAGCAGGTTCAAAATGTAAAAGAAATTTTTGATCGTGGAGGCAAACTTTATGAGAAAATCCATGGATTTCTTGAAGATTTTACTAAAGTCGGTGAAAGACTAAATGCTGCACACGATTCATACAAAAATGCTTCTATAAAACTTGTTGATGGAAAAGGCAGTATGGTTAGGCAGGCAGAGATGCTGCAAGATTTGGGTGTTAAAACTGATAAAACTATTCCAAGAGAATTTAAAAAATCATTGAATGATAAAAGCTAAAGGGTTCCTTGGAATTTTAAACATAGGCTTAATCATGTGCTTTGAGGAATCCATGCAGCAGGAGTTTTTTTTCGATCATAGAGGGAATCAGCCCGAGAGTATCTGTCATTAAAAGTATCATTGTCCCAAATATGAGCAGCAATCCATCATAACCGCTCATTTGGGTTCCAAACAGGCTCCATTTTGGATTAATTAGATTCAATTCCATGAAATTACTACTTAGAAATCCTGAAAGTCCTGCTCCCATACTATATAGAGTAAACAAAAGTCCGGTTGTGAAGGATTTTTCTTCCTTTGGTATAAGAACTAGAGTTTCTGAGGTCATTGCAAGTCCGGATGCAGCTTGAACCATGCCAAATAATAAAGTCAATATTCCTACAAAAACAATCCTCATAAAGAAACTGTAAGGACTATTAAGGGCATAGCTCTTTTTGTATCTACTTCTTTTATCTCATTTTAAATTTAATTAATTAAAATTTGTAATTCATATGTGACTCATAAGTTTAAGTTCAGGATTTAAAAATCTTTTCTGATCAGTAAATTTTTAGGCTGATCTTACAGAAAATTAGTATTTATTATTTTTTTGATACAAGAACATTCTGTAAGTCTTGAAGTGGGCAAACTGTACTCCACTTGTGCCTCCTGCGAAATATTTATGGTGGGCTTGTGCAATTTTTTTGCGGAAAATGAAACTGAATAGTCTTGAAATTCTTGGATAGTTGCTTGTCATGTAATATGCTATATAATTCCAAGTAGGAAAAATTACTTCTTGGATTAGATCGCGCATGATGTCCAAAGAAGGTGATGTTTCTTTTGTAATATCTTTGTCGATAATTTGTGTAAAGGGCTGAGACTGCATGTATTTTAGAAATCTTTCAATTTTATGTCCTCCACTTATTGGACTTTTACCAGGGACATTTCTTTTAAAAAAATCGCAAATTAGTAAGTGTCCGTTTTTATTAAGTAGAAGAAAAGTTTTCTCGATTGCCTTCTCTAAAAGCAAATACTGAAAACTCTCACTGCATAAAATTAGGTCATACTTTTTATTTGTTATTAACTCTTCGAAAGGACACTCGAAAATTTCGGATCTTTTACCAAGGCGATTCATAACATGTTTAGTTAAATTAGGGCTAGGAGAAACACAGTCTACATGAAAACCGGAGTCTATCATTTTTTCTGCAAATTTACCTGAACCGCATCCAACATCTAGAACACTTACTACTTGTTCAGGGAAGTATTCCAAAAGTAAATTTGCATAATTCTCCTGAGCCTTGAAAACATTTGATGGTTCAACGGTCAAGTCATCTGTCCAGTAACCGTAATGCAGATAGTCGGTTTTGTAGAAATGCTTTGCGAACGCCAGTCCGATATCAAGACCAATTTCTTTCAGCTCTACTTTATTCATTTAAAAAGGGATAAGCTGAGTAGTTATAAAGTTTAAACTTTAGTCTGGAAGTGAGGTTGACAATTTGAAGATTAGAAAACAATTTGCATGCCAATTGACCTTGAAATATGAGACGTTTTTAGTTTAGTGTTTCCATGTAAAGAGCGAGGTCAATTAATCGGGCGGAGTATCCAACTTCATTATCATACCATGAGACTAGTTTAAAAAATTTGTCATTTAGTCCAATTCCGGCTCTGGCATCATATATAGAAGAGTAAGTACTTCCTATGAAATCACTGGAAACAACATCCTCATCGGTATAGCCTAAAATTCCCTTAAGATTTTCCTCTGAAGCAAATTTCATGGAAGCATTTACATCTTCATAGTTGGTAGATTTTGAAAGTTTTATGGTTAAATCTACAACAGAAACATTTGGAGTTGGAACACGGAATGACATACCGGTTAACTTTCCTGCTATTTCAGGAATACAGAGTCCAACTGCTTTTGCTGCTCCAGTCGAGGCAGGTATAATATTCTGAATCCCTCCGCGTCCGCCTCGCCAATCTTTTTTGGATGGACCGTCTAAGGTTGGTTGAGTTGCAGTCACAGCATGCACAGTTGTCATTAGCCCCTCTTCAATTCCATATTTGTCGAGGATTACCTTTACTATAGGAGCAAGACAATTCGTTGTACAAGAAGCATTTGAAACAATATTATCCTTATCTGGATCATACTTTTCATGGTTAACTCCCATTACCAAAGTTTTTATCTCTGGAGACTTCGTGGGGGCTGAAATGATAACTTTTTTTGCTCCAGCTTCCAAATGCTCTGCTGCTTTTTCTCCATCAGTAAATAATCCGGTAGATTCAATCACATAATCAATGTTTAGGTCATTCCATGGCAGGTCTCTAGGGTTTTTTTCTGTAAGACATTTAATATTTTTCCCATTGATTCCTATGCTGTTTTGTCCTTCAATAACGTCACCGTTAAACCTTCCATGGGTTGAATCATATTTAAGTAAATAGGCTAGGTTGTTGGAAGGTACGAGGTCGTTTACGGCAACAATCTCAACATTAGGGTTTTTAGTGGCCTCACGTACTACCATTCTTCCAATACGCCCAAAACCATTAATTGCTATTCTAACTGACATTTATCTCCCTATTTATATTTTAAATTTTAATAAAATTGCTTAATTATTGTTTTTAATTGCTAAGAAATTTTTTGGCTAACTTGGACTATTTTTAGTCCTTTAGTTTTATCTAGTTTTTCGTTCTTTAATAATTAATTTCTCTTCATCAGCAAGGATCATTTTCGTACACAAATTGATAAATAGACCATTTTCCACAACTCCTGGGATCATGTTAATTTGATTTTCCAGCAGTTTAGGATTACTAATTTTTTTGAAGTGACAATCCACAATATAATTACCTTGATCTGTTACCAGTGGTTGTCCATTGTTTAATCTCAAATCTGGATTCCCTTGAAGTGATTCCAGTTGATTAAAAACAACCTGCCAGCCAAACGTTATAACTTCAACAGGCAAAGGGAATGATCCCAAATGATCTACCATCTTTGTCTTGCTACCAACAATGATTTCTTTTCTAGAAACCGAAGCTACAATTTTTTCCTTAAGAAGTGCTGCTCCTCCCCCTTTAATCATGTTTAAGTTTTCATCAATTTCGTCTGCACCATCAATGGTTATATCAATGAACATTGATTCAGAAAAATCAATTAAAGGTATTCCTTCTGCCTCAGCAAGTTTTTTGGTTCTATATGAGGTAGGAATGCCCCTGATAGAAAGTCCTTCACGAACGAGTTTACCTAATTTTCTAACCGCAAACTCTGCAGATGTGCCGGTTCCAAGTCCCACTATCATTCCGTCTTTTATGTAATCACAAGCCACCTCGGCAGCGAGTTGTTTTTCCGGAATCACTTTCTCATTTATTAGCATTGTTTTTTAGGTATTTTTTAAAGAAACAGTGACTTATTGAAATAATTGTTTAGTGCTGGAAGGGAGATTTGTCAATTACTAGCGGCGAGGGCCTAGTATGAAATTAATAAATGTTTGAACAGAATTTAAAATATTTTTTCTGATAGTTATGACAGTATATATTGATTTAAGAAAACACATGCTTCGCAACCATATTTTCAGATCTAACGAAACCGCCTGATGAACTTCCAAAGCCTATTATTTTTATACTATTTTATGCAAAAGTTTTTTCCCCAAATATCAAATAATTTTTTAAATAGATTTTATGTTGATTAATTCGAAAGAACCTGATTTAACAAAAGCCCTTATGCAAATTCATTAGAAGCCAATTAAATTTTGTACAAAAATAGAATTAGTACTAACAATCATTGTCAGGCAGATTCTCTTTCTTCTGTAACCAGAAATTCAGGATTAGTATATTCTCCGGTTTCAGCTAGCTCCCTTTCCATTGCAGCTCTTGCAGCTTCATCTGCCGCACGTTGGATAGCTTCAGGATCAATTACGCCATCTGCGAGCTCGTAATCTACATTTTCAAAAGCATCAAATCCTGTACCAGCAGGAATTAGTCTTCCAAGAATAACGTTCTCTTTTAGACCTCTAAAAGTATCGTGTTTTCCTCCCAATGACGCATCTGTTAACACTTTTGTTGTATCTTGAAATGATGCAGCTCAAATAAAAGAATCAGTACCTAGTGAAGCTTTTGTTATGCCCAGTAATTTTGGTTTAGATCGGGCAGGCTGTTTCCCTTCTGCTACAAGCTCACGATTTATATGATTTAGTTCACTTCGAGTAATTTCCTGTCCCACAAGCAAACTTGAATCTCCAGGATCTTCTACATATGCTTTTCGAAGCATTTGACGGACAATTACTTCAATATGTTTATCGTTGATGCCGACACCCTGGAGTCTATAAACCTGTTGTACTTCGTCCACCAGATATTTCTGCAGTGCTTTTGATCCTTTTACGGCAAGAATATCGTGTGGATTGGGAGACCCGTCTATCAATGGGTCACCGGCTCGTACATATTCCCCCATATGGACTGTAATGTGTCTGCCCCTTGGAATAAGATATTCCTTTGAATCTCCTTTGCCATCCTCAGGTCGAATACGTATGCGCTGCTTTTTCTTTACGTCCGCGTCAAATTCTACTATCCCGTCAATTTCAGAGATAATTGCCTGGTCCTTGGGGACACGGGCCTCAAATAGCTCAGCGACCCTTGGGAGACCACCTGTAATATCCTTATTTCTAGCTAGTTCTCTTGGAATTTTTGCTAGCACATCACCAGCATGAACTTCAATCCCGTTTTCAACCATTAATTCAGATTTTATTGGAAGGGCAAATTCTGTTGGCGTGTCATTTTCACGGATAATTGTTTTTTTCTTTTTGTCACATATTGCAATTAACGGACGTTGTTCCATGCTTTGCGATTCATGGATGACTTTTCGTGAAACTCCAGAAACCTCATCTACCTGCTCCTTGAAAGTTTCTCCCTCACTGATATCCCTAAATTCCACAATTCCAGAAACATCCGTTATAATTGGAACAGAAAAGGGGTCCCACTCTGCAATTAGTTCACCCTGTTCTATGAATTCACCTTCCTGCTTGAGCAAAGTTGCTCCCATTGGAAGAGGTCTTCGTTCACGCTCTCTTTCATTTTCTAGGTTACCTAGTGATTTTTGCTTTATTGTTTTATCGCCTTCAACTATTACTGCTTCTCCGCGACGCCCGAGGATCACTATATTACCTTCTCTGTTTTTAACCTCTTTAAGGTCATCGAAGCGCAGAACACCGCTAAAGTTTGCTTCCCACTTATTTTGTTCAACTGATCTACTTGCTGTTCCTCCAATGTGAAAGGTTCTCATGGTCAGCTGAGTCCCGGGTTCTCCTATGCTTTGGGCTGCAATCACACCGACGGTTTCTCCTAAATTTACTAAACCTCCATGGCATAAATCTCTACCGTAGCAAAGCCTGCAAACTCCTTTTTCCGTCATACAGGTTAGAGGTGAACGTATTTGTACTTTCTCTATTCTAGTACTCTCGATTAAATCTCTTTCTGTTTCATTGATAAGAGTCCCTGCTGGAATAAGAACCTCGTAATCAGAGTCTGGATCAATTACGTCGTCAAGTAAAACGCGGCCCAAGATACGGTCACCAAGGTGCTCAATTATTTCCCCAGATTCTATAAGTGCAGTCATTTCAATTCCATCTAGGGTCCCACAGTCTTCTTCCAAAACGACACTATCCTGTGATACATCCACAAGGCGTCTGGTCAAGTATCCAGAATTTGCAGTTTTTAATGCAGTATCAGCCAAGCCTTTTCGAGCACCATGCGTAGAAATAAAATATTCAAGTACATTAAGACCTTCCCTAAAATTAGCGTGTATGGGAGTTTCTATTATTTCACCTGAAGGTTTTGCCATCAAACCTCGCATGCCAGCTAACTGTTTCATTTGCTGGTTACTACCACGCGCTCCTGAGTCTGCCATCATAAATATTGAATTTACTTTGTGAACACCCTCTTCATCAATAATTTCATCTGAAAGTCCTGCAGACATTTTTTCAGCAATTTTTTCGGTAGTCCTTGCCCAAATATCTATTACCTGATTGTACCGTTCACCATCTGTAATCAAACCGTCCTGATGCTGCATATTTATTAGGTTAACTTCAGACTGGGCTTTGTTTAATTGAGATTCTTTTTCCTCTGGTATAACCATATCATCCATTCCAATTGAAAAACCTGCCTTAGTGGCATATGAATATCCCATGTTTTTCAAATCATCCAACATTTTCACTGTTTTAACGCTGCCAGCTTTGCGAAAAGATTCATCTACAAGCTCCGCCATATGTTTTTTCTTTAGATGCATATTTACTGAATCAAATGGGACTTCTTCTGGGACTACCATGGAAAGTAACACACGTCCAACCGTGGAATTTATTATGCTTCTGGTGCTAGTATCAGTAGGATCTTGTTGGGTTGTTGGAGTAATATTATTTGTTTCTAAGCGGACTTTTATATTTGCGTGTAAATCTACTTGTCCGTGGTCAAAAGCTGTCTGCACTTCTTCACGATTCGAAAATATTTTACCTTCTCCCATTGCTCCTTCGCTTGCCCTAGTGATCCAGTAAAGACCAAGTACCATATCTTGAGTAGGAGTCATTACAGGCTTCCCATTTGCCGGAGAAAGAACATTATTTGTTGACATCATTAGTATCTTAGACTCCAGTTGTGCTTCTACTGAAAGCGGTACATGGACCGCCATTTGATCACCATCAAAATCAGCATTGAAAGCTGTACACACAAGAGGATGAAGTTGGATAGCTTTACCTTCGATCAAAATTGGTTCAAATGACTGAATTCCAAGGCGATGGAGTGTTGGAGCACGGTTAAGTAAAACTGGATGCTCTCTAACAACTTCTTCAAGGATGGCCCAGACTTGAGGAGGATTTTCCTCTAGAACTTTCTTGGCATTTTTTATTGTATGAATTTCTTGGTAATCAATTAATTTATGGAAAATGAATGGCTTAAAAAGCTCTAATGCCATTTTTTTGGGTAACCCACATTGATGAAGTTTTAACTCTGGTCCTACAACTATTACTGTTCGTCCTGAGTAATCTACACGTTTACCAAGGAGGTTTTGACGGAAACGCCCTTGTTTGCCTTTGAGCATATCACTTATGGACTTCAGTGGTCTTTTGTTTGAACCAACCATTGGACGACCTCGGCGCCCATTATCAAAAAGTGCATCTACAGATTCCTGAAGCATGCGTTTTTCATTTTTGACAATTATTCCTGGAGCCCTTAACTCTATAAGGCGTTTGAGGCGATTGTTTCTGTGAATAACTCTACGATATAAATCATTCAGGTCACTCGTTGCAAACCTTCCACCTTCAAGAGGAACTAATGGTCTAAGTTCCGGAGGAAGCACGGGTAAATTGTCTATAATCATAGAATCAACAGCATTGCCAGACTTTAAAAGAGAGCCGATTACATTGAGTCTTTTTGCGATACGTTTGCGACGCGTTTCCGAATTAACTTCACGCATCTCTATTTGCAATTGATTTTCTAGTTCTTCTAATTCAATTCTCCTCAGTAGCGTCTGTATAGCTTCTGCTCCCATTCCCAATTCTAAATCAGGATGATTTTCTATTAATTCTTTATATTGATCTTCTTCTACCAGCTCTAGGGTCTCTAGATCAGAATCACCCGGTTCCAATACAATATATGCATCAAAATATAGTACTCGCTCCAAATCCCTAAGCATAATGTCAAGAATTGTTGCAATACGGCTAGGGACTCCTTTTAAAAACCATACATGAGATACAGGACATGCAAGTTTGATATTACCCATCCTGTCCCTACGGACCTTTGATTCAATCACTTCTACACCACATTTTTCACAAGTGATGCCTCTATGCTTCATTCGCTTGTATTTACCGCAGATACATTCATAGTCATGTACTGGGCCAAAAATTTTGCCGCAAAAAAGACCATCTCTTTCCGGCTTAAATGTCCGGTAGTTAATGGTTTCCGAAGTGCGTACTTCACCATAAGACCATGAAGTAACTTCATCTGAAGTGGCAATTTTTATCCTTACTGCGGAGTAATCATTCGGATTTTCTGCAATTTCAAATAAATCTCTAAGTGCCATATTTTGTTGATGTTTCTAGTTTTTGGTTTATATCAATTGATTATGCTGTTACTGCGAGTTCATCAACTTCATCTTTTTTGTCTTTAGATTTGGCTTTAGAATTAGCAGCTTCTGAGTCTTCTTCTAACTCTTCAAGGCTATCCCCATCATCATCTTCATCAGCTTTCTGAAGTAATTCAATGTTTAGGCATAAACTTTTTAGTTCACTTATAAGTACCTTGAATGATTCAGGTAGGCCCGTATTAAGTTGATGTCTTCCTTTGACAATAGATTCATAAATTTTATTGCGTCCATGGACGTCATCGGATTTTACTGTAAGGAGTTCCTGAAGCGTGTAAGCAGCACCGTAGGCTTCAAGTGCCCAGACCTCCATTTCTCCAAATCGTTGTCCTCCAAACTGAGCTTTACCTCCAAGAGGTTGTTGAGTAACCAAAGAATATGGGCCAATTGACCTAGCATGAATTTTTTCATCTACAAGGTGATGTAGCTTCATTATATACGCATAGCCAACAGTCACTTTCTGACTGAATCTTTCACCAGTCATACCGTCATAAAGCCAGACCTGACCTGATTTTGATAAACCAGCCATTTCTGCCATTTTTTGAATATCTGACTCTTTTGCACCATCAAATACTGGTGTAGACATATGAATACCAGGTTTGTATTTTTTAACAAATTCTAAAAAAGTTTTATCGTCCATTGATTCAAAATGTTTTTGGGCGACAGGACAATCGTATACTTTTTTAAGAAAACTTCTGATTTGGTCAGCAGGGTTGTTAAGGTCTAGAAACTCCTGAACCTTTTTTCCTAAGCCTTTAGCAACTCGTCCAAGATGAGTCTCAAGTACTTGACCTACATTCATTCGTGAAGGAACACCAAGAGGATTGAGTACTACATCAACAGGACTTCCATCCTCCATATATGGCATATTTTCAATTGGTTGAATAGTTGAAACAACTCCTTTATTACCATGTCGACCTGCCATTTTGTCTCCAACAGAAAGTTTCCGCTTAATTGCAATATAAACTTTTATCATGCGAATTACCCCTGGTGGTAGGTCATCGCCCTTGGAAACTTTTTCGCAGCGATCTTGGTAAACATTTTCTAGCAAGTACATTTGTTGAAGAGCATTACGAACAAAAGTTCCAACCTTTAAGTTAACATTTTTGTCAGTAACCTGAATTCCATCAGATGATTTTAAAGGGATTTCCTGAAGTACTTCCTGACTTATTTTTGTGCCTTTAGAAGCAAGCACTTTTCCTTGAAGTGAAAGTACATCGGCAGAAAGGGGCTTTTTATCGGCAACAGAAAGAATACGATTCACAAGATTACTATGTACAATACGCATTTCGTCATAATGGTCTTTTTCGTAACGGGCTAGAAGTTCTTGCTCTATCTGTTTTGTGCGTTCATCACGTTCAACTCCTTCACGATTAAATACCACAACATCTGTAACAACTCCATCAACTCCTTGAGGAACTCGCAAAGACGTATCCCTAACGTCTCCAGCTTTTTCACCAAAAATTGCACGTAGAAGTTTCTCTTCGGGGTTAAGTTGTGATTCTCCTTTTGGGGTTACTTTGCCTACCAAGATATCATTTGATTTTACGCTTGTTCCAACAGCAATAATTCCACTATCATCGAGATTTTTTAGTGCATCCTCACTTACATTAGGGATATCCCTTGTGATCTCTTCTTTACCTAATTTTGTGTCTCTAGCAACCGTGTCAAGAACATCAATGTGTACAGATGTAAAGCTATCTTCATGAAGTAGGCGCTGAGACACCATTATTGAATCCTCAAAGTTGTATCCTCGCCAGGGCATGAATGCAATGTTGATGTTCTGACCGAGAGCAAGTTCACCACTTTCTGTGCATGAACCGTCTGCAATAACGTCTCCAGCTTCAATTCGGTCACCAATTTGTACTAATGGACGCTGATTTATACATGTGTTTTGATTAGAGCGTCGATACTTTATTAAGTGATATATGTCAACATTGGCCGGAACAATGGAGTCTTCACTTGAAATATCAACATCTGCCTGTATAACAACTCTTCCAGCATCAACATTATCTACAATACCTGGACGAGTAGCAACAACACAACTCCCAGAGTCCATTGCGACTTGATGTTCCATACCTGTACCAACAAGTGGGGCCTTAGGCTTCACAAGCGGTACTCCCTGACGCTGCATGTTTGAACCCATAAGTGCTCGGTTTGCGTCGTCATGTTCAAGGAAAGGTATCATTGCGGCTGCAACAGAAACCAACTGACGAGGAGAAATATCTATATAATCAATATTTTCCTTTAAAACCATACTGAATTCACTTCCAACTCTAGAAGTTATAAAGTCGTTTACAAAAGCCTTTTTATTATCGAGTATGGCGTTTGCTTGAGCAATACTGAATTTTTCTTCC
>PAZT01000001.1 GCA_002716165.1 Deltaproteobacteria bacterium | reverse complement strand
TACTATGATGGCGTCCCCAAGGGGAGTCGAACCCCTGTTGCCGCCGTGAAAGGGCGGAGTCCTAGGCCTCTAGACGATGGGGACACATAACCACCAATCGTATAATTGAATTAATTTTTTGTCAAAATCTTTTTGAAATTAAATTAAAACAATTCCATTTCTCGAGAACTCTTATTGCTTAACTAAACGAATTTATTGATTAATTTAGAAAAGTACGGATATCTAAAGCCAGTTTTTCCGAAATTCCTGGAACCTTTAAAATTTCCTCTGTAGATGCCTGCTTTAAAGCCTTAAGGCTTCCGAAGTGGTTAAGAAGAAGACGTCTTCTTTTAGGTCCAACGCCTTGAATATCGTCAATTTTAGAATGAAGTGTATGCTGGCGTTTTAATTTACGTTGAAACTCAATTGCAAAGCGGTGTGATTCGTCGCGGATGTTTTGAAGTAAATAAAGCACATCAGAATTTCTTCGCATGCGAATTTCGTTTTTCTGATTTGGTTTCACTACATATTCAAAATCAATATTCTTACCTCTGCTTCTTCCTCTTTTGCGCTCTGACCTTCCTTTTGCCAGTCCTATTAAGTCAATCTCGTTCAGGATACCAAGTTCATCTAGGACTTTTGCTGCGATATTGATTTGGCCTTTACCACCGTCAATCAGTATCATGTCTGGGAGTGATATACCTTCGGTAAGAGAGCGGCTGTAGCGGCGTGAAAGTACTTCCTTCATTGCAGCGAAATCATCTGGTCCTGAAATTCCTTTGATTTTAAATTTGCGGTAATCTTGTTTTGAAGGAGAATTATTTTTCCAGCATACCATCGAAGCAACAGTCATTGTCCCAGAAAGATGAGAAATGTCAAAAGCCTCCACTACCATAGGTAACCGAAACAGTTTTAACTCGTACTTGACATGCTTAAGGATATCCTTGTTTTTTATGAATTGGCTTCGTTTCTCTGAAAGGTTAACTTTTGCATTATTGTATGCCATTGAAACAAGTTCCTTCTTACGTCCTTTCCTCGGACATCTAACATCAACACGATGGTGAGATTTTTTATTCAGTGCGTCTTCAAACATTTTTCTATCAGCATATTCGAATGGAATTAAAATTTCACGAGGGACAATTGAACCTTCCGGCATGTAAATTCTGTGAAGCACTTGCCCCAGCAAGTTATCATCTGATGCTTCAAGGCTTTCCTCAAAAAAGAAAAAGTCTGTTCCAAGTAGCCTGCCGTTTCGAATGAACAGAACCTGTACTCCTGTAGCTTCTTCTTCTCGAAAGAGGTTGAAAACATCTTGGTCCTTGCCCTGTACCTCGAGCACCATCTGTCTTTCAAATATACGTCGCATGGCAAGGATTTGGTCACGGTATTGAGCAGATTTTTCGAATTCAAGTCTTTCTGAAGAAATTTTCATTTTCTGTTCAAGTTCCTTAATAAGAACTTTGTCTCGTCCTTTGAGAAATAACCTGACCTGTCTTACAATTTTTGCGTATTCCTCTTCGGGAATAATACCTCTGCATGGGGCTATGCAACGCTTCATCTGGAAATTAAGGCAAGGTCGATAAGTTTTTGTGCCATCAAGCTTCATTTTGCTGGTACGCAGTGGAAAGTAAGTCATTACTACTTTCAAAATCTGACGAGCATCCTTAACTGAAGGGTAAGGCCCGTAATACTCTGATTTTGAGTCAATATTTTCGCGCACCAGCAATAGGCGCGGATACATTTCTCCAATGGTCAGTTTACAGTATGGATATGATTTTCCATCTTTAAGAGCTACGTTATAACGAGGATGATGTTTTTTTATCAACTGCTCTTCTAGAATCAGTGCTTCTGCTTCAGTGTCAGTAACAATAAGGGACAAATCATGAATGCGCGATGTCATCAACCTGATTCTTAGTTTATGTTTTGCGGATCTGTTGAAATAGGAACGGACACGGTTTCGGATAGATTTTGACTTACCGATGTAAAGGATGCTATCTTTGTCATCCTTAAAGAGATATACTCCAGGGAGGTTTGGAAGGTGAGAGAGTTTTTCTCGTAATTGAGACATGTCTTCGCCACTTTTCCATGAATGGCGGTTTACAATACTCATTATGCTAATACATCAGGTCTTCTATTGTTTCAGGAATTTTTTTCAAAAATTCGTCCATCGAACCGTATTTTCCAATGTCCATTTTTAAAGCATGTTGGATGACCACAGTGGGTGTACCTCTAACACCGTAAATCAATGATTTTCTTTGGCCTTCCTGAATCAACTTGTTGACCCATTGTTGGCTTTTTTCTGCTTGAAATTCCTTTCTGATTCCGAGCGAACGCGCAAGGTAATTAGTTATTCCAGGATCGAATACATTAACTCCGTGAATGAAGCTAGCCTTGAAGAGTTCATCTTTGATAAGGTTACCTTTGCCAATTTTTCTTGCAACATAATATAGACGAAGAGGGGAATCGTCTTGGCCTTTGAAAACTATCGGAATATCAACGAATTCAATCTGATTAGCAAATTTTTTACGAAAGTCTTTTGATGCTTTGTGAAGTTTGTTGCAGTGAGAGCAACCAAAATTTATAAATTCCTCGAAGACAATTTTTTTTAAGTTTTTTGACTCAGGCTTATTTCCAACTAACTTGTAATGACCACGAATTTTCTCATTTGCTGAAATAGAAAATGATAAAATAATTCCAAGGGTCAGCAGTATTAATTTTGGCATATTAATAATCAGATTAACCATTTTGTTAAACAATTTAGAATTTTTTGATACAGTCTTAATAAAACTTAATTACTCACCTTTTATTAACTAAAGCAGGAACTCCATTAAAACCAGAATAGAAACTTGAAAAGAATTGCTAGTTTAATCCGAAATGAGAATTAATTTTTGAAAATGTGTTTTACGTCTCTATTATAAATCACCCAACAAAAACTGCAATATCGAGACAGCAGTCATGGCCGCAGTTTCAGATCGCATTATCCTCGGTCCAAGATTTACTGGTCGTATTCCTGACTGAAGAGACATCTTAATTTCATCCCTGTGAAAACCACCTTCCGGTCCTATCAGCACGCGATGATGTTTAACTAAATTTACTGAACTGGTTATCTTTTTCCATGAAACAGCATCTGCTGCTTCTGTAACTAGTATCCAAGAGTTTGGACATTCTGGAAGAGTTTTAAGTGCAGCAGATATATCATTGTGGAAATTTATTGCAGGAGGAAACTGTCTTTCACACTGTTTTGATGCTTCTGAAACAATGCGCTGCCATCGTTTAAGATGACGGTTTTTTTCAGAAATACGAAAAATATTTGGAGAATGTTTTCCACAAAAAACATCCAGTTGACTTACGCCAAGTTCAGTTGTTTTTTGAAGAATGAAATCAAGGGCTTTCTGTTTGGGAAGTGCCTGAAGGATTTCAATACGTAATGATGATGCAGGAGGAATGGAGGCAGGTTTCTGAGGAATAAATAGAAGGCTATTTTGGTCAAAACTTTTCAGAATTGCTTCAAATCTTTTGCCTTCTTTATCCTGAATTTTGAAAATGGCACCAGGCTTTAGACGGCGAGATTTTGTTAGATGACGAGATTCCTCACCTTTGAGTTCGTACTGCTTGCCTAGATTCAGTACTCCATCAAAAATGAAATACGACATTATTTGTTTTCAAGAATATTTGAACGTAAGCTGATTTTTTTTCAGGCCAATAGTAACTTCACCTCCGCTTTCAAGTTTTCCAAAAAGGACTTCATCTGCCAGTACTGTTTCAATTTCTCGCTGGATTGTTCGGGCCATTGGGCGTGCGCCAAAAACAGGATCATAGCCTTTTTTAGCTAGCCAGCTTTTAACTGAGTTAGTCACATTTATAACTACTTTCTGTTGCTGTAATTTGACTTCAAGTTCAACAAGAAGTTTCTCAACAACCATAAGAACTATATCTTCCCGAAGTCCAGCAAAAGCAATGATGCTGTCAAGACGATTGCGGAATTCAGGACTAAAAGTTTTTTCAATTGCTTTTTTAGAAGGAGCTTTTATAGAACTATCACCAAATCCGATAGTAGTTGAGCTCATTTCCTTTGCACCAACATTCGAAGTCATAATCAGAACAACATTGCGGAAATCAGCTTCTCGGCCGTTATTATCGGTTAGGGTAGCATGATCCATTACTTGTAGAAGGATATTGAAAATATCAGGATGAGCCTTTTCAATTTCATCAAGTAGAACGACACAATGCGGATTCTTTCTTACAGCGTCCGTAAGGAGGCCTCCTTGGTCAAATCCAACATATCCGGGAGGTGCCCCTATCAGGCGAGAAACGGTGTGTTTCTCCATGTACTCACTCATGTCGAATCTTTTGAAACTGATTCCCATGATAAATGCAAGTTGTTTAGCTAGCTCTGTTTTCCCCACTCCGGTTGGTCCTGTGAAAAGAAATGATCCGATCGGGTGATCAGGCATGTGCAGACCCGCGCGAGAACGCTTAATGCACTGAACTAGTGTCTCGATTGCCTTTTCCTGTCCAAATACCTGCATACCCAATTCCTTCTCCAGTTCACGGAGCTTATCTTTGTCCGTCGAATTCATACGTTCAATAGGTACTCTAGCTATACTGGCAATCACTTTTTCAACATCCTGAATACCCACAGTTTTTCTTTTTGATCCTGTTCGCAGCCTTACTAGTGAACCTGCTTCATCAATTACATCAATTGCCTTGTCAGGTAAGAAACGTTCATTGATGTATTTTTCAGAAAGTTCGGCCGCGATTTTTAGTGAATTGCTTGTATAGCGCAACTGGTGATGTTTTTCATAGCGTGACTTGAGTCCTTTCAATATCTTAATTGTTTCCTCTAGACTAGGTTCTGTTATATCTATTTTTTGGAACCGACGTGAAAGTGCACGGTCCTTTTCAAATATTTTTTTGTATTCATCATAAGTTGTAGAACCGACACATCGTATTTCGCCCTTGGCAAGTGCTGGTTTGAGCAGGTTTGAAATATCCATCGATCCGCCACTGGTTGCTCCAGCCCCAATGATAGTATGAATTTCATCAATGAATAGAATTGAGCCAGGACTTTTTTCTAGCGCTTTTAGCACAGACTTTATCCGTTGTTCAAAATCTCCACGAAACTTGGTTCCTGCCAGTAATGCTCCGATGTCAAGAGAGTATATCTCTGTTTCCATAAGCATTTCGGGTACATCACCGTTGGCAATTTGCAGCGCAAGGCCCTCTGCCACAGCAGTTTTACCAACTCCTGGATCTCCAACATAAATTGGATTATTTTTGCGACGCCTGCAAAGGATCTGCATTGTGCGGTGAATCTCATTTTCTCTCCCGATCAGCGGATCAATACGTTTTTCCAGTGCCATCTGAGTCAGGTTTTGCGTGTAAAGTTTGAGTGGATTCTGCTCGATACGGGAGTTTTCGCTTTCCTCCTCTTCCTCTTCAAGTCCGTCATAATCATGTCCAGAACCTTCCTCATCTTCAACAGGGACCTTTGCTATACCATGCGAAATATAATTCAGTAAATCCAGCCGGGTAATGTCCTGTTTTTGCAAAAAATAGGAAGCATACGACTGCGACTCACGGTGAATTGCTACAAGTACATCTCCTACATCCGCAGAGGCTTTCCCCGAACTGTTGACATGCATCATTGCAAGATGGAGTACTCGTTGTACAGAACGTGTCTGGCGTGGAAGTTTGTTTTCATCAACCTCTTCCTGCTGAGAAAAAAAATCTTCTAGGTCCTGCTTGATTATGTTTGTATCCCCTCCACAACTTCGGATAACATTAACTCCGGCATCGTTATGCAGAAGTGCATACAGAATGTGTTCTACACATAAATATTCATGGTGTCGGTCAATGGCCTCACTTTGGGCTGCCATCAAACACATTTCTAAATCTTTTGTAAACATAACCCTAATTTAGTTTTCTTCCATTGTAGCCAGCAGAGGGAATTCATATTGTTCTGCCAGACTATGTACTGTTTCCACTTTAGTTTCTGCAACCTCATAACTATAAGAACCACACACTCCAATTCCGTTGTTATGAACATGCAGCATGATGCGAGTTGCTTCTGATAGGCTTTTGCTAAATACTGTTTCCAGTACAAATATTACAAACTCCATTGTGGTATAATTGTCGTTATGCAGCAGTACTTTATAACTTTGTGGAGGTTTGAGTTTTTTTTGAGATTTAGTTTTTACTTGCTCATCATATTCAATATCACTCATAAACCATCTCTCTTGAACAAGCTAAATTTGTCGAACAAAAACCTTTCTTAATTAAAAAATTATTCAAATAGAATTTAGTTAAAAATTTGCTAAATTTAAATTAATTATCTACTTAGTTAGTCAGTATTTGCAAACTTTTCTCTAGCTCACCTTTAGTCTTTCAACTTGAACAGAATCGGAATCCTTCAAAAAAACCCTGCTATTAGGGGGGATACTGTGTGTAAGCCAGACATTACCTCCTATAATAGATCCTTCTCCAACAACTACATCTCCCAGTATAGTTGCTCCTGAATAGACTATCACATTACGCTCAATTGTAGGATGACGTTTTAAGTCAGGGTTCGCTAGAGAATGTTGAGGACTTAGCGCACCTAATGTGACTCCCTGATATAGCCTTACCTGATCCTTGATAATAGCCGTTTCACCAATTACAATCCCTGTACCGTGATCGATCATCAGCCCCCTACCTATTGAGACGCCTGGATGAATATCAATTCCAGTTTTTGAATGTATGTGTTCAGTCATGATTCTTGGTATCAGTGGCACGGCCCTTTGGTACAAAAAGTTAGCAATTCTGAAAACACTTACTGCCTGAAGTCCTGGATAAGCCAATACGATTTCACGCTTGCTTACAGAAGCAGGATCTCCACGAAGAATTGCTTCAACATCTTCTGAAAGAATTTCGCGCAGTTTGGGAAGGTATCCCAAGAATTCATAGGTAATGCTTTCTACCTGATCTCCAAATTCTGGTCTTTCATGGCAAAGCTCTCCCTCAAGTGAAGCTTTCCAACAAAGTACAAGTTCAATGGCTTCCCTGAGACGGTAAAAAATAGATACAGTCTTTTGTCCAATCAGATGCGGTAAATTAAGATTGTCAAAGGACTCCTGACGGATCAAACCCGGGAAAAGAAGCACCTGTATGTCCTCAGTTAAGTTAATAATACTCTCTTTTGCTGGAATATTCATATCACCGATGTGCTCTATATCCTGATGCTGGTTATATGAAACCATCAATGAGTCAATAACTTTTTGCAGTCTTTTTCCCTGATCTGTGGACATAGCATTTATTTTGTATCAGTGTTATAAATAATTTTCAGATTAATAATCTATCCTATATTGAGTTGCACTAGAGTTACTGATATGCTTTCAACGTATCTCATAATTCAGTCCTTAAGTCAAATGCAAAAATATAAAAAACAATTTGCAGAATTTCTAGTCAAATCAAATGCACTTCAGTTCGGCAAGTTCACACTAAAGAGCGGGAGAGTTTCTCCTTACTTTTTTAACTCTTCCAAATTTAACACCGGAGCTTTAATAGAAAAGCTTGGACAATTCTATGCTTCGGCTATTGAACATCATCTTCCCTCCTGCAGTCTTGTTTTTGGTCCGGCATACAAGGGAATTCCATTGTGCGTAACTGCCGCAACAACGCTTTCAAAAAAACTTAACCGTAACATTGGTTATTTTTTTAATCGTAAAGAAATTAAAACACACGGCGATCAGGGAACCATTGTTGGTCATTTTCCTCAACCAGAAGACGTAGCTGTTATGGTTGATGACGTGTTCACTGATGGAAATACAAAAATTGAGTCCATAGAAATGGTCTGGGAACTCTGCAAGATTAAATTTTCCGGAGTTTTGGTGGCTCTGGATCGTATGGAATGCAGTTCCCGTGGAGTGGACACAATTACTGAATTTAAGCTAAAAACAGGAGTCCCGGTCTGGTCTATAATTACCATTCGGGAAGTATGCATTTATTTAAAGAACAGGACTGTAAACGGAAATGTAATGCTGGATGAGAAAATTTGTCATGATATAGAAAAATATCTCGAAAAACACAGTATCGAATGAATCCATTCTTAATGATAAATAAGTCCAAAAATTTTTGTAGTTTTGTACTCAAAATAATATTACAAAAAAAAACTGAAAACAATAAGAAGCTTGTTCCTATAATTTTATATATAATTTGCAGAAATATAAAGGTAATAATTTGCTCCGGTTCTAATAAAAATAATACTTCAATAATTTTTTAACTTCTACATTTTATAACACATTTTATGCAAAAAGCACAAGAATCTGAAAGAAGTATTCGTCGAGCGAAGGTTTCGTGGGAACAGTCCAAAGATGATTTGGAAATGGCTAAATCAATGATCAAATCTCATCCTGACACAAGCTGTCTCTTCAGTAGCCAAGCTACAATAAATGCTCTCAGTTCAATTTTGCAGGCACATGGAAATTTTCAGCTTCCAGCATATTCTTCCACTGAAATGCTGAATCAGTGCAATTCAGTATCTACCATGTTCGAGCAAGCTAGATCACAGTGCGCTGTACTAGACAGTGCTCTTGATCGAGATTTTTTAGGAAACACCAGTCAAAAAAATATACAGTTCACTCCAGCATTTGCTAAAACTTCTTTTGAGGCAAGCAGGAAAATACTTAAAATTGTCGGTTTATACTGGCAGGAAAACAGACAGCGTTTTTTTGATCCATGATCCGAGAAGTTGAGAGAATTATAAAGGCTCTGGCTGAACATAATCCACCGAAAAATTTTAAGATGCGCAAACGTGCTTCGGTACTTATTCCACTGTTGGAGTCTGAAGGTGAGATTTTTTTGATGCTTACTCGTCGCTCAAATGAAATGCGCTCACATCCTGGCCAGGTTTCGTTTCCTGGTGGAAAGCAGGATAGTGACGACGAGAATTCAATGCATACTGCACTTCGTGAAACGCATGAAGAAATTGGGTTATCGTGGGAGAAAATTAATATTATTGGGAAGCTCGATCAGATTCTTTCGCTTCATTATTATTTGGTGACGCCATATGTGGGCTTGATTCCCTCAGATTTTGAACCTGTGCCCAATACCGATGAAATTGAGTCTGTATTCAAAGTACCTCTTGCATTTTTCATGAAAAGTGAAAATCATTGGTCAGAGGAAAAAAAAACATTCTCATTCCCTGTTATAGTTCACCATTTTGAATTTCAAGGATATGATATTTGGGGTCTGACAGCAAAGTTGATCTTTCGCTTGCTGGAGGTAGGGTTGGATTTTGTACCAGATTTCCCTGTGCATCATCCAGACTCACCAACATGGATGTCACGAACTATGCAATACAATGAGGAATAACTTGAATATGAATTTTTCATTTATCAAGAAAAATTAATTTAAATTTATATGAAAACCCTCAGTTTGCCCACTCACATAAAAACCATTAAAAATGATTAAATCATAGTATTGAACATGATTAGATTTTTCTTTGATTTATGTTTAAGCTTGTGGATGCATATTAAACTTGAGGTTAAATTACAGCTTAATTTTTTTGAGACTAGTTTTAAAAACGGCGGGAGATTAAAATTATACATCAAAATAGCTCCAAACATCTATTTTCTCAAAAACGGCGCCATAAAATGCTGGTTATAAATCCTCAAATAAATTTGTGCTTAGTAAGATTGTTAGCTTTCTAAATTTTCAACATTTTCTCTATTACTGTTAATTTATATTTAATTGCTTAAATTCGGGCCTTTAAATTGCATTCAGGCATGATTGATTTAAATAAATTTTGTTTGCAACTTCTGGGCTCTCAATTTTACTAATTTTTTGGTTTTTGTATCATTGGTATAGTAGATATTGATTTCTTAATATATCTTCCTAAAGAATCTGAATCGGAGCAAAAAAATGAAAAAATTTATTCTATGTGTGGCTACTTTGTTTTCGGTAAACTCTTTTGTTATTGCAGCCGACTCGGCGGGTAATAGGAAAGATCAAATTTTTAGAGTAGGTCAGAAATCTGGGATTCATCTTATGTACTTAATTTCTTCTCCTTTTGTACTTGAATTTCCGGGTGAAGAATTAACTTTTGGCTTTGTATATGGTTCAGGGGATTTAAAAAGTACCACAACATCGGGCAGTTCGACAGTGGAGGATATCTGGACGTTTACTACAACGGAACTAACAGGAAGATATTATCTTGGAAATTCATTTAATATTCCTTTTGGTGTAGCAATTTATAACATTCATAAGGATGATTGGACCTATTCGAATGTGAATTATGAACTTGATTATAATATGACTCAGTTAAATTTTGGCATTGGAAACGATTGGACCTATGACTGGGGTGGATTCCTTGCAATAGATTGGTATCAAGGAGGAATTAAACTTAGTGATAAAATAACAGTTACTCGCAAGTCTGGTACTGAGACTTCTGCGACAAAGGCGGCGGCTGAGGAAGAATCAACGGATGTTAATGCTTTTGGAGGGGCATTAATATTAACTTTTGGATTTGGCTTCTGATCAAATTTCATTTGATTCATTCAATAGTTTTTATGGATGGACTTTTATTAGCTTTTATTCATTGACCCTCCTTTAAATAGCAAAATAAATGGCAAATTTTATTTCTTCAGGGACAGTCATAAATGTTATTGAACTTAAAAAGTATTTCGAGGTCATAAGCTTAACTAGTAAATGCCATTTCTATAATAAGGTTGTTATATAGTTATTAGTTTAAGTCTTACATTTTAAAATAATCATTAAAGTACGTCAAAATTTTTGAAAAAATTATGAATGAAAAAAGTCATGGACTCTAGAATTTCCTTCTACATAAAATTATGCTTTTTTTGTTTTACGTTTCTGTTTAGCGTAAGTATTTCGTTTGCACAGGTTCAAGATTTTGGAGGCGGGGGTTTTGGAGGAGGTGGAGGAAGTTCTGGAGGTGGTTCAGCAACTAACAGACTAAATCAGACTGCAAGAATAGGTTTCAAATCTGGAATTATGAAGTGGAAATCTCATTTAATTTACTCCACAACAAATCCAACTCAGATTGAGATTCCAGGTGAAGTCTGGACAATTGGATATACTCAGGGTGCGGGTGATTATGATTATTCATATTCCGACTACAGCGAATCAGCAGGTTATACAACAAATTCGCAGACAATTAATTTCACTGCAACTGAGATTAACGGCAGATATTATTTTGGAAATTCTTTCAATATTCCCTTTGGATATGCTATTTACAAGGTTACTTATCCGGATTGGAATTTTTCAGGTGTAACTTATGATATTGATTATACAATAACACAACTGAATTATGGGATTGGTAATGAATGGACTGCAGATTGGGGAGGATACTTTGGAATTGACTGGTACCAAACTGGAACCGTACTTAGCGAGGACATATCAGTTACTCACAAATCTGGGACGGAAACAGGTACAACTCTATCTGAGGCAAATAAAACAGCGACTGATATAAAAGCATTTACAGGAATGTTCATAATCACCTACGGATTTGGCTTCTAAAAAATGTACAATAATGCTCAGCAGAGTTAGAAAAACATAACAAATAATTTTCTTTAAAACAAATTTCTTAAAACTTCTGCTTAATTTTTTCTGACCACTCAGAAGGAAATTCAGCATTAAGAACTGCTTCCTTGACCGACTCAATTGAATCTGTTTCTTCTGCTTGACGAAGATCCCGGACTCCTTTATGAAATCCTATTCCTTCTGGAATTTCAGTTGCACGGTTAGTAAGGCTGTATTTGATGCCACTCTCGAATCTCCATTCTATAGCTATCTCACCAAAGAGTATTTGGATCTGCATAATTTCATCATCCTTATCTATCCAGAGAAATCCGTGAACGTCAAATCTATTTTCACATTCCAAAGTAATTTTGTGAAGTCCGTCCACCAATTCCTGAGATTTTTGAGTATTAATTACATAAAATTTACACCTGCTCATAATTTAAAAGCCCCTGTCTTGAAATTTTTCAAAAAATAAATGATCATGCGGTTTAAATTATCTATCCTAAGCCGAATTGAAAATTAAATCGAGTCAGACCGAGTTATTGTTTTTTTACTACAGCCTAGAAATAATTTAATCCATGAGACTTATAAGGGTATTGATAAACGGTTCCAAGGGTAGTATGGGGTTGGAGTCTGTTAAAGCGATCACTGAAGATAACGAACTGGAACTTGTTGCCAAAACTGATTTAGGAGATAACCTTTCCAATACGATCAAAAAAACTAAAGCAGAAGTTGTTGTTGACTTTACTACTGCAGAAGTCGTTATGGAAAATGCTGTAGCTATTATAGAATCTGGTTCAAGACCAGTTATTGGAACCAGTGGACTGCTTCCAGATCAAGTTTCTAAACTACAAGAACTTTGTAGAATTCATAAAAACGGTGGAATAATTGTTCCTAATTTTGCTGTTGGGGCAGTGCTGATGATGAAATATGCTCAAGACGCGGCCAAATATTTTCCAAACGTAGAAATAATTGAACTGCATCACGACCTAAAAGCAGACGCTCCTTCAGGTACTGCAATAAAAACTTCCAATTTGTTATCTGAATCGAGAAAATCAGTTCAGAAAAAAATCAATGAAAAAGAAATTCTTCTTGGGGCAAGGGGCGCTAAATCTGAGGGCGTTCGCATACACTCTGTAAGACTTCCCGGATTAGTTGCGCATCAGGAGGTAATTTTTGGTGGCAAGAGCCAGACCCTTAAAATCAGACATGATTCTATTCACCGCGACTCATTCATGCCCGGAGTATGCCTTGCTTGTAAAAAAGTCATGCACCTAAAAAAACTTGTTTACGGTTTGGAACATTTGCTTTAAATAAATACTAATTCTACTTTATAGCGTGTTTTCTACCACGTGGATGAAGTTCGTGATAAACTTTTATAAAATCGGGACGATTAATATGAGCATACTGAAGGGTTGCATCTAAGCTGACATAGCCAAAAAGTTCTTTAATGTCAGAAAGGTCAATACCGTTTTGTAACAAATGAACTGCAAATGAATGCCTTAGAATTCTAGGGTTGATCCGGCTACTGATTCCACTTCGCTGTGCGTGTTTTTTAATCATTGACCAAAATCCGACCCTGGACATGCGTGTTCCGTTACGTCCAGGAAACAAACATGGATCATTTGGATTCAGAAGACGGTTCACTCTTGCCTCTTTAAGGTACTTCTTAAGCACTAGTATAGCTTTTCTAGTAATCGGCACCATTCTCTCACGTTTTGATCGTACTTTTAAAAACTCTAGGTCTAGAAATAAATCCTCAATATCCAGCCCAAGAAGTTCATTTACTTTAAGTCCACTGGAGTAAAGTAGCTCTAGCATTGCCCTGTCTCTCATCCCTAGATAATGATGTGGCAAAGGAGATTCTAGCAAAGCAACAACTTCCTGTGGAGAAAGAATTTCTGGAGCCTCTGGCAATACTTCCGGAAAACGGAGTTGATGTGCCGGACTTTTTTTAATAAGGCCATTCAATTCGAGGTGGTCAAGAAAAAGTTTTAGTGAAGAGGTGTGACGCGCCAGTGTCCTCGGCTTGTAATACTGACGGAGGAAATTCAGGTAGTCTTCAAGATCTTCCAAATTCAGTTTGCGTATTTTTTTGAGCAGTTCACCGCTGTCGTAATTATCCTCATTTACTTTCAGCCAACTTAAAAATTTACGCAGATCTAGTCGATGACTTTGAATGCTGTTTGGTGAGTATTTTTTATTGTTAAGCGAGTTCAAAAACTCTGAAACCAGCTGCTGCATATTTTTTAAACCGGTCAGTTAAATTGAGCTAAGCATTCCATGGTAAATTTAATGCAATAATGCATAGTTTTAAGAAGTCCGCAATGCCGTGAGTAAAATGAGGCTTTTGTTACCTTGGCCCAACAAGGTGGAGTAATGTGGTAAAAGGTTTAGGCTTCCTGCCCATCGGCAGGCATGCACACCCCCTTCAGGGACAAACTCCTGTAAGAATATATCAGGTAGCAAAAGTTTTACATCACGAACACCGCAGACTCTAGTTTTGAGTATAAAAAATATATTTTTTCAGACTCTTAAAAACTGAAAAAGATTATTTTATCTTTTTCAGTCCTGCTCGTTTTTTGTCTTAAAAAAAAGTAGGTAATAGATTTAAGAATTCTAATTCGTAATTAACAGCAAATCGCGCTACTATTTTTCCTCCAAAGATTTTTCCAATTTGTATGTTAAGGATTCGAGATCATCTTCAATTCCTTCATATTTTGAAACTTTTTTCTTAAGAGTTAGCAGTTTATCGGCTAGATTCAAAGCAACGAGCAAAGCTATACTAGAGGGACCATATGACTCAGTTTGTTCTGTTACTTCTTTGATCTGAGAATCAAGGAATTTCTCCACTTCTCGTACGTGTTCTTCACCATGCTGACTTGAAATAGAGAAACGGTTCCCGCTGATGTTTATATGGTATTGTTTGCCTTCCTCTTCTTGCACTTAATCTCCTTTACAACTGACTTTTCTTATATTATGAAACAACTGTCATAAAATAACTAACAACTTGATAGTCATGTATCCTTTGTAGCTAATGCTAAATTAGATCTGGTATGCTAAGATAGATGATCATTTTACCTCACAAATTAGTTTCTAACAGGTTTTTTTTCAGAATGCAAATTCATTATCACATAAGTAGATAAAATTTTCTCATTTTGTTTTGAAGGTTACTCATGAAATCAACTCAAGTTAGTGTATTAAGTAAAGAATCTATAAATGAATTTAGCGCTTTGCTTTTGCTCGATCATTTAATGCGGTATGATCTTCTTAAAGCTGAAAAATTAGAATTAGAAGGAATTATAGATCAACTTGAAATTAGCGTATCAGATTTAAAAAAAGGGTTCTTTCGTTCAGATGAGCAGACACAAGAACTAACTTTTGAAAAAGAAGAACTAAGAGAAGCAAAAAATGCGCTTTCTGAAGTTAATCAGGAGTTGGTCACCAATCAACATTGCCGTCTGAATATAGCCCTTACCGAAACAGATGATGAGGGTCTTGAATTTTTGCTGAATTTTATGGAGAGCCGAGGCACAATAAATGTAGAAGAAGACAATTATTATGTGGTTACAGATAAGGGTCATGAAGTGTATCAGGATTTGGTCAAGCAACTTGAGGCTTATGTTATGCATTTTGAAATCTATGCCTATGTTGACCTTGAACAGGGTATTTTCGGGGATCCAGAATCAGATCTGCTTGAAGGTGATAAATGGCACGATCTTAGGGTTGCAGTGGCAGAGTACAAAGGCATTGATCCTTATCGAGTAGTTTTTCTGGCAATGCTAAGTGCTGAAACATTCTATAATAATACGGACTGGAAATTTGATTTAAGTATGGGCACGCTTTTTCAGGAAATGGAACATATTGTACAGGAACAGTTGCATGTTAATGATCTTGGTTACGGTGACACTGAAGATACAGTTTCAGGGGAAGAGGTAATACAGGATATTATTCTGCAAGGCGGTAAATTAGCCTCGCAGAGGAAAAGTAGGGAGCAGCATATTAATCGCAGAAAACAGGAAGAGTATAATCCTGATGAGCAGGTCATCACAAAAACCTATTATTGGTAAAAAATAAAAAAATTCTTTCTTACAAAAGGAAATGACATCTCCATCAGTGTTAGAAAAATCTATGAATCAGCAAAAAATTAACTGGTATCCAGGACACATGCTGAAGGCTAAAAAAGATTTGGCTGGACAGCTTAAGCGTGTCGATGTGGTATTGGAAATTCGGGACGCTAGAATTCCTATATCATCGATAAATAAGGATTTTGAGGAAATACTTAGACATAAAAAACGTATTCTGATTTTCAATAAAACAGCTCTGGCAGATCATTTAGTTACGAGGGAATGGGAGGAAAGCTACCGAAAAAAGGATATCCCGTTCCTGTTTATTGATGCTATGAGTAAGAGCCATATGCAAAAAATATTGCCTCTTTCTCGTAAGATAATGCAGCAGAAATGGACTTCTTTTCGCAGGCGTGGAATTCGACCACCCACACTTAAAATGCTAATATGCGGTATTCCAAATGTAGGGAAATCAAGTTTGATAAACAGACTTTCTGGACGAAAAGCAACAGAAACAGGCCCAACTCCAGGAGTTACTAAACATCAGGACTGGATAAAGTTAGGAAATGATGTTGAACTTCTTGATACACCGGGGATACTATGGCCAAAAATTGAGGACTATGATACTGGCCTGAGACTGGGCTTAACTGGTGCAATTAAGGACTCTATTGTTGGTACCTCACAGCTAAGTATTTATTTAATAAAGATTTTAAAGCAAAAACTTCCAGTTAATTTACAAACATTTTATCAGCTTACCTCCGAAGATCTTAATTTGTTCCCGGAAGACATTCTCCACAAAATTGCTGAAAACAGAGGTTGCCTGAAAAGAGGTGGTGCTTTAGATGAGTCTCGAGTGGAGAACCTAATACTAAGAGATTTCAGACAGGGTAAACTGGGTCGCTTAAGTTTTGATTATCCAAATGCTGCTAATGAATTATAATTACTCCAGAAACAGTCTTCAGTTTATTATCAAATGAAAAACTGCTGTGATAAAGAAAAACATAATACACCTGCAAGGACACATACCCCTGGATTCTTCCAAAACCAGTAACTTATTCCAACTCCAACAAATCCAATTAAATAATTTAAAATATGGGAATAGTCTTCCAAATTTGGCGATACTGTTGAAGTAACAAGCAATGCTGCTATCATAGATGGACCCATAAGCTGAAAAAATAGGCTAATCTGAGGGCTTTTTTTAAAATTTTTTTTCTTTCTCGCGCTAAGTAAAAAGGGGATACAGCGTATAAGATAGGTCCCCATCCCAGCTAACAAAACTGCATATACAAAGTATAAATCAGTTATCGTCTGAGCCATATCATGCCTGAGATGGGACCGATTAGTGCAGCAGCAATTATTCCTATTTCTGACTGTCCGTTCCAGTGAAAAGTTGATGCAACCCCTAAGGCAATGAAAACTGACAGACGTCTACCTTTTCTAAGAATTGAAAGCAGAAGGCTGAAAAAGAGCGCCGGCAATGCAAAAGAAAGGGCCTGTCCAAGGAATGAATAATAATTTAGTAGTGTTTTTCCTCCAATACTGCCTGCAACTGTGCTGCATAACCAACATGAATAAGCTCCCACTTCCAGTCCAATCAACCACCAATATCTTGATTCTAGAGGTATTCCCCTGATTTTGGAAAAGGCTACTGAAAACACTTCATCTGTCAATCCAAAAGAAGTTATAAGCCTTTGTGATAATTTAAATTCTTCTGTTTCTCCTGATATCCCGGGCCCATAGAAGAAATGACGGATATTCAAAACAACAGTTATGAGTGCCGCTGAAATGATAGGGACACCATCCTTCAATAATCCGACTAGCGCAAACTGGCTGGCACCGGCATATATAAAAACTGATATAAATAGTGCGTAAACAGTTCCCACTTCCGCACCTTCCGCTGCTACACCGAATGCAAAGCCAACAGGAAGATATCCTGCCATTATTGGGAGACTTGTTTTAAGTCCTTGAAAAAATGCATTATACCGTAACATTACTTTATAATTTTTGGTTTTGGTCATGAACTCTCTCGAGCCAGCGTTCCACTTCAAAGTCTAGCATTCTGTATACAGGGTCTGCTCGTAAAAGCCTGATTTCAAGTCTCTGACCTACCTGAAGGGTTCTATTTTTGCGACGACCATGAAGAAAGAGGGCTGTTTCATCAAAATAGTATGAATCATCTGGCATAGACTCAATCGGTAGAAACCATTCAATTCCATGGGATTCAAGATTAACTTTAAAACCCCTTTTTTCAACGGAGGTAACTGAGGCCTGAAAAGTTTGTCCGGTGCGAGGTGCTAGAAAACCTACTTTCATTAAATCAATGCTTTGTCGTTCAGCTTTTTCTGCTCTGCGCTCTTGCTGGGAACATAATTCTGCCATCTCTCCGCTTACATTATGAATTATGTTTCTTTGTGACTTTTTGTTTATGTAGTACTGCTGATTTATTTTCTGTTTAATGGCTCGATGTACCACTAAGTCCGGATATCTACGTATTGGTGATGTGAAATGCGCGTAATAATCTGCTGCTAGACCAAAGTGCCCTTTGTTTACAGTAAGATATATGGCAAGAGGGATTGCTCGAAGTAACAAGACCTGCAGTTGTTCAAACTGTGGCAGATCCTGTATTTGATCAATAACATTATTAAACTGCCTAGGGTTGACTAATTTAGCAAGAGGAGTTCTAACTCCAAACCTAAAAAAAACTTGTTGCATTTTCCTAAGCTTCCTGGAGTCTGGAACATCATGTACACGAAAAAGTGCAGGTATTTTGTTTTTCACACAATGGTGAGCAATTGTTTCATTTGCTTCCAGCATAAATTGTTCTATCAGTTTCATGGAACAGGACGGGTAGCTTTTTGCTACCCCAACTATTTGTTTATCATCATCATATTCAAAGACTTCTTCCGCAAAACTAAACTGAACTGCACCGCGTTTAATTCTTTTTTTTTCAAGTATTTTAGCTAATTTATGCATTCTGCGGATGTTTGATTTTAATTTAGGATTATTAATTGAAGAGGGTCGTCCTTCAATTAAATCAGCCACATCTTCGTAAACCAAGCGTGCTTTACTGCGAATTATGCTTTCTGAAATTGAATATCCTGTTACATTTCCTTCAGAGCATATTCTCATTTCACAGGTCAAAGTCAGACGATTTACATTTTCACGCAGGCTGCATAAATTATTGGAGAGAACTTCAGGCAGCATAGGAACAGCATGTGAAGGAAAATAAACACTTGTGCCCCTATTCATAGCCTCCTTATCTACAGGGTCATTCAACTTAACATAATGGGCAACGTCTGCTATGGATACGAATAGTCGGAATCCTCCTTGTGATTTAATGTCAGGAATTACACATACTGCGTCATCAAAATCTCTGGCATTTTTTCCATCGATGGTTACAAAATCCAAATCACGCAAGTCTTGCCTTCTAGATGCAGGATCGTAGCGGACTTGACTTGGGAAATTTTTTAAATGGTCCAATGTCTCCTGAGGAAATTCTGTCCGGATCATGTTTTCCTTTAGAATAAGTTGGAAACCCAGCTGTTGATCACTTGTATCATTTAGTCCCCTTATAACTCGTCCGCAAGGAGCAGGATATTGTTTTTTGCTTCTACTTTGCGCTTCTAATATTTCAGCCTCAATCAGCGTTCCTGATTCAAGTTCAGGGAGATCATCTTCTTTTGCTATAAAAAGATCGGGGAGGCCTGAATTAAGATTAATCGGTACTGCTAAAGTTGAGTGTCTTGTCCTTTTAAGACGTGCTAAAATTTCTTTTGAAGCACGCTCCAAAACTCTGACGACAGTTCCTTTACGTTTTCCACGAAAACTACTTTTATTATAGATCTCAATTTCCACAAGGTCTCCTTCCATGGCGAAGCCCTGCTCTCTCTGACTGATAAAAATATCGGACAGGCCCCGGCCTATTGCAACAAATCCAAATCCTTTTTGGTTGCGAGTAAAGACACCAGTTTCTGTTTTCGATGAACTTGTTTTGTGCCACTTTAGCGGCTGTTGAAAAGTAATAAAATGATCCTTATATTTTTTATATTTACTTTTAATACGCTCCCTATTTTCGCTTACTGACTCCTTTTTTACTGCCAAAAAATAACGGCTACCCTGCTTGTAAATTTTTCCTTCATTAATTAAATTTTGTAATTCTGCTTTTAGTTTTGCAACTGCAGATTTTTTAATTCCGAGAGCACCACGAATCTGTTTTGCTGACATGGAATTCATGTTTTTTCCCATCATCCGCATAATTGATTTTTTTTGAGATTTCATTTTATAGTATGTTTTCTTTTCGTAGCTTTTCTAGGTGGGATTCTATATTTAGCATAGCAGCAGGATGAAGTCTGGGATCTGTTTCAGCATAAAGTTCCATCAGTATTTCCTGTCTGGATTTCCCCAATTTATGTAATTTTAGAATTTCTGATTCGCGCTTAAAGCGGTGTTTGAGGGTTTCTTCTAATCGGTGGGTAGTTCTCATTGGAATTCCATGTGAGGGTATGATCACTTCTGGATTTAGAGAAATAACTTTTTTTAATGTTTTAAAATAAGTTGCCATATCACCTTCAGGTGAAGGGATAACAACTGTTCCGATTCCCTGTATCAGATCTCCCACTATGAACCAGGCCATTGAATCTGGTGCGAGTCCTAGGTGTCCTGAATCATGTCCTGGTATTTCATATACTCGTACAGCTGATCCATGCCAAAAGGTAACCTGATGTTTCTCAGATACTGTTTGTAACTCAATATTCTCAAAGTATTGATTGCCGAATTTTGCGTTTAGCCGTTTTAGAGTATCATGGCTGAGAATGACTGGGACCTTTAGTTCTCGTGCCAACTGATTGGAAAATTGATGGTGATCAGGGTGGTGATGTGTTAAGAATATTGCATCTGGGACTCGGTCTTTAATTGTTGTAAGCAATCGGCTGTATTCCTCTTCTGAATTTGGTGAGGGATCTATTATCAGTTTAACTTTATCTTCGTCTCCTAATAGAATTGCATTAGTCCGACTTGCAGGAGGAAGAGTCACGGACCTCAAAGGAAGCAATGTGATTCCATCTAGCATTTCAAGGCTGGGAACCCTATTATCCTCATCATACCTCTCAGAAAGATCACCAAGTTTTGTTGCATTTTGGTCTTCAAAAAGTCCCTTTAAAACCCATCTGGTTGGAGGTACCATCAGGCTCTTGCCATTTCTGAAATCATCAAGCATATTTTTAGGGGTACTCCAAAAACTACTAGCAAATTCTCCAGAATCAGCCTTAAAGCTGATTTTTTTTTTCAATTCAATCCGGAAAAACCATGTTCTGAAACGAAATTGAGCAAAATCTGGGGCAACTGCTTCAGCAAGCTCACTTATTGAAAGTACTTCATTCTGGAGAATTCCTTTTTCAATGTCATAACCAAGTTCCTCTATAACCTCCCTACAAACTGCACGTATCCTTCGAGGATCATGATCAGAAAGAATCTTTGTTTTAAACTGAACTGAAGATTCGTCCTTGTCAATTTTGCCACCGGGAAAGGCTTGATATCCTGGGAAAGCAAACAAATAAGGCTGACGTTGCACAGCAAAAACTTGTTCCTTGTAAATGAACAATACTGAGACGGATTCTAAAGGTTTTGGACTTTTGATCATGTTTTCTTAATATATCTTTTTGTAGCATTTAGTATTGCCTGTTCTCCGTGCATTATAATTTGTTCGCTGGCTTGTATAACACCGATAATGTGTGGAGAATATTTTTCTACAAAGACAAATAAAAAGTCACATTTACTACCTGTGAGATTGTAAACACCTCTTCTGTACCATGCAGCTTGTACTGAAAAATGCTGATCCATTAGTTTTTGATTGGAAAATCTTGCTATGTTGTTTGTGAATTTAAGGTCAACAATTTTCATAGAATCAGTATCAAACCAGTCCATCCTTGCCTTGCATTCCAAATCCAATTCTGTATCCTCCCAGAACATTGAAACTTCTGTCTCGCCATGTTTCCAAAATCGTCTGATCTTGGGATTAATTTGGAAAACATTGAGAATTTTTTGTAATCGTTCCCATTCAGTTGAGTCAAGCACATTTTTTCCTTTGTTAAGTTCACAAAACTCTTCCCAATATTTCCTCCCTTTTTTTCCACGCCTTTGTAAACCTTTTGGAGCACAGACATAAAGTTCTGCAAACTTATGAGGCTCTAATAGGAGACAGTGGCCGGCGTTTCCAAAATTCATTGCCTGCTGTATCTGGTCCCCTTGCTTTTGTTTTATAGGTGATGAAAGAAGTTTCCTAAGTTTCGACTGGTTCAGTCCAGGCAGAATCTTGTATTCCTCAAAAGGCAGGCTGTAAATGAAACCGCATTGATTAGTATAACTCACTCCTCATCCTCATAAATTTCCAGTGGTGGGCAAGAACAAAAGACATTTCGATCACCATGGACATTATCAACGCGTGCTGAAGGAGGCCAGTACTTATTTTGGCGAATTGAGGCTAGTGGGTAGAAAGCAGTTTCTTGTGAATAACAATGGTTCCATTTAGTGTCTGTGAGATCATCTGCAGGATGAGGAGAATTTTTAAGCGGGTTGTCTGTTTTGTCCCACTCCCCTTTAAGAACTCGATCTGCTTCCTTACGGATTGAAATCATGGCCTCACAAAAGCGATCAAGCTCAGATTTCGGCTCACTTTCGGTAGGCTCAATCATCAAGGTACCAGCAACAGGCCATGACATAGTCGGAGCATGAAATCCATAGTCTATCAATCTTTTAGCAATATCTTCTTCAGATATTCCAGTATCTGCCCTTAGTGGTCTTACATCAATTATACATTCATGGGCGACTAGTCCATTTTTTCCTGTATAGACTATGGGAAAATGTTCATTTAATCTCATGGCAAGGTAATTCGCGTTAAGTATAGCAACCTGAGAAGATTTCTTCAGACCACAGCCTCCCATAAGCTGGATATAGACCCATGAAATGGGTAAGATTCCCGGACTGCCCCATGGAGCAGCAGAAACTGCTGTATTTTCCTTAGGGAGATCTTTAATTTGCACCACACAGTGATTTGGTGCAAATTTGGCGAGATGAGACTTCATGCCAATTGGCCCCATTCCGGGTCCTCCACCTCCATGAGGAATACAAAAGGTTTTGTGAAGATTCATATGCAATACATCTGGCCCCAATTTTCCTGGCTGAGCGATCCCCATCAGAGCGTTCAGGTTTGCTCCATCCATGTAAACCTGTCCTCCTTTATTATGAATAATTTCGCAAATATGGATTAAGCTTTCCTCAAATACCCCATGGGTAGAGGGATAGGTAATCATCAGTGCGGCTAGGTTTTCTGCATTTTTTTCCGCGAGTTCAATCAGGTTATTAACATCTATGTTTCCATTTTCATCACACTTCACGATTATACTTTTCATGCTTGTCATTGTTGCACTGGCAGGATTTGTTCCGTGGGCTGAGCTGGGAATCAGGCAAACATTTCGGTGTCCATCACCTCGAGATTTATGATAGTTGTGAATAGCCAATAAACCCGCATATTCGCCCTGTGCTCCTGAATTTGGCTGCATAGAAACTACATCAAATCCAGTTATTTTTATCAGATAATTTTCTAGATCACTGATCAGCTTCATGTATCCTTCTGTCTGATTTATAGGAGCAAATGGATGTATATTGGAAAATTCTGGCCAGCTGATGGGGACCATTTCCGAAGTTGCGTTGAGCTTCATCGTGCATGAACCAAGTGGAATCATTGATTTGTCCAGCGCAATATCCTTATCCTGTAACTTTCGCAGGTAACGAAGCATTGCTGTTTCCGATTGGTACAAATGAAAAACAGGGTGAGTTAAAAAATCTGAAATCCTAATAAGTTTTTGTGGAATCCCACTGTATTTTTTCCCACTAATAAAATCTGAATCTATTTCTTTGATCGATGGAAGATCATTACTTTCGGAAAAAATTTCCCACAGAATTTGAATATCTTCTGTGGTTGTGGTTTCATCCAGTGTGATTCCTAATTTGTTTCTTCCAATATTTCTAAGGTTAATTCCTTTAGCTAACGCTTTTTCGTAAATTTCTTTACTATTCTTATCTGCTAAAACAGTTAAAGTATCAAAAAAATATTTATTTTCCACTAATATTCCAAAACTCTTTATGCCTTCTGCAAGAATACTAGTCATTCTATGTATACGCATTGAGATAATTCTTAGTCCCTCCTGACCATGATATACTGCGTAACAACCTGCAATGACTCCAAGTAAAACTTGTGCCGTACAGATGTTGCTTGTGGCTTTTTCTCTGCGAATGTGCTGTTCTCTAGTTTGAAGAGCCATTCGTAATGCTGTGTTTCCCCTGCGATCAATTGAGACTCCGATTATTCTTCCGGGAACACTTCTCATATTTTTTTCTCGTGCAGCAAAGTATGCGGCATGAGGACCGCCAAACCCCATTGGGACTCCAAATCGCTGAGTGCTTCCAATAACAACATCTGCACCTGATTCTCCGGGAGGCTTGATTAAAACGAGGCTCATCAGATCTGAAGCAACACTTACAAGTGTTTCGGATTCATGCCATTTTGATATTAGATCGTCAATATCATGGATTTCTCCGAAAGTCCCTGGATTTTGGATTAGGGCACCGAATAAAGATTCATCTGGAGTGCCAAACTGTTGGTCCAAACTCCCCACCACAAGTTCAATACTCATAGGCTCAGCTCTTGTTTTTAATACATCAATAGTTTGTGGATGACAGTCATCAGCCACAAAAAAACGCATACTTTTGCTACGAGAAACTCGCTTACAGAACGTCATTGCTTCTGCTGCAGCCGTTGCCTCATCCAGAAGAGAAGCGTTAGCGATCTCCATACCTGTGAGATCAATTATCATCTGCTGAAAATTCAGAAGGGCTTCCAGACGACCCTGAGAAACCTCCGGCTGATAAGGGGTATATGCTGTATACCAGCCAGGGTTTTCGAGAATGTTTCGCTGAATTACTCCTGGAAGAATTATATTGTGATAGCCCATGCCTATCATAGATTTTGCCAATTTATTGCGTTTGGCCATTCCATGCAGCTGATTTATTACATCTGTTTCAGTACGGCTTTCAGGGAGTTTCAGTTCCCCAGACATACGTATTGAATCCGGCACTACCTTGTCTATCAAATCATCCAGTGAAGACATTCCCAGCGCATCAAGCATCTGAAAAATCTCATTTTCTGATGGGCCGATGTGACGGTGTATAAAACGATCATTTTGCTCGAGATCCTTTAGGCTCAGGCGATTATTTTTTGAACCAGATGAAAATGATGACATACTTAATTATTATTAAAGTTACTTATAAATGGAATTATTAAAACATAAATATTATCAAATATGTTTTTACAAAACAATTTCTTAAAGAAAATCATACGCGTTTAGAACAAACAAAAATGATTTTTTTGGTTATTATTCCTTAAGAAAAAATTCTTTTTAAGAAGAGGACTTAAAATAGTTCACTCGCAGGATTTTACATTTTTAAAAAAATGTGTTTCAGGAAGGTTGAATACTAATGTAAGTTATAAAACAGCATAGCAGAAGACATCATCAGGTTTGCCAGATGGACTCTAATGCAGCCAATACAAATGACACGCAATCTAAAAAACATCTTAAAAACGTAATAACCTGTAGCAAGCAGAGCCACGATCATCGCTGTATTCAGCAAAAGGATGTGAATTTCACCATTGTATATTCCTAGAATCAGAAAAAAAAGTACAATACAGTAAAATATAACTGCCGTGCTGGCTAAAGAAAATATTGAGGTATATTCCTTCTTTGATGAGACAATCTTATCGCAGCCGTAGTTTAAGTAGTTATTCCTGAAATAATGATGTTTAAGAGTAAGACCTAATGCGCCATGAAGTCCAAAAAGTGCAGCACCACCTACCGCAATTAAGCTTATAAATGCTGAATCTGGCATACCCGTAAAATTTTTTTCTAGTCTTGAATCTGGAACTGAGTTTGCTAATACTTAAAAATAACTATTTTAAATCCTGATGGCTGTGCAAAATTCCTTCCTTAGAAAAAATAATGAAAATTAAAAATGAATGGATACTTAAAAATCTTTATATAAACCAGCTTGATGATCTCAACGGTAAATTTAACTGGTTCCCTAGCGAATTGTTAGAATGTGATAGAAATTCCATTAAGCAAGATGGAATTCGCCTTCCTTTTTTGGTGCAGCAAGTGGATGCTTCAAAATTTATATTAATAGATGGTTTTAAAAGACTAAGCTGGCTTAAGTATGTCCAAGAAAAATCTGGTGAAGAATTTTTGCAGGAACTATTGCCGTGCCTTATAATTCCCGAAAAAATTTCGATAAAAGATGTTGCCAAAATAAAGTTGGAAACACTTTCTGTAGATCATAACAGTTTCCCAGGTATACAGCTCTGTAGAGTTTTGAATATGCTAAGTAATTTAGGTTTTTCGAAAAATGAAATTACTTTTCAGGTGTTTCCCATTCTTGGTCTGACGTCATCGATGCGACTTACTAGCCAGTTAATGGACTTGCAAAGAAAACTGTTAAAATCTAAACAACATGCTAAATCACCTTTTCGAGGTTCTATTATTAGTAGTATGGAATATGAAGACCTCATTCCACTGCTGAAATTTTCAGGTTCAGATTTTCACTCTGTTTTAAGGCTTGCTGAAAAAATGGAAGTTAAAGGTAAAAAATGGCGGAACCTACTTCAGGTTCTGGATGAAGTAATTCGTTTGCAAGAAACAAAAGTTTCTGAAATTTTGAATTCCCCTGAAATACAAATATTTATAAAAGAATCAAATATTCAAGGTCCTGTACGTTATCGTTTATTAAAACAAAAGCTTCATTCCTTGCGTTATCCAGAACTTAGTAAAATGCAAAAAAGATTTGACCAAGGGAAAAAAAGCCTTAAACTTGCGGATAAGATAACCTTGGAAAGTGATCAGTATTTTGAAAAAGATGAACTTGCTCTAAAAATGAAATTTAGTTCTGTAGATGAACTTAGATATTATTTGATGAATGTACTAAATTCAGTTGACTCAGCAAACACAGTCAATGTCTGGAATGATTTATTTTCTATTTTAAGTGAGGAATAATTTAACACCTATTATCAACATTAATGTAATCATAATTATTAAATGCTTTTTTTAGCCGGCTATACATAATTTAGCTTAAAGACTGCCAGAATATTTTAAGAATATTCAAAAAAATATAGATATTAAAAATTAAATGTATGTTTGGAATATAAAAAATCAGGAAACTTTAAGGACCTCAACTTTAAAGATTAAATCTGCATTAGGAGGAATACCCATCGAGGTAACACCATTCCTACCATATGCGAGTTTTGCGGGAATTTTAATCTGCATTTTAGTTCCCTGTCGCACATCTTTTAGAGCTTTGTCCCAGCCGGAAATGACTTTACCCTTTCCCAGTTCAAACTCAAATGGAACTCGTTTTAAGCGGCTGCTGTCAAACATTTTGTAATCTTCAGCCAGCCAACCTTCGTAGTGAACTTTGAGCCGACTTCCTTCCACGGATTTTTCCCCTTGACCATGGCGTTCGATGTAAATATCTATCCCAGAATCAGTTTTTTTAAAGGCCGCATCCAGAGCTAACTGAGGTCTTTTATTAATATTTAGAGTTTGTTGCTGATTTGTTGAAGAGGTGCCTATTTTCATCTACAGGCAAAGATTGCAGGTTCCTGTTCTCCCAGCACTGTCATTTGAATGGGTGCTTTATTGTCGCCCTGTGCAATGCCTTTGTTAACATCAAGGTACAAATTTATTGAGTTTCCCTGAAGATGATATTGTCCAGATTGAACTTCCGCTTTACCCTCAAGTAAAATAGTTTGGGTGATTTCATCAAAGCTTGCCTGATCAGCTTTTGCTACACGGCCAGGCTGTTCGAAGCAAACTTCCTGTATTGCTTGAATAAACTGTAATTCCTGAGATTCATTTAAATATAAAGTAATCTTACCTGCATGTATGTAAAGATCGCCCGGAGTTCGTTCCATTTCAACATTACCTTCAAACATTGCCTGATGCTTACTATTATCTAGAACAGCACGGGATGCTAACAGAATAACTTGAGTAGGTTCTAAATTTTGAGAAGTAGCCTCAATGGTATTTTTAGATTCTGGTTCAAGTCCTTTTTCAATGCGGTTTTTTTCAAGATCACTTAAGTTTGCCTCAATCCGAATTCGACCCTCTTTGCTGGTATCCAGTCCCTCAAGTGTTGCATGCTTTTTCAGGAGGTCCAAAATAACATTGTCACTGTTAACATTGCCTTGTGAAGACTTGAGGATTACATTTCCTTGCATTTGCAAAGTTTGTTGAGGTTTGGCGAGCTTATTTGAATTTTTAGTTTCTTTTTCAAAATTTTCTAGATTAACCTGTGTGTAAATCGCAAAATCTGAGCGAATTTCTCTATCCCATTGCTTTGCCTGTACGCCGCCTTCCCCAAACATTTTTTCAATGTTCGTATCTTTTCCTGAAACTAGGCGAAGTTTGGCAGTAGTCAATTCTATGTTTTCCCTAGGAATAAAGCCTTTAACATTGCCCCGAAACACTGCAGCGTTTTGTTTAAGATCAGTGGTAAATTCATCAGCTTGTATTTTAATCTTCTCAGTTGAGGCATAACGAAGCAAACTTTCTTGATCAATTGTTGTAATGGAATTTGGCATTGCATCAATAAATTCATCCCTATTTTTAAAAATTTTGTTCTTTAAAAGTGCAATTTTTGCTATAATATTTTTTGATAAACCTTCTCTCATAAGGTGATCAAGCGTATTGTTTGTTACTTTAAATCCTTTTGTAGGCATACCATGTATTAATATTTTAGAACCTGAAAATGGTTCCAATGTTAAGACAATAAATGATAAGAAAATGCAGAAAAATATTTTCATATTTTTTTATCTATAAAACAGAGGATTTAATTTTTTTTGCTGAAGTTGGAAAGTCGTTCAAGCGAGACTGCCTGTTATCATATGTTGCTTTGATAAAAGAAGAAAACATTGGATGTGGTCTCAGTGGCTTTGATTGAAGTTCAGGATGAAATTGACAGCCTACAAACCAAGGATGTTCGGGGAGCTCAATCGTTTCTACTAAATTTCTGTCAGGATGACGTCCAGAAATTTTTAACCCAGCCTTTTCAAGTCTGGGAACAAATTCATTCATTACCTCATATCGGTGTCGATGGCGTTCTGAAATAGTAGTTTTGTTATACATTCTGGCAATTCTTGATCCTTTTTTAAGGACTGTAATTTGGCTCCCTAGGCGCATGGTGCCACCTGTTTCCAAATGTCCCTCCTGTTCAGGCATCAAATCGATTACATTTTCAATGTGATTAGGTTTAGACTCTCCTGAATTAGCTCCTGAAATGCCTACGACATTGCGTGCAAATTCAACTATCGCCATCTGCATACCAAGACAGATTCCAAAGAAGGGAATTTTGCCTGTGCGGGCAATCTGGATGGCAGTAATTTTTCCTTCCATACCGCGTTCTCCAAATCCTGGTGCAACCAGCACACCGTCCATTTTTTCTAACTTTTCAAATGCATTTTCAGGGGTTAGGAATTCGGAATCAATATAATGAAGATTTACTTTCAGTCTGTTTGCTATACCGCCATGCAGTAATGCTTCCTTAAGACTTTCATATGAATCNAGATGTGCNACGTATTTACCAATAAAGGCTATGTCTACCTCGTCTTGAGGNTTTTTATATTTTTCAATNAAATCAATCCANGGTTGNAGTTTTGGACTTCCTGTCCACATCTGAAGATTATTCATTATAATGTTGTCTAGATTCTGCTGGTGAAACATTAGGGGGACTTCATACACTGACTCCACATCAAGACCGTTCACAACAGAATCTTCAGGAACGTTAGTGAATAGAGAAATTTTGCTTCTTACTTTTTCTGAAAGCATTTCTGGAGTGCGGCAAATAAGAATATCAGGCTGTATTCCGATTTCCCGAAGTTTGCCGACACTATGCTGGGTAGGCTTGGTTTTCATTTCTGCAGTTTGTACAATTAGAGTCAGGTGAACAAACAAGGTATGTTCCTTTCCATGATCGTGCCTAAATTGTCGAATGGCTTCCAGAAAAGGTAGTGACTCAATGTCACCTACAGTTCCACCGATTTCAACAATACAAATGTCGGCATTGGGAGCAGTAAATGTTTTTGTTTTTTTGTCAAAAATTCTTGAAGCTTCCGTTATAGTATTTTTTATTTCATCAATCACGTGCGGAACTACCTGCACAGTAGCTCCAAGATAATCACCAGCACGCTCTTTTCGAATAACTGTGTCATATATCTGGCCAGTTGTACGGTTATGCTTGCGAGTCAGTACTGCATTTGTGTATCGCTCATAATGTCCTAGATCTAAATCTGTTTCCGCACCGTCCACGGTAACAAAGACTTCGCCATGCTGGAAGGGATTCATCGTGCCGGCATCAACATTTATATATGGATCAAGCTTCATTAAGCTAACTGTCAGCCCTCTTGCTTCTAGTAAAGCTCCAATTGAGGCTGCAGCAATTCCTTTGCCAAGTCCTGAAACCACACCGCCTGTAATAAATATATATTTTGTTTGCATGAGCTGGTTTTGCTTGTCTTTTGTTGGAGAGGTTATTACAAATAAAAATTATATTTGAAAGTTCAATTGCATAAATTTGATAATACATTTTTTTTTACTAAAAATGAAAAGTAAAAATAATATATGATTTTTGTCAACTTGTAGTAACAATCTTCAAAATCGTAATTCATAATTTAGTCTCCGTAAATATTAACAACCACGTTCCTTGAATGACCGATTGAACGGTGTTCCCATAGAAAAATTCCCTGCCACGTACCCAAAAGCATTTTACCTCCAGAAAGAGGAATCTGCTCAGAAGTATTTGTCAGCACACTCCTAATGTGTGAAGGCATATCATCTGGACCCTCGGCTGTGTGAGTATAACCTAAATCATTTTCTGGAACCAGCTTTCCTAAAAAATATTCTAGATCTCGTTTAACATCAGGATCGGCGTTTTCTTGGATAATTAGACTTGCTGATGTGTGCATGACAAAAAGGTTACAAAGTCCTGATTTTATTTCTGAAACACGTACCACATTAACTACTTCCCGAGTAATTTCGCGAAGACATTTTCCTGTTGTTTGTATATGTAAAACTTGTTGGTAATTTTTCATTTGCTAAAAGTAAATGTCAGTTCACAGGAAGTTCAATGGAGAAACAAACACCTCCTGTTTCGAGATTACGGAAACGTGTAAAGCCATTATGATCAGAAATGGTTTGGCTGACAATTGTCAGACCAAGACCTGTGCCCTGTTCTTTTGTTGTCGTATATGGTTCAAACAGTTGATCTGCAATTTCTGGAGCGATGCCGGTTCCGTTATCTTCAATGTCCATGCAGATGATGTTTAAATCTGGAACATGTCTAGTTTTAATAGTTATTTTGCCCTGGTTGAAAATTCGGGAAAGTGTCCCTTTTTTTTCAATTGAACTTATTGAATTGTCCACCAGATTTATTATCACTCTGCGGATCTGTTCACTGTCCAGAGGTAGTTGGGGCAGAGACTCACTAAGATCTGTGTTCAAGGATATTCTGGTGGGCAAGTTTTCATGAAACAGATGAAGAGCGTTCACAATTATCTGATTTAGATCACTAATTTGAGGATTGGACTCAGGAATTTTTGCAAAATTTGAAAATTCACTTACCATTTTCTTAAGATGCTGCACTTCATTAATTATTGTTTGTGTTGATTGATACAGGGCCACATCATCTGAAACTTCTCCAGCATATTTACGGTTGATGCGTTCAGCCGAAAGTTGAATAGGCGTTAGTGGATTTTTTATTTCATGTGCTATACGACGTGCTACTTCCCGCCATGCCCTTGCGCGCTGAAGACGCTGGATTTCTGTAATATTGTTGTAAACGCAAACCATGCCTGCAGACTGGCCCTCACTGTTTTGAAGAACAAGAAGGGTTGCGGAGACTTCAACTGGTCCTTCTTTTTTGTGAACGATTAGGTTTTGTGATATAGATCGTTCTTTATTTCCTTTAATTTGTTCAGCCATTTCTTCAAATTGTTGCAGGGACTCTTCCTCCAAAACATCACTGTAGTGTTTGCCTGTATCAAATCCGGGATTTTTTATTTGAAGCATTTGTTTTGCAGAGTGATTAAGTATTTCAATGTGACCTTCAACATCCATTGACATTACACCTGTTGTAATATTTTCCAATACAAGCTCTACAAAGCGAATTTGGCTCTCAAGTGTCCTGTGACTATCCTGTAGATTGCTGGTTGTTTTGTTAAGTGCAATCTGGTGTTCAAGCAGGTCACGGCTCATTGAGTTGAAAGACTTCATAAGTAATGCAAAGTCCTTGTCTAAAGGACCCTGAAGTTTTACCTGAAATCCCAGTTCACCTTCGGAAACTCTTTGTGTAGCAAGAGCAAGATCTTCGATAGGCTGGACAAATCCTCGTGCTAGATAAAATGCCAACCACGTTGCTACAAAAATAATAAATAGGGTCATAAGCAAAAAAATGATCAAATAATATCCGCGCACCAAGTCCTCTGATTCTGTCAAAAACCTTGTGTTGTGCCCCTGTGAAATTATTTCACTTATAGCATTCGAGGAATATGGTGATGCAGGATAAAAAGTTTCTAAAAATATTTGTTTGTTTTGATGAGAGAAATGAGTGATATGACGGAAAATGATGCGATCTTCTAATTCTTTAGTAAACCAAATTTGTTTCTTGGATTTTATTTGATACCACTCATTTAAAGAGGGTTCAGTCCAATATGTCTGAGAAATCTCGGACTGCATCCACTGAGCCAAAAGTTCCTGCTCTTTGGAGTAAATTGATACATTGGCTTCAATATTCTTCAAAGGTTTTATTGAACTGAATTTCTCCTTGCTTTCACTTATATATTTGGCCCATATTAAATGTTGGAGCTCCATTGTTTTGCGTAGATTATGGTGATATGCGTCAGAAACGTTTTGTGCACTCTGAACTACTGATTCTTGCTGACCTTTTAGCCATGATTCCAGATTTGTTGCGATGAAGTAACTTGCAAAAAGATGGAACCCCATAGCTGGCAGTGAGAGTACAATGAAGGAGGTAATAAGTTTTGTTTTGAGATTGACTCCTAGGACATGTTTTTTACGTTCATATGAAAGTTTGAGAAGATTCCGAGCAATCAAATAGAATACTATAGCCAGCAGAACAATATTAACGTTTATTGCCACAAAAACCATTAACTGTGATCCTGAATGCTCCAGTAAAGAAAACCCCTTTTGCATGCTAAACAATACAAGTACTATAAGCAGAAACAATAGAACAACCACTGCAAGCATCCTATTTCGGATGTGAGGGTTTGTAGAGATTATTTCTTTATAGTTGTTACGAATTTCCTGGAGTCGTGAAGACATAATTTGTGGTGGGTACAGAATAAATGTTTTCAGGGCACAGAGTTAAGAAATCTTTGACTGCTTATTTAATTCCTGCTAAATACACATTTATTGTGACATAATTGATTTATAGTATTCTTCTTTTGATTTTTTGTGATCAGTTTCAATGGTATACTCTTCACTATGCTTTACCAGCAGTTGCCGGGCTTCAAACCTTGGCCCATTCATTTTTCCCTCTACAACAACTCCCTGGCCTTCTCGAAAAAGGTCAGGTTTGACTCCTGCATAAATCACATTAATTGAGTTTTCACCGTCCTCAGTAATATTAAATGAAAGCTGAATAGCCTGTGCGTTCCAATCCACGCTTCCCTGTTCCACAAGAGCACCTATGCGAATAGTTTTTTCTTCAAATTCTGCTGGACTTGCAAGCACTTCCGCTGGAGTATAAAAGAAAACAGTCATTTTCTGAAGTTCCTGAACGGATAATGCGACTATAACTGCCAGAATAACAGCACCTCCTATTACAAACTTAGTCCTTGTTTTCAATGTCCTCCATTTTGTCTGGATTATCTGAAGATTCAGAAACTCTTTGCTTTATTGCCTCAATTGTCTGGCTAGAAATTCTCATCCGACGTTTGGTCATAAAAATATAAAATACAAACGTAAAAACCCAGATTAAATAGGCCGCAACAACATATTCAACACCTAAAAGCATTTTAAAACTGTGTTTCTGTAATAAGTTGATTGAGCTCCTCCTTGCGTTTTTCACTTTGGAATCTCAGTATAAGCAAATAAAGATAAAAAACTAATATAACAATTATCGAAGCGAGCAGAGGATTAAGTAATTCTTGGGGAATTGAAGGACTGGCCTTGCCTGATTCAACCTTGAACAGAGTTGAAGGCTGGTGCAGAGTACGCCACCATTCAACTGATTTGTGAATAATTGGTATATCAAGACATCCTATGATACCAAGAACTGATGCCAATCGTGCCTCTTTATCTCTGTCACTTACAGACATGCGCAGAAGGAAGTAACCCATGAATATTAGAAAAAGCAAGAGCGTAGTTGTTAATCTTGCATCCCAAACCCAGTATGTCCCCCAAGTGGGTCTACCCCATATTGCCCCAGTGACCAGAAGAAGAGCACAAAATATTAAACCCACTTCAGCTGAGACTTTTGCTATCTGGTCGAACATCAAGTCACGTTTCCACAGATAGGCTATACTAAAAGCGAACACAACAAAGAAAGCTAAATATGTAGCAATAAATGTTGGAACATGTAGGTACATAATTTTTTGTGGAAAACCTTGACTGCTTTCAATAGGTAGTATGAGAAAAATCCAGATAACACAAAATGTGAGTCCCAAAATTGATCCCCACTCAAGATAAATTATGATTTTTTTCATTTTATCCATCCAGCTTCTTTTTTAATAAGTGGTTTATTATAGCAGGATCACCTTTACCCTGGGTCTGTTTCATCATCTGACCTACAAAAAAGCCGATTACTTTTATTTTTCCTTCACGGTACTGTTTGACTTGCTGAGGATTTGAATCAAGTAATCCTTCCACAATTTTGCCCAGTTCTTTCTCATCAGTTATTTTCTTTAAACCTTTTTCTTCAATAATCTTAGTAGGCGTTTTACCAGAAACAAGAATTTCTGAAAAAACTGTTTTTGCTATCTTGCTGCTAATTTCTCCTTGATCAATAAGTATTGTTAAGTTAGCTAGATTCTCTGGAGACATCTTAATTTTACTTAGATTTTTCGCAGACTCATTCATCACACGAGTCAATTCGCCTGTTATCCAATTACAGGCGATTTTGGGAACGGCACCAATTTCTAAAACTTTTTCAAAGTATTCAGATAGTTCATGGCTAGCTGTTAGTACTCCTGCATCGTATTCATTTAATCCGTATTCTTGCATAAAACGCTGTTTTTTTGAATCTGGGAGCTCTGGTAGATTTCTTCTTAAGGTTTCAATCAATTCATGAGAAAGTTTTGCCAAAGGTAAGTCAGGATCAGGGAAATAACGGTATTCATCTGCTTCTTCCTTGGAGCGCATACTAAAAGTCACTTTACGGTCAGTGTCCCAAAGTCGTGTTTCCTGTTCAATTTTTATATCATCAAGAATTTCTTCACGTTGTCTTTCAATTTCATAATCAATAGCATTTTGAACGAAACGGAAAGAATTCAAATTTTTTGTTTCTGTTCTCGTTCCAAAATCTTTTTGTCCTTTTGGGCGTAAAGACACATTTGCATCACAGCGCAAATGCCCTTTTTCCATATCTCCGTCAGAGACACCTATAGTTGTTGCTATTGCATGGATTTTTTCCATGTATACTTTTGCCTCCTCTGCTGAACGAATATCAGGTTCACTAACTATTTCTAACAGAGGTACACCAGCGCGGTTCAAATCAACCTTGCTTTCGCTACTTGCATTATCATGTACTAGTTTGCCCGCGTCTTCTTCCATATGAATTCGAGTTATTCCAATTCGGCTTTTACCCCTCCCTTGAGTGTTTATTTCAAGCCATCCATTTTCGCAGATAGGGCGATCGAATTGTGAAATCTGATAGGCCTTCGGCAAGTCGGGATAAAAATAATTTTTTCGGGAAAACTGTGAGTCAATTCTTATTTCACAATTAAGTGCAAGTCCAAGTTTTGCTGCAAGCTCAGGAACTTTCCGGTTTAGAACAGGCAAAGCACCAGGAAGACCAAGGCATACCGGGCAGGTATTCGTGTTAGGAGGTTTACCAAATTCTGTAGAACAGCTGCAGAAAATTTTTGATTCAGTAGCAAGCTGTATATGTATTTCTAAACCAATTACAGACTCAAATTGCATCAAATGTTTTTAATCATGTTAAAGCAGAGCCTTTTTATTTTTTTTATCAAGAATATTTTCCAGTTCCTGTTCAGTGAATAAGTCTGATAACCCGTTCCCTGGAAAACGCAGTCCCCATTCATATATATTGCGAAGCATCTGTTGGCTGTCAAAAAGTGAAGGTTCATTAAAAACATTTTCAAATTCCGAAATTATGGCTTTTGATAATTTACTATAAAAACGAGCAAGTATAGCATTCGTTCCCCCACCATTACCCCAAGCTTTCTGGTACCAGGCCATTGCATTAATAGTTAATTTCGCCGTTCGCGGATACCCAGAACACATCAGGTTCCAAGGATCGCCCCTTTCCTGGTCACCCGCAGACCTAAAGTCTGAACGAAGGATTACTGCAGGTACATCTAGTGCCTTTGCAAACAAAAATTCAATCACAGTCCCCGAATCAAGCTCTGTGCCGTCAAAATTAACGAGGATTAGGTCTGAATTTATAATTTTGCTTAGATCATTATTACGTATATCAATTGATCGATTCGTACTTTGCTCTAGATGCTGTGGCAGAACACAAACAAAGTTTCCTGAAGATTCTCTTTCTATTGCCTCCGCCAGAAGCAAATTTCCTGTAAGATCTTTGTGATTAAAAATGTCACCAGCAAAATATACTGAGTTTTGTTCAGGCATAAACTTACCATTCTTTTAGAAAATTCAGTTAAAGGTTTTATTCTTTTTTCAAAGATCTACTTAGTAAATTAGGAACTTCACTCCAAAATGAAAAAGGTGTTGCAAAAGTTTCCATACCTTTAGTATAAGGATGCCAGTCAGGAAAAATTACACTTATACCAGCAAGGTGGAAAGCCTCAATTAATTCTGGGCGGTCTTCAATCATAAAATCAGGCTGAATTTCCTCGACAACGACATTCTCCTTGCGATCATCACCTACGCATTGCAATGAAGTATAATTTAACATTCTCAAGTTTTCGACACGTTTTTTGGATTGTGTGGGTTCTAGAGCACTTACAAGATGCAGTTCATGTTTGCTTGCAAGAAGATTCAGAATTTCTAAAGAATTGCCATAAAAATTTAGTTGACTAAGGTATCCCCCAGAATAAAATTGATCTCGAACTTTCAGGTTGTCAGGAAAGTTGCTTATAACACCATAAACGTTAGGATTATGAGAAAAAGGGATTTTTTCTTTTATTGTAAAATCAATAAATCCTTGAATGTAATTTAATATTACTCCATCCACATCAGAACAGATTATCATGAAATAACTAACTATATCGAAAGAGTCATAGGATTATTTTAGGTTTTCCAGTCAGATTCATAAAGCCTTCAGAATCTATTCTTCTTCAAGTTTCAGTGTGACAGAGTTAATGCAGTATCTTAACCCGGTTGGTTCTGGACCGTCCTCAAAAACGTGACCTAAATGTGAATCACACTGTTTACAGAGCACTTCGGTTCTTAACATAGACAAACTCAAATCTTTTTTTGTGCTTACGCTCTGAACATTAATTGGGTCCCAAAAACTTGGCCAACCAGTTCCTGAATCAAATTTTTTTTCAGAATGGAATAAAGCATTTCCACAACACAAACAATAGTATGTACCAGTAGACTTAGTATTAAGATATTTTCCACTGAAAGGAGGCTCTGTTCCTTTATTTCTGCATATTTCGTACTGTTCCGGAGTCAGCTTTTCTTTCCAATCCTGATCGTTAAAGTTTTTTTTATCTGACATAAATTATATGATATATTCTTATCAAAAATTTGAATAATGTTTATCAATATACACGCTAATATATTACATTAATTTTATTTGTGAAGAAATATTCAATGCTATAAATAGCATGAATCATGTGTTTAAATCAATATAAATACAGAAAAGCAATATGCATGGTGAGCTAATATCAAAATTAACATTTTTACTCAATTAGAAAGAGTCATTACACACATAGAATTGATTTCATTTTTATTATACGATAAAATACGCGATCATTTACAGGTTTTATATTATTTATTGATTAGTGAAGATCTTTCACGCAAAAGGCTAAATTTGAATATCATTAATAAAATTACATTTATCTTACCTTTGTTGTGTCTTATTTTTTGGAGCTATGTTCGGGGACAGTCCCAAGAAAAACTTGATGAGTCAAGTGCAATGCTACTTGAACAGGTTAGCCTGAGGCAATTTGATGGACGTGAAATGGCTGAAGTGCCGCTTAAATTAGTTTTGAAGCTTGCAATTGAACGAAGTCTCACTCTAAAAGCATCAAAGCTGGGCGAAGATGTAGCTCAACGTTTAGTGGTAGCTGCTCAGGAGAGAAATACTCCTAGTGTGACCACAAGTTTTGGTTTCGCAAATACTCCTTCACTTAGCTTATCTTCAAGCAGTTCAAGTTCTGAACTTTCAGGAGCTTCCACGAGCAGTCTTTCATTTTCTTCAGCGTATAGTAAGAGTACAGACAGTGGAATTACCTACGGTCTAACTTATTCTGAACAAACTAAAACTTCCACCGCGATATCTGTTGATGAGTTTGGGGGTGAAGTTACTTCTGGAACTAGCGGTGATTCAATAAGCAGCGCAAGTTTAACAGGTACCGTAACTATACCTTTTTTTCAGGATTGGGGCAGTGATTTTAATGAATTGCCAGTACGGATTGCAGAGGTTGGTTTAGCTAAGGGAAGGTTAAATACTCAAGCGTCGGAGTTGTCACTACTGAAGCAGGTTGCAACAATTTATTGGGATTTAGTGGGTATTTTGGAAACTGTTGAAGTTAAGAAGAAGGCAGTTGCACTTTCAGAAAAACTAACACGTGATAATCATGCAAGACTGGAAGCAGGCCTTCTAAATGCAACAGAAGTAAGAGTTTCTGAAACTCAGCTTATGAGAGACCGTCAAAGTTTGCTCTCTTCCCGTTTGGATGTTAAGAGTGTTGAAGACCAGGTTAGATCTATTTTAAATCTTAAGTATTTGCCGGTTGGACTTTATCCCTTGGACAGGCCCTCCGGCGAATTTATTTTCCCAGATGAAATAAATTCGCTTTTTGAAAAAATATATAAAAATGACACTCAGATTAGTTCATTAAATGCTTCACTTGATCAAAATCGATATCAGTTGGAGCAGGAGTTAAACAATCAAAAAACAAATATGGATCTTAGTTTTTCATATATCCTAAATGGATACAGTTCAGCTACTTTTGGTGGCACACCTGA
>PAZT01000024.1 GCA_002716165.1 Deltaproteobacteria bacterium | reverse complement strand
TTTCATCTCCTTTTTTTACACCCAAAGCCTTTAGTGATAAAATTAGAGCGTCTGTGCCGTTGTTTGTAGATATACAATGTTTAACACCAACAAATTTTGCAAATGAACGCTCAAATCTTTCAACAAAAGGTCCTAATGTAAATTCAGATGATTTGATCAATTTTTTCCATTCTCTAAAATATTTCTTTGTTTGACTAAATTGGTAAGGTAAATAATTAAATGGAACTCTCATTTTTTAACCATAAAAATCATTAATTTTTTTACAAACAAATCTTATTTGGGATCTGCTAAGATGTTGATGGTAAGGTAAAGATAAAAATTTTTTTGAAAACTCTTCTGCTTTTGGTAAATCTCCTTTTTTATATTTAAGATATTTTGTAGCTTTGTACAAATGCAGAGGGGTTTTATAATAAACTCTGGTTTGAATTTTAAATTTTTCTAAGTATTTTTGTAATTTGTCTCTGTCCTCACATAATGTAACAAACATCGAGTGTGAACTTTTTTCACTTTTCCTTTCAGGAATAATTTTTATAGAGCCACTTTTTAAATATTTTTTGTAATAATTTATATTTTTCTTTTTTCTTGCAATAATATTATTTAAACGTTTTAATCTAAAACTTAAGATCTCCGCATTCAAAGAATCTAATCTGGAATTAATGCCCACCATTTCAACATTATCTCTGCCCTTAAGTCCATGATTTCTATACATTTTAATTTTGTCATAGAGTCTTTTTTCATTCGTTATTACAAAACCGGCGTCACCAACTGCATTTAAATTTTTGAATGGGTGAGCAGAAAAACCTGATATTTTTCCAAAGGTTCCTGCGTGTTTGTTTTTAAAATATGCTCCCATAGCTTGAGCAGCATCTTCGACTACTAAAAGATTATATTTTTTTGCAATTCTCAAAATTTTATCCATGTTACAAACTCTTCCTGTCCAATGAACTGGCATAATTGCTTTGGTTCTTCTAGTTATAGCCTTTTCTATTAAATCCGGATTAATGTTTAAATCATCATCTATATCTACAAAAACTGGGGTAGCACATATATGAGATATAGAGTTTGAGGTAGCAATAAATGAGATCGGCGATGTTATAACTTCATCGCCTCTTTTGACACCCGCACCCCACAAACTCAACATTAAAGCATCCGTACCTGAATTAACTCCCAAACAGTATTTTGATCCGGTAAATTTGCTTACTGCTTTTTCAAAACGTTCTACTTCAGGTGTTAAAATTAAGTTACCTTTTTGAAGCACTCTTTTTATACATTTGAGAAGTCCAACTTTTTCTTCTTGGTATCTTTGTTTTAGATCTAATATTTCAACTTTCATTTATTTAGTTTCTCAAAATATTTTTTGACCCCGTCTTTTAAGTTATAATTTTTAATTTTTCCAAATTTTTTTCTTAAAAGATCAATGTTAAAAGGTCTATATCCATTGTGTGGCATTGAACCTTTTCTCCTTAAATACTTTATTTTTGACTTGCTGTTGGTAATTTTTATTATTTCTAATGCTATTTTTTTAAAAGATATTATTTGTCCCGACACCAAATTAAGTTTTCCGATGGCTTTTCTGTTTATACACTTTACTAATACTTCGGTAACTAAATCTATATAAACATGGTCTCTTCGCTCCTCGCCTTTACCAAATAAAAAAATATTAGAATTTTTTAGTGCTAATCTCATAAATTTATTGGGACCATAACCATCATGAGTATCAAATTTACCATAAATCATTGTTGGTCTAATTATTGCTAATTTATTTTCATATTTATTTTCTAGAATTTTTTCCCTAATTATATGCATCATTCCATGGAAATTATTAGGAATGGTTTTGGATTTCTCGTTTAGTTTTAGTTTTGAGTCTGAATATACGGCGTCAGAGCTTAAGTAAATTAAATTAGATATTTTATTTTTTTCAATCCCGTCAACTATAGAATTAATTATTTGAATATTGTTCAAAAGTGTTTGGATATTTTTAACTGGAGCTTCAGCAGCTAGAAGAATGATAGTATCGTTTTTTTTTAAAATTTTAGAAATTTTTAAAGAAGCATTTTTATCTTTCTTTAAATTTATCTGCCTGCTTCCTATTACCTTGTAATTAATTGACTTTCTATCCAGCCTTTTACAAAGATTTTTAGAGATTATTCCGCTTGAACCAATTACTAAAACTCTTTTTGGTTTTTTTTCTTTTTTATATAAAAATTTTATCATTTAAAATTTATTTACCTAAAGAATAATATTCAATCTTTTTTTTTGGAATATTTTTATTTTTTAAAATTCTAAAAGGATCAATAATTAATTTGATATTTTTTTTTACTTTTATATTTTTAAATTCTTTCCACGGTACCATTAAAATTAAAATTTTTGATTTTAAAAGCGCCTGGTCTATGCTTTTAAATTGAATACAATTCCGTTGTTTGTATTGAAGTACAGCTTTCGGATCATAAACTCTTAAATTTTTTCCTTTCAAAGATTGAATTAATTCTATTGAGGGTGAATTTTTTATTGAATTGGTATTTTCTTTGTATGAGACTCCTAGTATGGAGAAAGAATTTTTTGAATTATTTAATAATTTTCTTTTTTTCAAGATTCTGTAAACCCAAGATTTCATATATTTGGAATTTTTTTCGAACGAATCCGTTAAAAGCTTAAGGTTTTTATCAGATTTTATTAATTTTTTTAAAGAGGATATATCTCTTTCTAAATTCCCGCCTGAAATTCCTAGGCCTGGATTTAGATAAGCCTTTTTTCCAATTCGTTCGTCCAGCATAATAGCTGGTTTAATTTCACTCCAATCGGCAGAAACTCTATTACAAATCTCAGACAAGACATTGGTTGTTGTAATTGATGATGTTAAAAAAGTATTGATTGCAATTTTTGTCAACTCAGCGCTTTCATATTTCATTTTAATTAAAGGGCACTTAAATTTTTTGAGATAAACCAAATACTTTTTTTTAATTGGTATATTTTTATTATAACAACCAATTATAATTCTTTCTGGATACAAAGCCCTTTCAACTGCTCGACCAAAAACTAATGTTTCTACCTGATAAAATAACCTTGTTTTATCAAATTTTATATTTTTCATAAATTTAGGTTGTATTTGAGATAAAATAACCAAAATTGTTTCTTTTTTAATAAATTTTTTTGTATAATTGATTAAGAATTTTATATCTTCTAATTTTCCAGTTCCATTTTTATTTGTCTTCACATCTTGTGATATAAATACAATGTCACATTTTTTTATTAATGAAAAATCATCTGAAAAGCTTATTAAATTTTTGTTTTTTCTTAAATTTTTTTCTAAATAAGGCTCCGATAATGGAACATCAAATTTATTGAGTTTTGATATTAATTTTGAATTCATGTCAAAACCGATGGTTTTAAAGTTTTTTTCTGCTGCTGCTGCTAAGTAGTTTAAGCCTAAATGTGACAAGCCAACAAATCCAACTCTTAAATTCATGTGTTTATTTTTTTTTGAATATAATTGTTTTATCAAATTTTTTTAGAATATTTGTTCTGTGGGTAACAAAAATTATAATTTTTTCCTTAAAAATTTCTCGGAAATTATTGATAATTTTAAGCTCACTTTCTTCGTCTAATGAATTTGTTGCTTCATCAAAAACTAATATATTTCTATTTTTATAAATAGCACGAGCTATACAGATTCTCTGTTTTTGACCCCCACTAAGTTTAATGCCATCTTCACCAATAAAAGTTTCATATTTTTTATCTAATGAAGTTTCTATAAAATCTTTAATACCTGCTATTTCACAAGATGTTTTGATATTTTCAAAATCAATCTTCTTAGTATCTTCTCCCAAAGCAATATTATTAACGATTGTATCATCTGCCAGAAAGGGTGTTTGAGAAATGTAAGAAATATTATCTCTTACTCCTTCGTAATTTGAGTAGTTTACTTTTCGACCATCAACAAATATTTCTCCAGAATCTGGAGGTATTAAACCACAAAAAATATTTAAAAAGGTTGACTTACCTGATCCTGATAAACCAGTGACTGCAATTAATTTATTTTTACCAATTTCAAAATTTTCTATATCTATTGTATTTTCTTTTTGATCCTTTTTATATTTAAATTTTAAATTTTTGAATAAAATATTTTGACTTACTATAATTTTTTCACTACCTGTAATCCTAGGTTTATTTATTTTTGCATTTAAAAGATCGTTATAAATAACATCAAACGAATATGTAGCGACTTTTAAATTATTATAACCATTAAAAAAACTTTGATATGCGGGTAACATTCTTTGAAAAGAAGCAGCATATAATCCAATAACTAACAAAAGATTGCCAAAATCAAGATCAAAAGTTATGTAATAAATTAGTAAAGAGAAAACTAAGGTGTAAGCTAAAAACTCAATCATATTTTTAGGTAAAATATTTAATAAATAGTATTTTATTATATTTTTTCTATAAACATTTGTTAAATTATTCATTTGATCTGAATAAAAGCTTGAATTTTTAAATATTATTATTTCTTTAATTGATTTAAGTGATTGTGTTACTAGTCTTGTTACATTTCTTGAATTTTTTGGTAAAAACTTTCCAAACTCATTAATTTTATTTTTTACTCGTAGAAAAATTAATAAATAAGATATTGAAATTATAACAAATATTACAATTGTCACTTTGCTATCAACAAATATTAAAAGCGCTGTTAAGAAAATTAATGTAAAGAAAGAACTAATCATAATTAGTAAGGATGAGATTAAAGCATGCGATCCTGCTTTAATTCTTGTTACTATTTTGTCTGTTAGGTCAGAGGTACTATTATTAATAAAGTACTGATAAGACTGATTTATATAGTAACTATAAATTTTGTTCGTGAAACTAAAGAATGTTTTAGAGCTGACATATTGATCTGCCCACGAAATTAAAAATCTAAGAAGAATATTAAATAAAATAATTACACTAGATAAAAGAACAATGAGAGCCATTAATTCTTGATTATTTATCGCAAGTAAATCTTTTATGAATAAAGCATATTTGTTTGTGTCTAAAATACTGTCTTTTGTTAAAATAAGTATTACTGGGGCTAAAGATGCTACGCCAAGCATATCAAATAAACCAGAAATTACTTTAAAAAAAAATAATAAAAATAAATTTTTTTTTATCTTAAATTCTAAGACTGAAAAAAACTTTTTTAATGAATTAAATGTTTGCAATTTTTTTAAAAATGTTTTGCAAGGAAGTAATTAGGTATACCTGCATTTGCTTTAAGACCAAAACTATAATTATTAGTAATCCTAAACTTTTTATTAAGTTTTTTTTTAAATAGTTTCTGTAAATTCGTTTCTTTTTTAGAATATATTTTTTTTAACATTTCTTTAGCTGACTCCTTTATCTCTGTAGGTGAATTTTCTATTGCTTTAACGGAGAGAGTTTGTAGATGCTTATCACTGAAGATATGATTCATTGGTGATTTAAAACAATCTAATAATGGAATAGATTTTCCTGATTTTTTTAATGGACGAGGTAAAAACATGTCCTTTTTAGTTAGTATAAAATAATTACTATATTGTGCGACATCAGTAAGTAAAACAGGTGTACCAAAACATAAAGAAGCTACGTAATATCCAGAAGGATTGGCGATACAAAATAAAGATTTGGCAGCTAAAAATATATCCATACTATCTGATTTAAATTTTGAGTTCGAATAATTTATAAAATTTTTAATTTTTTCAAATTTGTAATTATTATTACCAACTAAAATAACTTTTATTTTTTTTTGTGTTAAATACTTAATAGTATCAATATAATTACTAACACTTGGAGTCCTGAAATTTTCATTAGTGTTTTGTTTAGTCTCTCCACGCCATCCAAATTGCCTTATATGTAATGTTACAAACTTTTCATTTTTTTTTATTCCCATTTTTTTTAAAATAAAATTTCCTTCATTTATATGTGTTGATTTTAATTTTAAAAAAGGTTTGTCGTTTTTTTTTTTTTGTTCAATAAAGTTTTTTGACTCATGTAATGGTAGTGCAAAATTATCAAATTCTGTAATAGAACCTGTATCTATTTCATGTTGTTTTATAAACGTTTTGCTGAAAATTTCTTTTCTGTAAATTCTGACAAAGTTTTGAAAATAGTTTTTTAAACAATCATTATTAAATTTAAGATGTTTAGGAACATAACAAACTAGTTTTTTTTGTTTTCTTAATTTATACTTATTTGCCATTAATAATGTAAGCAAACCAATATAATTTCCAAAAGCACCCATGAATACTTTTGCTGGAATAATTTCTATTTCGTTAAAGGGATATATTAATTTTTTTTTCCATTTTTTTTTAAGTTTAAAAAATATTTCCAGACTTTTTTTGAAATTTTTGTCGAGTTTATTTTGTTTAAATAGAAAATTATTATACTCTTGAATATGTGCCTCATCCTTTTGGATCTTAGATATTTGATAATCAAATATTTTTAATATTCCCAAAATTATTTTTTTTATTAATTTCATTTAAATTACTTATTTTATTTTTTTAAGGTAGTTGCTAATCAAAATGTCTTTTAAAAAAGTTGTTTTATTTTTTTTTTTTCTAATCATTTTTTTAAAAAAAGAATGTTCTTTTTTCCAAGTCGGATCGCCTTTTTTGAATGAAAATTTTTTTATTTTCGGGAAACCAGAAGGATATTTTCTTGATTTTAAGGTTACATTGCTATCAGACCACTTACACAAAGAATTCATATGAATTGATCCTTTTGATCCAATTATATCAAAATTAAAAGTGTTCTCCCATGAACACAGTGTCATCTCGAGTTCAATACTAATTGAATTTATATTTAAACTTAGAATTGAATGATCGTAGGCTTTATTTTCAAACTTATTAGCCTCTAATAATTTAATTTTTTTTAAGTTTTTACCAAAAATAAACATACAAATATCAATCAAATGTGATCCGATATCTGAGATTACTCCAAGTTTTTTATCTCTCCATTTGCTTTTTTTAACCAATAATGAAGTTCCGTTTCCGTAAAATATTCTACATCTATAAATTTTTCCTATTGATTTTTTTGCAATAAGATCTCTAATTTTTTCTAAACCTGGTTCAAAACGGTGATTATAAGCTGTGTAAAAAGCTAAATTATTTTTATCTGCTAAACCTTTCAATAATTTATATTTTTTCTCATCCTTTAAAAGAAAGGGTTTCTCTACTAAAATATTTTTTTTGTATTGAAGACAATACTTGGCTATTTGATACTTTTTTTCATCAGGAACGCATATAAAAACTGTATCATAACTTTTCATAGGAACAGCTTTGACTGATTTAAAATTTGCTTTTTTAGCACTATCAACTGAATAGCAAAAATTTTTACCCAAAATTTTCTTTCGTTTAAGGCCTTGTATGCCCATTCCAACTATAACTACTTTCATGATAAATTTAGAATTTTAAATTTAAGAAATTAACTTAATATTTCCAAAGGATAAACTTGCGATTTTATATTTTTACTAAAATTCAATTTTTCTGAAACACCACTGCTTGTGTGTCTTTTTTTGTGAATATCTGTCTCATTGCTATATAAAGATAAAAACCATCGACCATCATTTACATCTTGCCAATCAGGTTCTTTGTTTAAGTTTACAGGCGCAACTCCATGGTAAACAGTTGCATAACCAATGCCGATATCTCCAACATCGATATGATCTTCTGTTTCTAAAATTTTGTCTTTTTTGTCTATTGCATAAAACCCTAGTCCCGAAAAATCTTTACCTTTTTTACTCATGTAAGCACTATGAAATAATCTTTGGTGTTTATGTGGATCAGTATGAGGTTCGAGGTAACCAATTTTTGATGGATATTGAACTATTTGAATTCTATCAATCACACCATCCTTTGGGGTGTTTTGTTCAAAGGCCTCTGGATTCATTCCCATTAGTTTTTTTATTACTCTCCATCTTTTATAAATTGGATTAAAAATATTAAGAGGGTCATTGTTCCAAGGATAAAAGTAAAATGAATGTTTGCACAATCTTAATGCATATTTCTTTCCTGTTTCAATATCTATTTTTCTATGAAAATCAGGACAACCCTCCAACATTTTATGAAATTCAGAAGGCTTTTCTTTGAAATAATCGAAAGTTCTTACTCTAAGGCTGTTCATAAATTCTTTTGTATAAGCTCCTTTGAGAATGTATATGTCTCCTGAGTATAAGGAGTTTACAATGTCTAAAACAAAACTTTCTTTTTCTTCTGTAACATTTTTCTCAAAATCTTTATAGTCAACCACCTTGATATTATTAGCTCTACTTGGATAATTATTTTTTTTTTCACAATCCTCCCAAATACTCTTGAAGCTTATTTTTGTCATAATTTAATTAATGGTGTCAGATGGAAAGTTAAAAATATCTGTTTCTTTCTGAAAACCCTTTGGAATACCTCCGTCCTTAATGTGTTGAGGAAATTTTTCATCATTTACGTGCTCCTCTCGCAAATCAAAAAATTTGAATCTTTCTCTCCAGTAGACAGAATTTTCAAGTCTTTTTTTCAATCTGATTTTTAAATCTTTATCAATAGATCCTAGATGTTTCTTTTGCATTAAAGCGAAGAAATACATTAACATTGCATTGTCTGGAGCTGTTTTGTTAGAAACGTGATTTAAAAAACTGTACTGTTGTTTTATTTTAATTGGCCTATTTTCTCTTAAAAGCCTAGAGAAGTTTATTCTAACATTCATATAAAACCAAATATCATCCAACTCTTTAGGGCTTGGTACAGCATTAAGGTCCCTAGCATTGATTTTTTCAAGAAAACCAAAATTTCTTTTTCCATTTGATTTCTCTTTTTCTTGAATTTTTCCCATTTCAATTGCTCTTTGTCTTGAATATGTACCCAGTTGATAAGGAGCTTTGTCATTATCTTCTGTGTCTAAAGTCCCTTCCTCTTTCCCTAGCAATCCATCTTCTGCCATCTCTTGATATATTGGAGTTCCTTTCCATGGTTGTAAAATTGATAAATTGCTCCAATCAAAATTTATTTTTTCTGCAAGCTTAATTGTATCAAATATCATTCCCAGTGTTTCTTTAGGAAAGCCAAGCATTAATAAAGCTCTTGTATTAATCGATGGAAATTTATTTAATACTTCTGCAGCCTCTATAAAAGTCTCTACTGTGCCAGGTTTTCTAATTTGTTTTAAAACCTCTGGATTCCCAGACTCTATACCAACATGCATGCCTATACATCCGCTTTTGTGTGCTGCATCTACAATTTCCATTTTTTTTAGAGAATGAGCTATAACTCCATTTGTAGCATCCCAGGTTAATTTTACATTTCTTCTAACCATTTCATTAAACATTGATATTGTTCTTTTTTGATCCTTTAATAGATCATCGTCTAACCAAACAATATGTTCCACCCCATAATCATTTTGAAGACAAAGCAGCTCATCAACAACGGAATCTATAGTTCTGTGTCTAACAGTTTTGCCGTGATAAGTTCTTACATTGCAAAATGTGCATGCTGCCCTACAACCTCTATTTGATTGGCAAGTTGAAACTACAGTGCCTTTTTTGAGTAAACCATGCCATGATCCTATTACGCCATACTTAGAATGGTTTTTGATGTCCATAATATCATAAGCTGGCATTACACTCATAGTATGACCGTCCGGTACTAGTCTGTTTTCAAATGTATGTACTTCATTATTTTTTTTATAGGCAAACTGAGCGATTTTGCCAATATCTTTTTTTCCATTTATAATCTCAAGTAAATTTGGAAGAGCTAGATCAGCTTCGTAAAGTGANACAAAATCAACACCCTCCAAATCTTTCAGTACCCCNTTTACATCATGAGANATATGAACCCCNCCTACAATAANTGGGGTTGATATAAATTCTGACTTTATAAANTTACAGACCTTTTTAAAAGAGTTGTGNGTAACAGAAAATAAACANCTCACACCTATAATATCAGGCTTAAAATCATTTATTTTTTTAACNATTATTTTTTGCCAACAATCTACATAATTAAANTTATCTTGTAATTTTNAATCATATANTTTTTTTAAGANTTCGTGATTTAAATTACAGATNTCAATTTCGTATCCTTTTTTTCTTAANTGAGCAGCAAGAATACCAAGTCCGTAGGAAGGATAGTTATTTGCTCTNCCTCTTTTAGCAATGCTATAATCAAAAATTGCTTCATCTACATCTGGCGGATTNACAAATAAAATTTTNTTTATTTTTTTTCCNTTCATAATNNTATCTATATATTCTTTTGCTTCTCTAAGTTTATCATCTTGAGAGATTNCAGAATTANTNTTTANNTTNTTTGTGTGTAAAAATTGNTTTGTTNTATTCATATTTTNNATANCTANTTAATTTCCATGAACNTCNTACTGAGAATTCTCATTTAAAAATTTNTCAAAAACNCTACAGATNTGTCTAACAAAATACCTGCCTACTGTTGTCACTTTTATTTGGTNNTTTGTTAAATGTAAAAAACCTTTCTTTTCTAAGTCTTTTAATTTTTTTGTCTCTTCAGANAAATATTTTGTAAAATCTATTTTNTATTTCTCATTAATTNTTTTGATATTTAATACTTGATTACATTGAAGTTCGAANTTACACTCTCTTCGNATTATATCGTCATTGTTTAAAATNTAGTTTTTTGATATCGGAAAAATACCTTCNTTAATTTTATTTCTGTATTCATGCAAATCATAAGTTGATTGGGTATAGTATTTTCCAAAAGAGCTAGTCGATGAGGGTCCTAAGCAAATAATATCTTTGGTAAATCCAGGAGTTTCCCCGCCAAAATTTCTGTAAACTTTACCTTCTTCTTTAGCTATAGCTAANTCATCACTTTTTTTGGCAAAATGGTCAATACCAACCCATGAATANCCTCCTTCGACTAATGANTCCGCAGATTCAACNAACATGTAAGGTAAATCTTTTGTATTTGGAAGATCTTTCTCCTTNATCATTGATTTTATATGTTTTCTTTTTTTAGGAATATGTGCATACCTAATAAGNGTAATTCTTTCTGGAGATAATTGTTTAGTTAATTTTATTGTCTCTCTAAAAGTTTCCAANGTCTGTGCTGGCANNCCATANAGAAGATCAAAATTAACACCTTTAAATTTCTTTTTAATCTCTTGTTTCATAAGGGTTTCGATTAATTTAAATGGTTGAACACGATTTATTTTTTTTTGAACATTAAGATCAAAATCCTGAACTCCAAAAGATATNCGGTCTACTCCTAGTGATGAATAATGATCAAAATGNTCAAAGTTTACAGTTCTTGGGTCAATTTCCATTGAAAATTCACATAAATTTTTTATATCAACAAATTTTTTTAAACTATTTATGATCTGAGTTAGTTCGTGAACGGTAAGATGAGAAGGNGTTCCACCGCCTAAATGAATTTCTTTAATATTTGGTTTAATTTTATTTTCGNTAAAAAAATTCTCNAACATATTACACTCTTTAATAAGTGTTTTAACAAAANCATTTATAACTTCTCTATTATTGGAAATATGAAGTCTGCAGCTACAATAGTAGCAAAGTTTNGCNCAATATGGGATATGTAGATAAAGATAAATTGGATTATTTGGGTTTTCCAAAAAATATGTCTTTAGTGCATTCTTGTAAAGAAAATCAGCTTTTGNTTTTTTCCATTCGCTTAAAACNGGNTAACTNCTGTAATACGGTCCTGGCCTATTAAATAGAGATATAAANTNNCTATTTATATCAGATGGCTTTATNACTGTATTATTTTGAAATTTTGATTCTATAAACATTCAAAACCTAATNCTGGTANCTGTTGCTCATTNANNCATTTTTAGACAAAAACNGATACATATACAACANACATTATTTTTTATTTTTGTACTTTNTAACTTGAGGAATNTTGAATTTGATTTATTTTTTTAATTATTTCTTCTGGTTTAATAGAAACATTTCCATCTTTTTCNCATTCACATGCTGCNGCAATAGACCCNAATATACTCGAAACGACCAGCGATTTGGTTTTAACTAGTGATAAAGCTGAATATGATAAAAGAGCATCCCCTGTTCCAGTCGTATCTACTATTTTATTAGTAAAAGATGGNAGGGCAAAAGCTATTGTTTTATCCTTTCCATTGTAATTTTTTTTCTTCTGTCTGTTTACTGAAACAATNCCTCTTTCAGCNAATTTGAGAATTATATTTTTAAAATTAGATTTTTTTCCTAGCTCTCTGGTTAAAGTACTTATGCTGGANTCTTGATCTGCTAAAGAAAACCTGGCCTCTCTTTCATTTGGTGTTATTANATCAAATCCCCAAAAATCAGTTATGTTTCCCCATCTTGTTGCCACTTGGCTGTCAGCTACTTTAAATATTTTCTTAGGTGCTGCTTTGGTAAAGTCNGGAATNCTATTTTTATTAAATATGCCATGTCTAAAATCACTAAAAATTATAACATCACANTTATACTTTTTAATTGATGCAATAATTTTTTTNAATATTTTTTCAGAAATTGGTTGATTGTCTACTTTATCAATTTTTAAAAGTTTATAAATTCCAGATAATATAACGTTTTTATTGGTAGTTGGTCTGGTTGGATCAACAATGCCATTTATTGAAATTTTCATTTTTTTCATTTTANTNATTACAAATTTTTTNAAATAATCGTCTCCTAAAACTGTTGTAAAATATACTTTGGCTCCTGCGTTTTTTAANTGCTGCGCAACNATTCCCGCCCCACCAATAAAATCATTTTTTTCCTGATATAACACACTTGGAGTAGGNGTTTTTGTATNCCCGCCTATAAGATTTGTTCTTGTNTAAGAATCAATTATAGTGTCTCCAACAACGTGAACCCTTAAATCTTTTAATTTTTTTAAGGTATCTNTTAAGAGATCAAATGAAATTTTATTTGTTTTCATTAAATCAATTAATTTTTCATTTNCTATTTTNGGCTGTGATAAATTTAGNAGTTTTGTTGANGAATANACTACATCACCNGGNGTAAATATCATTTCCCCTCCNTAACTACTAACNATTNTTGCNTCNTCTNTTGTTGCTGGAGGNATATGGCCTGAAGAATATTCAAAGCCCTTAGCAAAATAATCTGGTTTTAAGATAGANAGATTNTTTAAAGGTTTTTGATTGTAGTCAATAATNACATAATCAACCATTTGAAAAGCTGCTAAATTTAGTGCTCTTAAATTTTCTGGTACAAATGGCCTATATATTCCCTTTTCNATATATTTGTCTGCAGTAATGCTTACCGCTAGTATATCTGCTTTTGTTTTTGCATAAGTTAAGTGTCTGACATGGCCNGGGTGAACAACATCGAANTTCCCNTGACACAATATTATTTTCCTTTTTCTTGGCATGTCTCCAACAAGCTTTTTCAATTTTTTAATATTGATTATTTTTTCAGAATATTGNTNGGGNAAAATGCTTTTCATAATTTGCTATTTAGATAAAAAATTAAACCAAAGCTTAGTTGCTNTTTTTATTTTTTTGGGTGTCCAAAGCGGAGCNTCTNGCCAATTATTTATNAGTTTTAACAAAATATTAATTCCATCTTTGAATTTAACAGTTGGTTTCCATTTTAGTTCTTTTTTAATTTTTCTTATATCTGCTTTTGATACCCTGGGTTCACCTGGTCTATCAGGTATAAATGTTTTATTACCACCAACTAGTTTTGCCAAAGTATTTACGGTCTCTGGTTTTCCTGTACCAACATTATAAATTTGACCACTAATTTTTGTAGTTGAGGCAGCAAAAAAGGCCTTGGCAACATCTGATACATAAACAAAATCTCTAGATTGTTTTCCGTTTCCAACTATAGTTAGTGGTTTTTTTTTTATTTTTTGTTTTAAAAAAACACCAATTACGGCCCCATAAGCTCCGGTTGTTCTTACTCTGGGTCCATAAGCATTGAAGATTCTCAATGAATTCGCGGGCAGTTTATAAACTTTGTTCCAGTGCATAACTGCTTTTTCTCCTAAATATTTGCTTAATCCATAAGGATGTTCAATGCTAATTTTTTGATTTTCATTTGTTAATCCTTTTGTCTTTCCATAACAAGAAGCGGATGCGGCATACACAAATTTTTTAATATTATTATATCTGGATGCCTCTAAAACTTTAATTGTGCCTTGTACATTATTTAACATATACCTATCTGGATTTTCTATAGAAGGAACTATATCTCCGATTCCGGCAAAATGAAAAACATAACTGACTTGTTTAAAAAAATTATCATTAGGTTTTAACTTACAAATATCAAAATTTCTAAATTTTATTTTTTTATTTTTTATACAATGTTTTAAGTTTTTTTTATGTCCGCCCGTAAGATTATCAATAATTCGAACTGAAAAACCTTTTGATAAAAGCAAATCTACCATGTGGCTTCCTATGAATCCCGCGCCACCTGTCACTAATGCTATTTTTCTTCTTTTTTTCATTTTGCGCTTATATTCTTTAATCTATTAACATTAAAATACAAATCATTATCAAAGGAGTTTAAGATTTTATTTTCTTTAAAAGCATCACATAAATCTTTAACTGCCAATTCTATTGATCTTTTCGGTTTAAAACCCAAAATTCTTTCAATTTTATCTGAGTTAATATGATAAGACCTATTATCATCGCTTGAAGTCTTTATTATTTCAATTTTGTCTTTACCTGGATATTCTTGCTCAACTACTTCCTTAACTAAATTTGCAATTTCATTAATCGACATGTTTTGATAACCAACATTAAAAGTCTGATTTTCAATTTTTTTAT